>JAHFPP010000021.1 GCA_023266675.1 Candidatus Woesearchaeota archaeon
TTTCATCTCTGTCTTGAAGTTTATCACCACATATGTTTTCCACTTTATGGAATTAAGCTTCTTAGAATAACAAATTATGTAAAAATGGACAGGTATAAATTAAAATACCTAAGTCTTTTTGATAGAGTGAACTGCAATTACTGCGGTTACGCAAACGGTGTTATGCATTATGCAAAGGATATAGCCGCGGAGACTGAGAAATACTGGTGCGGGATTAAGCATCAGGATTCAAAAGGATATGTAAGGCCTGAGCACCACAAAAATTTTGTTGATTATGGTGATGAAAAAGCATTACATAAAAAATATAGTCACAAATGAAACTTATTATTCTTTTATATTCTAACAACAACAGATTTTAGATATACTCACTTTCATTCAAAATTTTCAGGATACTCAAAAGGCACGTCTATTATTACTGCTCCTTTTGTCTTTAATGCCTGCTTTATTGTTTCATCAAGCGCTGACGCATCTTCAAGTCTTACTCCTTTTGCCCCGAAGCTTTCTGCAAGCTTTACAAAATCAGGATTAATCAGGTCAAGCCCAAACTCTGTTAATCCCTGCTGTTTTTGCTTTATCTTAATCATACCGTATGAACTGTTGTTTACAACTATAACCACAATATTAATTCCAAGTCTCACTGTGGTTTCAAGATCGCCAAGGTTCATAATCAAGCCACCGTCACCAGTGATTACGACAGTTTTGCTTTCAGGGTTAAGATATTTTGCTATTGTTCCTGATGCAAGGCCTGCACCCATTGTTGCAAATGTATTGTCAAGCAGCAGTGTGTTTGGATGATAAACATGATAATTTCTTGCAAACCATATTTTGTACCATCCATTGTCAAGTGCTACAATGTCATTTTCATCAAGCGAGTTTCGAAGAGTATTTATCAATAGCTGAGGTGTTGTGAGTTTGCTGTTTATTTTTTTTAAATTGTATCCTTTTATTTTCTCTTTTGATTTTAAGGCAGTTTCATACATTAAGTCATGATTCCACTTAGCATTTATCTTCGCTTTGCAAAGGCGCCAGAAAAGATTTCCTATATCTCCAATTATCTCCATGTCAGGATGGTATACTTCGTCTGTTTTGGACTCATAGTAATTTATGTGTATAAGTTTTGTTTTGTTATCTTGGCTATGTATAAAATTTGTAGGCTTTTCAAGTGTGTCATGACCAACTGCAAGTATCAGGTCAGCCTGATCGATTACTTTATGGACGTCATCACCGCTGCTAAGCGCCGCTGTCCCCACATATTGCGGCAGTCTTTCGTCAACAACTCCCTTTCCCATCTGTGATTCAAAGAAGGGTATATTATATTGTTTGACAAACTCTGTAAGGTACTTTGAAATTCGTTTTCTGTTTGCACCAGCGCCTATTAGTACAATTGGTGTTTTGGATTTCTCAAGCGCATCAACAAGTTTTGAAAATGCTTTATCCTCTACAACAGGTCTTCTAATATCCTCCTGTATAATTGGTACTTCATCCACTTCCTCTCTTGCAATGTCTTCTGGGAGCTCTAGATGCACAGCACCAGGTCTTTCTGATATAGCAGTCTTAAACGCCTGGCGTATATGCGCAGGAATTCTGCTAGCGCTTTGAATCTGTCTTGCGCTTTTTGTTAAAGGCTTCATCATTGAAACAATGTCTATTATCTGAAACTCTCCCTGCTTTGATTTTTTTATTGGTTTTTGCCCTGTGATAAGTATTACGGGCAGACCATTAAGCTGCGCGTATCCAACTCCTGTCACTAGGTTTGTTGCACCAGGCCCAAGTGTGCTTATTGCTATTCCTGGTTTTCCCGTGAAACGCCCGTAGTTTGCAGCCATGAACACTGCTGTCTGTTCGTTACGTGTAAGAATTAGTTTTATCTCAGATTTTCTAAGAGATTCAAGAAGATCAAGATTTTCTTCGCCAGGTATTCCAAAAATATATCTGACACCTTCAGTTTCAAGACATTTGACAAATAAATCTGATGCTTTCATTCTTGTTCCATTTTTTATTTTTTATCTTCTATTTATATACACTTATCTGTTTGATATTCATGAATTCCTTTATTCCTATATGAGAGAGTTCCCGTCCGTAGCCTGACATCTTTATTCCGCCAAGCGGGAGCAGTGGGTGTGATGCAGAGATATGGTTGATAAAAACTCCGCCGCATTCAAGTTTTCTTGCCAACTCTTCTCCTTTACTTAAATTATTGGTCCATATGGTTGCGCTAAGTCCGAATATTGATTTATTTGCAACTCTTACTGCTTCATCGTCATCTTTTACAATAATAATAGGCACAACTGGTCCAAAAACTTCCTCATTTATAATACTCATATCTTTTGTTGTCTGTGATATGACAGTTGGTTTATAGTAGCACCCTTCATTTCCAAATCTTTCGCCGCCAGTCAATATCTTTGCTCCTTTGCTTTTTGCATCTTTGACAAATTCTTCCATATCATTTAATGAGTCTAAATCAACAACAGGACCAATATCAGTTTTTGGGTCCATTGGGTCTCCTTGTTTTAACTGAGTTACAAGTTCAGCGTATCTTTTTGAGAATTTTTCTGCAATGCTTTCATTAACAATTATTCTTTTTGCGCCAACGCATACCTGACCGCAGTTTCCCATTCGTCCCATAACGGCGCCTATTGCTGCCTTCTCAATATCTGCATCTTCAAGAATAATAAATGGGTCTGAACCGCCAAGCTCAAGCACTGACTTTTTTATGTTTTTTGCAGCGCGTGACGCAACTTTGGCGCCAGAGGAAACACTTCCGGTCAAAGAGACCCCCTGCACAAACTCTGAATCTATCAGCAAATCGCTTGTATCATGGTCTATAATGAGTGTTTTAAAAACATTTTCTGGAAATCCTGATTTCCTGAATGCTTCTTCTACAAGAATTGCTGAGCCTGTAACGTTTTTTGCATGCTTTAATATAATCGTATTTCCTGCAAACAAAGGAAGAAGCGCTACTTTGAATGGCTGCCAGAAAGGATAATTCCAAGGCATTATAAGGTAAATTGTGCCAAGCGGCTCGTAGGTTATTATGTGCTTTTCTCCGCCGGCATTCACAAGCTCTTCATCAAGCCACTTCTCACCGTGCTCTGCCAAAGTCTCAGCAAGGACTGCGCATTTCTCAACTTCTAAAAGTGATTCACGTATTATTTTTCCCATCTCGCATGTTATCATCTCTGCATATCGCTTTTTGTTGTCTCTTAATATTTTTGCAAGCTGAATAAATAATTTTTTTCTTTCAAAGAATTTCGTTTTTCTCCAACTGAAACTTTCATTAAAAACTTTTTCTGCAGATGAAAGCGCCTCATCAGAACTCATAACGCTGTATTCTGTCAAAATTTTTCCTGTTGCCGGATTTTTTGTAGTTATCATTTTAAAAATTATTAATGTTATTTTCTGAAATCTAATCATCTTTATGATATAAATAAATTATGTTTATCCCTTTAATAAAACTTATGATTGTTCATCTAGAAAAAATATAAAAAAATAATTTTATTCTTCATCATTAAATTTTATTCTTGAGTGTGCTCCATCGCAAAATGGCTTTTTTGCCGATTTCCCGCATCTGCACAGGTAATAAGTTTCTGAAGCTTTGACACCTGAAACTCCTTCAAGAGGAATTCCTCCGTTTACTACTAATGGTCCATTTTTTACAACTGTTATCTTCGCGACTGTTTCATTATGTTTGTCCATTTTTTCACCTTATCATCTATATTTTAATTAAATTTTTATCTTATTATTCTAAAAGATATATGTCACTATTGTTTATTAAGTTATCTCTCTTTAAACATATGATATCTGTTTAAAATATTAAAAAAATAAAATAAATTAAAAGTTATGTGCAAGTTCCTTTATCTTTGGCAGAAGGTCATTTACTTTGGTGTCTGCACCAGGCATTGCACTTCCTTCAATTACAAGGCTTTTCTGGTCTTTGATTCCTATGAATCCAAATACGTTTTCAAGGTATTTTATCTGCATCTCCATCTTTGACATTGGGCCGTCATATCCCATGCCGCCGCGTGCTCCAAAGAAAATTATCTTTTTTCCTTTAACAAGCCCTTCAACTCCGTCTTTAGTGTATGCAAAAGTTCGTCCAGGTATTATTATCATATCAATGTATGCCTTTAATACTGCTGGTATGCTGAAATTCCACATAGGAGCTACAAGAACTATCTTGTCTGCACTCATGAACTGGTCTACTAGCGCGTTTCTTTCTTTGCTTTTAGCAGCTTCTTCTTTATTTAGGTCTTTTCCGCCTTTGATGTAAACTGCAGAATGATCATCCATATCATAAAACCTTATTTTATGTGTGTTTAAATCAAGAGTTTCAACAGTGTCCTTTGGATTCTTTTTTTTATATTCGTCAACAAAAGAGTTTCCAAGCTTTAAGCTAAAACTTCCGCTGTAATTTAATCCTGATATAATAAATAAAACTTTTTTCATAGTATCACCTAATCTGGGAGATTTGTCCACTATTTTTAAAGATGCTCTTTAATAAGTATTAATCTTCTTTTCTAACTCTTTCTGCTTCTTTTTGCTTTTGGGTTAAATTCAAGGCAAAGGTTTATCCAGTGCTCTAAATCCTTATCTAGGTCAACTGCGAAAGCTTCAACAAAAAAGAATCCTATCATGGGTTTTCCTGTTATATTCAATTCGCTACAACCTTTGATTTTAAGGGATTTCTCATGAAGATTTGGGTTGATTCTTGCAAGAAGTCGGTCCTTTGAGACGCACATGCAAAGTTTATCGTCAACCATAAAGCAAAGGCCGCCCATCATTCGCTTCTTCTCAAATGAGATGTTGCTGTCTTTTAGAAATATTTCAATTCTCTCAGCCAGATATTCGTCGTATGCCATTTTATAAAATCAAATATTGGAAAGTTTTAAATTAACTTGTTTTAAATTCATAATATTTTAACAATAAACATAAATAACATATAATCTTATCCTTATAATTATTAATTTGGTGAAAAGATGAAATGCGCCTTATGCAAAAAAACAATATCAAACTATAACGCTGATTTTAACAATCTGAAAATTAATGAAATAGATTCTGCAGACTTTTGTCAGGAGTGTATTGACAAATTTATAAAGTGGCAACAAAACTTATTTGTTCGCCTTTTTCCAACAAAAACTTTGAAAAAGATATATAAAAAATAAACAAGTTAATCTAAAAAAATTCTGTAATCCAAATTAATATAGTGCTTTTTTTTAAATACATTTAAAAATAACACAAAATTATTGTTTTATTATGAAACTAATTATAATATTCGCAATGCTTTTGATATTTATCGGAGGCTGCTCAAAAGTGCAGGAATCTCAATTAGAGCCAACACCAAATGCAAGCAATAATATTTCAGGAACTCTGGCGTTAATACTTAGTGAAAAAGAAATTTCTCAGCTTGGAATGACAAGCGAAATTAATGAACAAGACCTTGTGCAGCTTGGACTGAATAACGGAACCAATTGCAGGACAGACGAAGATTATACCAACGTTGTTGATTCATCACGCGGAGCATATACTCTTTGTGTTTACAACATTAAAAGTTTGAATAATACTCAGCTAATTATTGAATTGACAAAATTTACAAATTACGAAGCCCTAAATGGCTCATATGGGTATTCATCATCACACCTGTTTGGGGCAAAGGGACTAATAAGCGAGAATGATTTTGGAGACCAGAGCAGATTCCATGTAAGCGATCCATCTGATTACGGCGGAGAGTTCAATAAACCAAATGAATACTATTACAATCTTTATTTCACAAAAGAATTATATCTTATCCATATCACCTCTGGTAAAGATAAGGAAGCAAAAGACTATATTTTAAAAATTGGGCGAAAGATTCTCTCAAAATTTGAATAAAATAATATATTCAAATAATTAAATAGCTAATTACGCCATCATTTATTTTAACAAACAACTGGTTAGTTATCTTATGTTTTAACACAAAAATTATAAATTAAATCTATTTATTCTATTTATGAATCATATCAAAACGTTTTCATCAATTATCTTATTATTTATTGTTATATCTATAAGTGCATGTACAAATCAAAATAATGATTCTGAGATAAATGCTAAAAAAACTATTATTGATGAAATAAACCGATTAAATTCTTTAAATTCAAATGAATCTATTAAAACAGGAGATTTCCTAAAACTAGAAGGGTTGCTTTCAAAAGATGAGAATGCTTTAGATGAGATAAATGAAATAAAAGTAATGGTAAAATATGAAGAGTATTATCATGTATATCACGGACTCGGTTTTCTTACTGATTACATAAAATCAGGAAAAAAGACTTTATGTCCGGGGCATTCGCTTTCCCATTATTATGTATTCATAAGGCATAATGAGACAGATTTAGCAAATGACAATTTTAAAGAAGCAAAAGATGTTTTTCAAAAGTGGATACCTTTGGCAAAAGCTTATGCTGCTAATAATAAAATTCTTAATTTTGACAATTCAGTTTTAAGAATACAAAATGATATAAACAATATTTATTCTGGAAATATTACAGGAAGTGACGAAGAGATAGAGTGGCTTTCTTCAGACGGGAGCATATGTGTTTAAAAATTAATAAATCATAATACTCATTATTTATACCGCTAGTATCCCATGACTACATTTTATTACAAACGTGTATAAACTGAAATTTCTAAAAGCTGAAGAATTGAATATTTATCAATAAACTTTTTTCTCAACAATTTTTTGAAGCTTATCTAAAACCTGTTCGTTTGAAGGTTTGACTATGTGTGCAACATTTTTAGCAACTTCTTCGCTGTCAAACTCTTGCAGAAAAGTTACCAATGCGCCATCTTTAATGTCCTCAATTGTTATTGTCGCTGTAAAGTACGGCTGAACACTGTGACGCATGACAAGTTTACCTGGTTTTTTAATCTCCTGAAATATCATCTCATTTGGATAGTCTTTCCCGTCCGGTCCATGCATTGTAAATACCCATTTGCCATTTTCTTTGAATTCGAATGTTCTGGATGTATTTGTGAATCCATCTGGCCCCCACCATTTATTTAAAATTGTGATATTTTCAAATGCTTTAAAAACCTCTTTAGAAGATGCTTTGATTTTTCTTTGATGTTTAAATGATTTCATCATCTTATTATACTTAATGTATTCTATAAAAATTTTTCCTTTAATAAAATTTTATATCTTTATAATTAAATGAAACTTCATCGACATAATATCTATATATGAACTTTAAGACAATTGCGCGAAATTATCAAAGATTTAGACGAGTAAATTTTATAGTCGATAGAACTTCTCTATACATTCAAATTACAAAAAATCAAGCATGGTCCTACTAGAATTTAATAAATTCTATCGATGAGATGAGGAATTACTTCTTTGGGAATTTGCTTTCATCCATATAAAATATTTCCCATTGATGTCCATCTAAATCTTCAAAACTTCTTTGATACATATACCCGTAGTCATCTGGTTTTCTATACTCTCTGCCGCCTGCTTTAATTGCAGTGTTTACTAGTTCATCCACTTTTTTTCTGCTTGTTAACATTAATGCCGTTATTACCTCTGTATTCTTCTTTGCATTAACTAACTTCTTATCGGTAAATCTCTGGAAAAACTTCTCTACTAAAAGCATAACACAAAAATCTTTCCCAACAATCATACAAGTAGCGTTTTTATCAGTAAATTTTGGATTAAATGTAAACTTGAGTTTTGTAAAAAATTTAATGGATTTATTCAAATCCTTGACAGGTAAATTAACAAACATTTTTTTATCTGATTTTTTCATTTTTGTCTCCAAACTTATAAAATAAAGGATTAAACCATTAATAAGGTTATTGTTTAAGTTAGAATATTTAAGAATAATTATATAATAACTTAATTCTATTATAAAAATAAATAAATTCAATCAACATTAACATATGGATACGTTTCAATGTATTTCTCGTCATTACATCCATAATAAGTTACGCTTCTTTTGATAAAATCAACATCATAACGAACCACGCCGGCTTGCCATGATGCTGCAAGAAACTCAGGAAACGTGGTCTTGCCTGCTTGGTCATTTCGTAAAGCTATTATTAAAGACTTAGAGTCAAACTTTGGAATCTCAACAGTTCCTGTAATAAGTGGGGTACCTTGAACCATCACATTACCTTTACTTGTTAAAAAAAGACTTTGACACGATGGTAAAAACCAGATATTTTTTGTAACACCTGCGCATCTTAAAGTTTCAGCTAGATACGGAAACCCTCCTACTTTTGGTCGCTTAGCTACACCTTTTCTTTGTGCAAGCTCAAGATTTTTAATCGCTTCACTCATGTATTAATTTAAATCACAAACCCTTTTTATTCTTTATGTTTTATAGAACACTTTTCTAATTTCTCTAAATCTAAAACAAACATGTTAAACTTCTTAATTTATGAAAAAATATAAGAAAATTAATCAATTAGCTCTAATTTAAGGACATAAATATAAAGTAGCCCCGCTCGGACGATAGCTGTTTTGTGTCCAGTGCCCTAATTTAACAAATTTTTATTGCACTTTTCTGATATCAGGAAAACAAATCTAATATATAAAAATTACTTAAATGAATTAAAGAATTCCATTTCGTCAGAAATTATGTTTATTTTGTTTTTCTTCTTTTTTGGATGATTTTTGTAAAGTCTTTTTCAGTTATTCCTTTTTTCTTAAGTCTTGCTGTAGCTTCTTCTGCGATGCTATCAAGATTTGAAAAAAGCTTCTTTTTTGATGATATTCTTGTTGTTTTCATTTTTAATCTATTAATTTTAAAAATTCTTCAGGTTTCAATATCTTTATTCCTTCAAATTCTTTAATTTTGAGTAGATGCTTGTCATTTGATACAATATAATCTGCTCTTCCTTCTTTTGCACATTCAAGTATCATATCGTCGTTAGGGTCGTCTTTAACAATTTGAAGTTTTACCTTTGGTTCAACAAATGACGCTATCGCTGTAATCTTTTCAACTGTCCTATTCATTTCCAAATTTTTGTTTTTAATCTTTTGTTGAATCTCGGGATAATTCAACACTTTTACAAATTCATCCATAATATTTTTAGATAAAACAAGATTAACTTCTTTTTTCTCTGCTTTCTCAATTATCTTGTCTGATGCTCCGTTCCAAAATGTAGCAGAAACCAAAATATTTGTGTCAACAGTGAGTTTCATTTTCTTTCTTTTCGCATTTGATGAATCATATCGGGAATATCTGATTCTTTTAGTCCGCTTTTCTTTACTGCTTCTTTTAATGGTTTTGTTATTTCTGCAAAAGTTTGCATATTAACTCTTTTAATTAAAAGTGAATCATCTGACATTACAAATAATACTTTGCTTCCTTCTTTTAGTCCCATACCCTCTCTGATATCTGTTGGTATGACAATTTGACCTCTTGAACTCATAGTTCCCATTTCAATTAATTCTGACATATTAATACCTCCAATAGCTATATCTTATTAGTAAGTTGAATCTTATTTATAAACTTTTGTTTACAAACCTATTTTTTATGAAATTACTCTTAATTTATAAAAAAAGTAATAGCCCTAATTTGATTAGATTTGGTTTTTATTGAAAAAATTGTGTTTTTATCGTCGACAAAAGTTTTAGCCAATTTTAGAAAATATAGCCCCGCTCGGATTTGAACCGAGGTCCTCGGATGTCTTTAATGGTTTATCATTTCTGACGAACCTGTTATTACCAAAGTCCGAGATGATTGGCCGCTACACTACGGGGCTGTGATATATACTCTAAGAAAAGGCATTCATTTAAATAAATTATGGTTGCTTTTCATCTTCACGTGCCAATGCAGTTTCTTCTCTTAAAATCGATATATTTATAATAACATGATAAACTTCCTGTCCAAAAGAGGCGGAGGGTGTTAAAATGTACGAAAAAAGTGAAAAAACGTTTAAAATTGCAACAATAGTGCTTGCACTTGTTTTAGTTATTGTTCTAGGATACGTTGCATATGGTAAGTTTGAATCATACCAGACTAACAAGTTTGATGCTGTGTATAAACAGGGATTAATTGCAGGTGCAACAAATGCGGTCACTCAGATATTTCTGCTTACTGAGAATTGCGCAGTTGTACCTTTGACTCTGGCAAACAATACACGAAATATTGCGGACGCAGCATGTATACAAAAGGCTATACAGCAAGGAGCAGCTTCGCAAGCGAAAACTTAAATTTTATATTTTTTCTTAAATCTTTTTTGTATTTATTTTAACCATTTTCTAGTACACACAAATATGTTCATGATTTACCGCAATATATATAAACCATTTATAACACAATTTGGTTATGGAACTTCTGTTCAAGCACAAACAAGTAACAAGTTATATGACTCCCGACGTGAGAACTCTTGAGGATAAAGAAACTGTTTTTAACGCCGTTGAGACGATGGTTCATTATAACATAAGCTGCATAGTCATAACGAGGGATAAAAAAGCTGTAGGTATAATCACTGAAAGGGATATCATCCGTCGGGTTATTCTTGAGAACAAGGATTTTAAGAGGGTAAGAATTAGGGAAGTGATGTCAAGCCCGCTTATCTCAAAGCCTTCAAATACCAGGATTAATGACGTTATTGAGCTTATGAGCAGGTACGCAATAAGGAGGCTTGTAATTGTTGATGATGACACTATAAAAGGTGTTATAACACACACAGACATAGTAAGGATGTCAAACAAATACATTGAAATAATTGAAATAGTAAAACTTTATTTTTACGTATTGATAGGTATAGGGATTATTTCATCAACATACCTACTGCTAAGGCTATGGATTTACAAATGGTAAAGTTCATCTTCAAACTGATACTTGAAACATTAAAACCCTTTAGATACAGGGGTTTAACTCAGCGTTCAATCATAAAGGCTTTCTTCTTCTTTTTGTATTTGTCACTTATTTACGTGTTAATTATGGGGCTAGTCAATATTCCAAGATACTACTCAAACTACAAGGAAATTGGCACAAACGTGTCAAGCATCAACAAGTTTTCAATAAATGTTGACATAGAGACAAACCAGCCTATTGTGGTATCAAAAACACCGTATATACTCATAGATACCTCCGCTAATCGTTCGCTTGGCTCAAAAGAGGACTTGCTACTGACAAAAGATACAGCATACAGCAAAATAATGTTTTGGACAAAGAAAATGGACTACACGCATTATGATGTGCTTTCTAATCTTAACAGTATAAAACGAAACACGTTTTTATTAATGTTAATATTCATACCAACACTTTTAGTGATAGCATACCTTATAACGTTGATTAAATATTTCCTGATAATCTTACTCTTTACCATAATTGCAAGCATACTTACAATAATTCGGCGTGCAAGGATAACTGTGTTTGAAGTATTTAAGTCAGCAACATACGCAATATCTGTTTATTACATAGTGAATATTGCGTGCTCGCTTTTTGGCATAAAATACCTTGGCGTCATAGCGTACGCGATATTCTTTGTAGCAACATTATTTTTGATGAAAGAGGACACGTCAATAATAGATTCAAGCCTTGGTAAATGAATAATGTCACGCGAAATCATCTTGTTATCCAAGCCTCACCAGACTGTTCTTGTGTCATGCAAAGGAACTTTTGACATGATGGGAAAGTCTAAAAACGTTGACAACCTTATAACAGTTGACTGGCACATGCCGTCATCAATTGAACCGCCATTGTATCTGATATCTATTGGCAGGAAAAGGTTTTCATTAAATTTAATCAAACAGACAAAGGTCTTCGCTGTCAACTTCATGCCTCACGGCTTTGAAAAGCAGGTGATGTTCTGCGGAGAGAATTCCGGAATGAAGACCGACAAGTATTCTGAGACTGGGCTTACGCCTTTAGAATGCGAGTCAATAGACTGCAAGATGGTCAAGGAAGCGTCCGCCGTCATTGAGTGCGAAGTCATTAACGATTTTGAAACAGGAGATCACATAGTCTTTGTAGGAAAAGTGCTTAAAACTCACAGCTTCAAAGAAGGCAAAAGAATACTGCACATCGGCGGCAACGAGTTCACGACAACGATGAGATAGATATTAACATATCCTTATTTATTCCAATCCTCTTTTAAAAATTAATTCGGGAGATAATAAATTAAACGCATTAACCAATCCATTATCTTTAAAATATCTTAATGTTTTATTTCTTGATTCTTCATTTGGAACCCAAATTCTATTAACAGGATATTCTGTTTCCTTAGAAATAATGGCAACAATATTTCCTTTTGAGAAATATACTTTTTCATCAAGGTCAGCTTCTATTATCACAGGCATATGTACAAATTCACCTAATGGTGTTTCCATGCTTTTTTGCCAGGTATATCCCATTAACTTACCCGCTGTTTCGCACCCATGCAACAATGCATTGATTAATTCATTGGTAGCATATGTGTCTGTCAGAGGATGATTAGGTTGTTTCCATTTTTCATAAAAAAATCTTCCTTCGTTTTCTGTTAAACAAACTTTAACATTATTAAAAGTAGTGCCAGTATATATCCCCATATAAAATGGTAAATTTTACGTATATATATTATTATTCCATCCGTCACATTTATAAATACTCCATAATTTCTTTTGTTTACGAATTGCTGAGGCGCCGCAGTAGCGGTTTGCGAAGGAAAATCGCATAAATGCTTCGGGAGGAAAAAAAATGGCAGAATTAAAACTTGTTATAGGAAACCCAAAGACAAAGAAGAGTCATCAGAAAGTTCTAAGCGCAGACGCTTCACAGTCACTCATGGGACTAAAAGTAGGCGAAAAATTCAAAGGAGAATTAATCGACTTGACAGGATACGAATTTGAAATAACCGGCGGTTCAGACTACTGCGGCTTTCCAATGCGTAAAGACCTTTCAGGAACATTAAGAAAAAAGATCTTAGCAGTTTCAGGAATAGGAATCACAAAAGGAAGAGATGGTATGAGACAAAGAAAAACTGTTGCAGGAAACACAATCTTTGACAAAACAGCCCAGGTAAACGTTAAAATCCTAAAAGAAGGAAAAGTACCACTTGAAGAAAAACCAAGCGAAGCAGCTAAATAAATATTGCATTTTTTAATGAGTGATTAAATAAATGGTAAAAAAAGAAACAAAAAAAAATACAAAGGAAGAACATGTTCATGATACTAAATCTGTAAAGGAATCAATTGTTCATGCTGCTAAACCTTTAAAGGAAAAACCTTCACAGCCAATGGTAAATATCGGCCTTGTAGGTCACGTTGACCACGGCAAAACAACCTTGACAGAGAAGCTTTCAGGCAAATGGACAGACACTCATTCTGAAGAAGTTAAGCGTGGAATAACAATAAGACTTGGATACGCTGACGCATCATTCTACAAATGCAAGAAATGCGGCAGATACGGCACAAAGCCAAAGTGTAAATGCGAAGAAACAGCAGAAAAAGTTCGAACTGTATCTTTTGTTGACGCTCCAGGCCACGAATCACTTATGGCAACAATGCTTTCAGGCGCAACAATAATCGACGGAGCATTACTTCTTGTTGCAGCAAACGAACCATGCCCGCAGCCTCAAACAAAAGAGCACGTGATGGCGCTTGAAATTCTTGGACTGAAAAACATCATAATCGTTCAAAACAAAATTGATTTAGTCCCTGAAGATAGGGCTATTCGAAACTATAAGGAAATAAAAGAGTTTTTAAAAAACACACCTTTCAAAGATGCGCCTATAATACCAATCTCAGCGCAGTACGACGTCAACATAGACAAACTTATTGAAGGAATCGAAGAATTCATTCCATCTCCAAACAGAGACCCAAAAAGCGAACCAGTTTTTATAATCGCAAGAAGCTTTGACATCAATAAGCCAGGTACAAAGATAAAAGACATAAAAGGCGGAGTTCTTGGCGGCGCGCTTAAATCAGGAATACTAAAAGTTGGAGACGAAATAGAAATCCGGCCAGGAAAAGTAACAGAAGAAGCACACAGACTAAAAGCAAAACCAATTATGACCAAAATTACAGGGATAGTCTCTGGCGGCGCGCACGTTGAAGAAATCGGACCAGGCGGCACGATAGGAATACTTACAACGCTTGACCCATCAATAGTCAAGTCAGACAAACTCACAGGAAACATCGCAGGACATTTAGGAAAACTTCCTCCTATATGGTATGATATCAAGCTTGAAACAAATCTTCTTGAAAGAGTCGTTGGCGCAAAAGAAGACGTAGTTGTCGAACCATTAAAACTTGGAGAATCACTAATGCTCAACGTAAACTCAGAAGCAACTGTTGGCGTTGTAGTAAAACTCTCAAAAGACTTAATCGACTGCAAATTAAAGCTTCCAATATGCGCAAACAAAGGCGCAAGGGTAACAATCTCAAGACGAGTCGGAACACGATTCAGACTTATTGGCTACGGAATAATCAAAGCGTAATTCTTTTCTATAAATTATATAAATACTGCAATAATTGTTTATTCTTTTTGTGATAGATAACTATAAATAATCTGTTATTTCAAGATTGAATATGGTTGAGAAGTATTATATTGATACATCCATCTGGATGGATTTATATGAAAATAGAAAAGGCTTTAGAAATGAGCCTTTAGGAGATTATGCTTTGAAGCTTTTATCAATGATAAAATCCAAGGATAATAAACTCATTGTTACAGATCTTTTGATTAGAGAGCTTGAGATGAATTATTCTATAGCGGAGATTAATGGTATGTTCAAACCATTTGAGAAAATTAAAGAAAAAATAATGACTACTGAAAAACAATTTGATGAAGCTAAAAAGATAGCTTTAGAGAGAAATGTGCCAAAAGGTGATGCTTTACATGCGATAATTTCAAGAGACCAGAAATCCATATTAATAACACGAGATAAACATTTTAAACAATTAGAAGATATTTCCAAAAGTTACAAACCTGAAGAGCTTATCTGAATCTTTCTGATATGTCAAAAATAAAATTTTTGAGCATGCTCAAGAACTGGGTATTATTTCTTTTTTTAAAACAGTTCTTGATAATTCCTCAAACGCTTTCTCTCTTACCAATTCATATTTGGCTTCAGTTGTTTTTTTCTTAGAATTTCCTTTGAATTTAGAAATATCAATCATTGCCTGCTTTAGCTTTGCTTCCTCTACTTTCTCTCTTAAAGCGTTTCTAATAAATTCTGTCCTATTTTGATAGCCTTGAGTTTTTACAACTTCATCAATCTCTTTAAGAAAGGAATCATCCATCTTTACAGTTATCATATCAGTTGTCATATAGCTAAGGTATATACAATGTATATATAAATCTTTTTACTTTCTTAGCATAGTTCTAATCAAGTCGGCTTTTGTAAGAATACCAATATAATTGCCTTTGTAAGAGACTAATACTAACGGATAATACTTTAATAGGTGTGACGCAGCATCAATATCTGCACTGCACGAAACTATCGGCGGCGCCTCAGACATTATTTCACTTATTTTTAGATTAGGGTCGTTAGTCTTTATCAAAGAGTCTAAAAGAATGCTTTCTGATATTAATCCAACAACGCTGTTGTTTTCAATAACAGGCGCCTGAGAAATCTCGTACTTTTTCATCTTCTCAATAGCTGACTTTAACGTGTCATTTGGAGAGAGGCTGATAATGTTTTTCACAATTATGCTTTCAACCTTGATGTTCTTCTTGTTGTTTAACGAGTCAATAGCACTAAATATCTTCTGCGCTTTTGTATACGCTGGGTCAAGAATGCCAGCCTCAACCTTTGCTATGAGTGACTGCGAAACGCCGGACAATTTTGCTAACTCTCCCTGCGTCAAGTTAAGCTTTTTTCTTAATGGTTTAATCTCAGATATCTCAAACATACATAAAGAATAATTTACACTTATTTATATTCGTTGTGGAATAACTCTTTCACCAGTTAACAGCGAAGGTCTATTCAAACAAAAATGTTTGAATAGGCCGTGTTTTGCTCAAGCTTTTCTTAAAATGTTGTAACTTTTTCGCCAGTTCCGAAGCAATGAAATTGCTAGGAGCCAAAAACTTTGTTTTTGAGCTAACAGCGAAGGTCTATTCAAACAAAAATGTTTGAATATGCCGTGTTTTGCTCAAGCTTTTCTTAAAAGGTTGTTGGAATAACTCTTTCGCCAGTTCCGAAGCAATGAAATTGCTAGGAGCCAAAAACTTTGTTTTTGAGCTAACAGCGAGGGTCTATTCAGCGTTTTGCTGAATAGCCCTTGTTTTGATTAAACTTTTTCTAAAAGTTTAGTGGGATAACTCTTTCGCTAGTTAACAATTATCTTCTTCAGTTGTTTTTAACCTAACCACTATAGTTATGCTTAATATCTCCAAAACGTCTCAATCATATAGAAAAATATATAAACCATGAATCTAAGAATTAAGATATAATACTAATTATCTAAACTTGAGGTGTTAAAAATATGAAAATATTCACAAATAAAAAAGGGGATTTAAGCCTTTCAGTAAACGCTATAGTCATACTGGTCATCGCAGTCATATTCTTAGGGCTTGCAATCGGATTCACAACAAAAATGCTTAGAACAAGCAGTGAAAGTCTTCTGCCTGCAATTGAAAATGTAGATATTTCTACACCCGCCGATTCAGAACATCCTATACGAATGGATGGTACTCTATCTATTAAATCAGGTTCGCAGAAACCTTTTGGTATAAGTTTTTATAACAAAAAATCTACAGATGCATCAGATGCGGTCCCTTATATCCAATGCTCATCAGATGGGACTGATAAATTTGATTCGACAACAACTAAAAAAATTAAGTTTATAGCTCTTAAAACAACAGTTGCTCCACACGCATTACAAAATTTTAAGGCGATATTAGATGCAGGAACAACAAGTGGGTCAGCAATGGATACAAAAACTTATTTATGTACTCTCATGATAGCTAAATCAACTACGGGTGTTCCAACAGCTGATATTTATGAATCTGTACAAATATCTTTAGAAGTATCAGGATAAGTTTATACCTTATTTTTTAAAATTAATTTAGGTGATTACTCATGAAAAAACGATTAAGTCAAAGCGAAGAATTCGAGATAATGAAACTGGTCTTAGATAAATTTCTCTGGCTTGGTTTTGGGATAATGGCTTTTGGACTCTATAAAATTATTAGCGGTGGAGTCGACTCACTTGCAAATGGTGTAGCATTCCTTTTTGGAGGAGCTGCAATACTTGTATTGTTCTTAATAATAATCATAAAAGAATTTGAGTTTATACGATAATCTTAATATAAATTAGATGCTAAAATGAACAAAAAAGGAATGGAACTTTCTATAAATTTTATAGTCATTCTTATAATAACTTTAATAGTATTTGGTGGATGTTTGTACATAGCTGCAAATCTTTTCAAGAATATAGACAAATTAAAAGATCAGATGGATAAACAAACCCAAGACCGGTTAGAATCAATGATTACAAGTGGAAATGAAGAAGTTGTAATTGCTTTTAACAAAAAAGAAGTTAAAATTGGTGATGCAGCAATCTTTGGAATAGGAGTATTAAATACTTTAGGTAGTCAAGCAGAGTTTAGTATAACCATTCAACCTTCACAAGCTTTTGACATTAAAGGACAACAATTACCTAATTTTGGTCCATCAGATAAAGGAGGATGGAGATATCTAGCTTCTGACAATATCGGTTCAATAGAAAATCATGATTATAAAACAAGATCGATAGTTCTTATTACATCAGCTAATCCTGTTCAAGGCGCAACTTATATCTTTGACGGTCAGGTTTATTATAAAACCACACCAACATCTACTCCTACTCCATATCCATTAGGGGCATCTTCAGTCAAGAAAATTCGTGTTTCAATAATTTAGAAAGCGCATAAGAGTTCTTCAATAACGTATCTTAGATTCTTTGCTTTTACAACTGCG
>JAHFPP010000022.1 GCA_023266675.1 Candidatus Woesearchaeota archaeon
TATTATTTGCTAGCTTATCATCAAGAGTTTGTTTTAGTCTATAGCTTAAAAACTTTGGAGTGTATAGCATGACTTCTTCCAATGTTGGTATCTGAATCTGTGTTGGTATGTCTTTTTCTTCAGTTAACAATTTTCCAGGAACATAAGAGATTAATGGAATCAATTTTTCCATATCTATACTTCCATCGCTTTTTCTAAATTGCACCAATCCTTCTTCTGAGATGAAAAAAAACCTAGATGAGGTATTGTCAAAGCTACTGTACCCTTCTCCAAAAAGAACTTCTTTTCTGTATTGATTGAAGAATTTATTAATCTGATTTTCTGTAACAAGCGAGTCTATTGTTTTTTTAACGTGATTCCTTCTGAATAGTTCATATGCATTAGTACCAAGATTTATTGGTATTGTAACCATATCATTCTGATTCTTACCATAGATTATTCCATCGCAAAGCATTATTGAATAAACTGTCGAACCGACGCCAAAGACTGTGTCATTCAAATCCTGCGCAAATGGAAATGTTGGCCTGTCAAGTGAAAGTCTTATTTCATCTATTTCTTTTTTTGCAGCTTCAACAAGACCTGGTTTGAATTCCCGTGCTGCTAAAGTTTTGTCTAATGTACCGTTAAGTCTTCCATAAACATCCTCTCTTATGCTGCCAACTATCTTGTACAATGAGTCTCCTGGAGAAGAATATACCTGCATTAAATTTGCTTCCTTAGCGTATTTTAGTGCCATTTAAAGCACCTTATTCATTGGCCTTTCATAAGTGACTTTTTCGCCTGTGACTTCATAATATGAATGGAATGAATCGACTCCCATCTTTTCTCGGTGCTCTTTTTTAGCTTTCCACTCATCGCTTCCCTTCTGGCCCATGTCATCATAATATCCAAGCTTTTGCTCAATTCCAAGCTTTCCAAAACCTGAAAGTGAAAAATTATCATTTGCCATGAATGAATTATTTATTTCTTCAAACACAGTTAATGCTTTGTACTGCTGCAACATAGTTTTATTTACATCTTCAATGACTGCCTCATTATTATTTACAATCTCATTCCACATGCCTCGTATAGTTCCGCTGTAGACATTATCATCAAATCCATAATCAATAGATGAGAATCCTGACTTTGATTTATATTCTTCAAATGATTCATCATACTCTCCCTTCGCTTTCATCTCTGAATTTACATTATCCATTCCTTTTGCAATTATTCTCTTGTTTGCCTCAATTAATACGCTTCTTAAGTATTTCATTTTCTGATAATTTTCTCTTTTTACTGCTGATGAATCATCCTTATGGCTATTAAGGTACTCTGTTACACGGTTTATCACATATGCACTTTTGTAAACATCTTTCATTCTCTTTGTAAATGTCTGCTCTTCATAAGTGTCAAGTGTGTTTGACATCCTGTCAGAAAGTTTTACGCACGCAGAAGCTTCAACTATATCTGTTATTTCGTTGTCGCTTAGAACAAGTTCTTCTCCTGTTTCATATTTATATCCTTCAAAAATGGATTTAAGACCAAATGTATTTTCAGTTATATTTCTGTCAAATATTCTTTCTATGCTTTGGTAATAATTTTCGTCAGATTCTATTCTTGTAACTTTCTGGAGTATAATTGATGAATAGACAAGTTCTCTTAATTCAGTCTTGTCAAGCGTGCTTGTTGAATCAGTTACCCTTGTTACTCTAGCCTTGCTTCTCTTTGCAGTTTCTTTTGATGCTAAAAACTGGTGTTCAAATAATTCATTTGTTAAAAGTTCAAGGGATGGAATGTCATCAGGTTTAATACCTTGATCAATTTGCTTATTTTTTGCCCGTTCTTCTATATTATCATGGTTTATTCCTGCTGCAAGAACATAGTATGGAAAACTTAGCTCTGCAAGGATGTGCCCGACAGAAAGAGGATGCACAGCATATGGACTTCCGGAATTCCTTAATTTTCCCTGTTTATTGTACAAGTCTATTGTTCCAAATGTGACTTTAGGAATAATCGCCCTTCCATAAGGAGTTAAGTAATTAATTTGCATAATGTTAACAATTTCATTGTTTGTAAAATTTGTCTCGTTTTTTTCCTCTTCAACATCTGAAGTTATACCAACTGCTTTACCAAGACCTTTTTTAAATTTGACAATCGGGCGTTCATCCACCATTTTTAGTTTTGCCAATAAATCGTTAAGAAGCATAATACTATCTTTATGAAATTCAAGATATCTATCTATAAATTCAGGAGGATTAAGCTGCCTAAGCTTAATATCTGTTTGTAAAGATTCCATGATAGGTTCAACTATACTCATTTTATCTAGTAAACCCAGCTGTATTTATAAACTTTTCCACTTGTTATCATTACTTAGTGAAGAATTTAATGTATTTTAGGTATTCCAATGCTTATCACCGACGAAGTGTAGATTTTTTACAGCCTTGCCTGAAGTCATAAGCTTCATCTCTGGCGCATTAAATAACGATTCTCCTATAGAAAGCGGTTTCTTATTCTTCTCATCAATTACTGCCACAACATCTCCTTTTGAGATTGTTTCATCGATATTTACAATTCCCGGCCTCATGACATCAGCACCTGAAACAACAAATTTAACAGCACCCATGTCAACAGTTATGTTTTTTAGGATTATTTTGCCTTCCAAAATAATTTTTAATGAAGGAATTATTTTATCATTAATCTTAAAGAAAAAGAGTTTGTCATTAACATAATAAACTGAGTCATCAACCAGCTCAACCTTGTCATTCTTAGAAAAATTGAAGCCGTATGCGGCTATCTTCTCATTTAATTCTTTAATGTCGGATTTTCTTAAAGAGACTTTTTTCATTATAAAACCTCAATTTTAACTTCTGCAAAAGCTTCTGGATTTGTTAATTTTTTTATTATGCGTCTGTCAATGTCAATCGCTGCTTTGCTTGCATTTATCCCAAGTGTTCTTTTTGACAAAAATCCTGTTTTTCGAATGACTATCTCGTGACTATCATCAAAAGAGGAATTTACTTCGCTAATCAGACTATCAGTTAATCCATCACAATGAATTGAGATTTTTATTTTTTTGGCGTTTATGATTTCTTTTGTTACTTTAAAATCAGAATTTACGCCAATTATGCAGTCGCCATTTTTTGTAAGCTCTAAATCTTTTGTGAACTCAAGCGTATTCCCGTGCTCGCCAAGCATATTATGATGACCGTATATTTTAAATTTCATCAAAATTCCTGTTTATTTTTTAAGCAAATCCTCAATAGGCTTTGATGCGCCTTTTTTTGATGCTGTCTGTTTTTGCGCCTGGACTTCTTTTGTCAAATCAATTCCTAAATCCTGAAGCCCTTTTATGTGCATCTGCATTAACTGCTCAACTATTGACACCATCTTTGAAAGTTCCTGTCTTTCTGCCGCAAGAGTTTTTAATGCGCCTTTATGGAATCCTACCTGTTCGTCTTTTGAAATTTTTTGTTCAGTCATATTATCACCTTGAATTATGTTGTTGATTATACTATTAATTGCTAGTATTTAAAACTTGATGATAAGGATAAATAAAGAAGTTGAAAAAATTGTTATTTATCTCTAATGGTGTGGCACGTAAGTCCGGGATGCTTGTCAAAATAATCCTGATGATAATCCTCTGCCGGATAAAATTCTGTTGCGAGAACAATCTGCGTTACTGCAGGCTTACTAAAAACCTTTTTTGCGTCAAACTCTTTTTTGCTTTTTTCTGCAATCGCTCGTTGTTTTTCATTATAGTAGAATATTGCAGACCTGTATTGAGTCCCAAAATCTGGTCCCTGTCTGTTTTCCTGTGTTGGGTCGTGAAGGCGCCAGAAATAGTCAAGCAATTCTTTGTAAGAAATGACTTTTGGGTCAAAAATAACTTCTACAGATTCTGCGTGCCCAGTTTTTCCAGAACTAACCTGTTCATAAGTTGGATTTTTTGTCGTTCCTCCAGTGTATCCTGAAGTTGCTGAAATAACGCCGGGAATATCCTGTAATAATTTTTCAACTCCCCAAAAGCATCCTCCTGCAAAAGTTGCTTTTTCAAAGTTGAACAATGATGTGAAATTGCCATATCCTTGTTTTTCAAAATCTTCGTACGGGATAAATTTAAGTGATGCAGAGTTTATGCAGTATCTTTCTTTGCCATTTGGTCCGTCATCAAATACGTGCCCAAGATGTGATGCGTTGGTACTTACTTCTGTTCGAAGTGTACCAAGACTCATGTCTGGCTTTGTATGTATTGAGGCGTTTTCAATAGGTTTTGTGAAACTTGGCCAGCCTGTTCCTGAGTCAAACTTGTCAATGCTTGTGAATAACGGCTCACCAGTGTTTACGTCAACGTAAATTCCTGGTCGATGCTCATTCCAGTAAGCGTTTTTATATGGCGGCTCAGTGCCGCACTCTTTTGTTACATACTCAGTGAGATTAGTTGTGTTATTCTTTTTCATTGTTTCTCCAGTTTTATCAATATTGCATGCGGTTAAGATAATAGAGAATAATAACAAAAATGTTATGAGGATATTATAAAATATTCTCTTCATGATTATATGAATATAATTGTATTTATATTATTGTACTTTAATAAGATATGAAGATAAAATTTGTAAGCATTTTATGATATGATTCTCCCAAAAACCTAGTTGATACTAAAACTAAACTAGAAATTTAATTAACTACTTTAAAATAACAAATAAAGTATAGATTTAAATATTATCCATAAATTTCCAAGATGATGGCATCATCTTTTAGTCATGGAAAAGGAAATTCGCTAGATATGACGGCACGGTTTTCTCCTTCGCATGCAGGAGATTATTTGCGTCTTTGCGGAGATGACCCAGAATTTGTGGATAATGCACTTTCTTTTATGCAAAAATATCCAAACTCGCAGTTTATTCTTAGAAGTGATTCAACTATTGAAGATTCTGTTGTTGAAAAGGGGGATGATTTACAAATTGCTACATTTGCAGGTTTATTTGATTCATATACCATTGAAGCAACAATGGAAAGCATTCAAAAAACAAAGGAGAACATTTCTTCAATTCATGACCTTGCAACAAATAACCATTCACTTCTTTTTGATTATGTTGAAAGATTAAAGGTTGACATAAAAAGGGATATGAAGATGTGCGCAAAGGAGTATAAAGCAATTCAGCTAGATATGAAAAATGAAAAAGATGATGGATATTATAGCAGTATGGCATTATCTCACAATATTGATAGTATACAGGAGTCAGCAGCTACTTTAAGAATTCTTAGAAAAATACAAAGTTCAGAAAGGATATCAATATCTTCTTTAGAAGAGCATGTTAAAGAATTAATAAAAGTAAAACATTATGTTGGCTGCGGAGTTGAAGAGCAGTTAAAGATGGCTGAAGACATAAGAAGATATAGTGAATTTCGTGGAGCGGATATTTCACTATCAAAAATGAATTTTGTTTTACAGCAAAGATATAATGGTATTAATATATTAATTGCAGAGCACCCTAATATTGAAGGGCAAGTTCATATGGAATCTCTTCTTCCTCTTAATGGACCAAATCCTGATGATGAAAGATTATGGTTTGATGAAAACTTTAAGTTAAGTGAAGCTAAAGAATTTAAAAAAGAATTTTATGACATAATTTCTACATTTTTTTCTATTATTTCCAATGGAAGAAAAGAAGGGCTGTTAAGGCAGGATGTTGCTTATATGGCGGAAGCAATTGCAGGTCCTCAAAAGATTGTACAGATTCGCCCATATTTTTTAAGAACTATAGTTCCTGAAGAAGAATATCCAAGCCCAGGACAAGGACTTGGAATTATTCCAAATGAGGGGTTTAGTTTTAAATGGAATGCAGACAAGAAAAGATATGATGGATTACATGCTTTTAACCCAAGAAATCATATGAGAGAAGATAAAAATTTACCTTATGACGTTGTAAACGAAGAAAGAGTCAAAGTTATGACTGTAGAAGATGAAAGTAGAGTGGCAGGTAATTATCTCTCACATCAAGGAATAAGAAATATTGAAGGCGTAAAGTATTTTCAAACATATAATCCAGGTTTAAGAAAAGTATGGGGAAAGCAGGAAATAAGATTTTCCGGAGAAAATGGGATTGGTTCTTTTTCTAAACTTCCCAAAAACTTATAAATCAGGGTGAACCTATTTAGTCTATGTCGCTAGGAAAAATTATAGGCAAAGTTACAACCAACCATTTCTCATTCAAGGCAGAGGCTGAGGTAAAGAAGTTTGAGTTCATTCAGGTTTTGCACAAGAATTATGGTGATGTTCTATGCCAAATTATAGAGATTGAAAACTCTAAGGATGACGTCATCGCAAAATGCGCAATTGTTGGATATAAGGATGAAGAAGGAAAGATTAGGCAGCTAAGAATTCCTTTTGAAGTTAATAGCGAAATCAACCTTGCAACTGATGAATTTATTAAGAAAATAATTCTTTTCAAAGACCCGTTAAAAGGCGCTTATCTTGGAAAGCTTGACGGAAAAGAGATAGAGATTCGAATTGACTTAGCAACGGTACTTACCAAACACGTTGCTATTCTTGCAAAAAGCGGCGCTGGAAAAAGCTACACTGTAGGAGTGCTTATTGAAGAAATTCTTAACAAAAAAGTTCCTTTATTAATCATTGACCCTCACGGCGAATACTCTGAGATGAAGAATCCTAATGATGACGAAAAAGACAGACTTGAAATGTTTGGATTAAAACCAAAGGGATTTAGAAACGTAAAAGAGTATGGCGACATAAAAATTAATCCCCAGCTTAAGCCGTTAAAGCTTGATGATAACCTGACAGCTAGCGAGGCTATACAGCTTTTGCCTGGAAAACCGACAGGAACACAGATGGGAATACTGTACAACGCCATAAAGCATGTTAAAAGAATAAATTTTGCAAACATCCTTGAAGAGCTTGAGCGCGAAGACAACAATGCAAAATGGACACTGATAAACAGTCTTGACTATATTAACAACCTTGACATTTTTTCTGAGATACACGTTTCATATAATGAGATGATTTCAACAGGCGTCTGCTCAATAATAAATCTAAAGGGAGTGCCACCAGACGTCCAGGAAATAATTGTTTACAAACTCTTAAAGGATTTGTTTGAGCTGCGAAAACAAAACAAAGTTCCGCCTTTTTTTACAGTAATTGAAGAAGCGCACAACTACTGCCCTGAGCGAAGCTTTGGCGAAACAAAGTGTTCAAAAGTCATTAGAACAATAGCGAGCGAAGGAAGAAAATTTGGCCTAGGAATATGCGTTGTATCGCAACGTCCGGCAAGAGTTGACAAGTCAGTTGTCTCACAATGTACAACCCAGCTTATACTAAAAATCACTAACCCAAATGATTTGAAAGCGGTCTCTTCATCAGTTGAGGGGATAACTAGCGAGTCAGAGGAAGAAATAAGAAATCTTGCAATAGGTACTGCAATGGTTACAGGAATAACTGATATGCCTCTATTTGTAAAAATACGTCCAAGAATGACTAAGCACGGCGGACGAGCAGTTAATATAATGGATAATGATAACAGCGGAAATGACAGCGATGACGTTTTTGAAAAAATCGAGGACTTCAAGGACATGGAGCTTATACCGATAATTAAGCCAAAGATAACTCTTGAAGACATGAAAGTGATGAATCCTGACTATGATGTAAAAGCAGTTATTGTACCGTCATACCTATTTCTTTGCAAAGAAAAAGATAAGGAGTTCAAAGTCCTTGTTGAAATGGAAAACGGCGAGATAGTGGTTGACGTTGACGAGTTTAAGACAAAACGACTTCCAAGGCTGCAGGAGCTCTCACCTGAAGAGATAAAGATATTGAAGTTTGCTTATACAAAAAAGAATTTCACAGAAGAAGACGTCATTAAAAAAGGATTCTCACTTGACTCTACAAAAACAATAAAAGAATTAGTAAAAAAAGATTTTGTAATAAAGAACGGAAGCGAGTTTGTGCTGAGTGATGACTACATCTTCTCTTCGCTTTCAAAAAACGCGTGCCTCTACAAAGTCGAAGTTGACGCAAACAAGTATGGCGATAAAGTTGAAAAAAAGGCAAAGCTTGACGTTGTAAAGTCTGAACTGACAAAGTTTACGGAAGTTTTAGATAAACAGGACTGCTATGTCTTAAAATATGTTCTTGAAAAAGCTGCTAAGAAAAAGAAAGAAATAACTGAGAAGAAGAAAGAGACTTCTGAAGTAAAAGTTGAGCAGAAAGAAAAAAGTGATGATAAGAAAAAAGATAATGTTGAAAGTGGAAATATAGATACAATTTCTAAAAAAGACGAAATACAAAAAATGATATAACCAATGAATAAGTTAATATTCTCAGTTAACTTTTTATATTCTTCCCATGAATAAGAGAACATGACATTTGATTTCATGCAATTTTATCAGGATATCATACTAAACAAGATAGTTACGTCGCTGATAATGTTCTTCCTTGGATTCATGCTTGGAAAGATTGCAAGCAACCTGACTAAAAGATTTTTAGAAGAGATAAACATAAACAAAAAAACACTAAATACGTTCTTGGGTCGTATAAATCTTGAAACATTACTCTCAAACATTGTAGCTTATGTTATTTATCTTTCTACAGTTATAATGGCTTTAAACAATATTGGAATAACAAGATATGTATTTACAGGTCTTATAATCTTCTTCGGATTAATGCTTATATCTACACTCGTGCTTGACATACGGGATTTTTTACCAAACATATTCGCTTTTATTAAAATAAAAAACAAGAAATATTTCTTCAAAGGTGACAGAATAAGAACACACCTTGCCGAAGGAGTTGTAAAAAATATAACCCCCCTGACAACAAGAATAATAACTGACAGAGGAGACGAGCTTTACATCCAGAATTACGCGGTCATAGAAAACTTGACTGTAGAGAAGAAAGCAAACAAGAATTAATTATGAAGTGATTCTAGCATGCTTACAATATTCCATACCTGGGTTCTGGTATATGCCTGAAGGTTTGAGTCTTCTGATATCTCTTCAAGCTCATGAAGCGCCCTGTCAACCTTTAAAGAAAGCTCATCAGCATGATTTAAACTTGCAACAATGTTATTTATTTTCTCCCTGATATTTTTAGGGATTGTATTATCATTTGCAACTTCATGAAGCGCGTCAAGTATTTCCTGTGTTTTTTCTTTCATTTGTAATCACTTCTTTTTCATTGCATCCATTACTTCTTTTTGTATGTCAGTAATTTTCTGCTTTAATTTTTCTTCCTGCTTCTGCACTGACTTGACCCTTATGTCAAGCATTTCTTTTTTTGATGATAATTCTATTTTTAGCGCTTCAGCATCAGCTGCTATCATAATATTTCCTATTATTCTATAAGCGTTTTTTGTTTTTGATATTTCAGAAAGCGAGCTTTCAACTTCCATTGTCTGCGCCTGAAAAGTCTGCCTTTGGTTTATTAAAGAATGAAGGTTCTGTTCAATTAATTGAATTTCATTTATTTTTTCCTGCATATGATTATTTTCTTCAGTTTTCATTTTTTACCGCCATAATGGTTTTCTCATATATTGAGATAAGCTTTGATACCGAATTTAATATTGCCCTAAACGCTGTTGCGTCATCAGCTTTTATTATTATTAAAAAATCATTTTTAACTGCTTTAAATGAATAGCTTGCCCTGTCATTTTTAAGTTCAGAGCGCTCAGTTTCAAAAAGTTTTTTAAGCGCCTTTGCGCTGTTAGATATATTTAAAGTTGCAGATAGTTTCATCTTGCCTTTATTTTTGTAATTGCAACTCTTGGCTTAAAAAGCATCTTTGAACCGCAGTAAGGGCATCTGACTTTCTTTCTTAAATAAGTCTGTGCCACTAGTTTATTGCACTGGAAACATTTATAGTCAGCCATCATAATTCACCTTTTACTCGTTCTTCTCGACTTCAGCTTCTTCTTCTGTTGCTGTTATGCTTGTTTTTGTTACAGTGTAGGCTTTTGATGTGAACTTGGCTTTGCATTTACTGCATTCCCATATTCCCATTGAACCTCTTTTAACTTTCATGTAACTGCAGAAAGGGCATACATAAGTAGCTTTTTGCAAAGCGTCAATTTTGTTGAATTTCTCTCTATTTGTTCGTCCGTATCTTGTTCCGAATTTTCCCGCTGAACCTTTGATGTGTGTTCTTTTTATTGACGTTTCCGCCATGAATATTCACCTTTTACTGTTTTGACTGTTTCTTTCGTTATCTAATGGGGCTGCCCGGATTCGAACCGGGATCACACGGCCCCAAACCGCGAAGGATAGCCAGGTTACCCCACAACCCCATAAAGATTATGAAGGGTATTTTCTAAGAAATCTGAATTCATTTAAAAACCTAATGGTTTTTATCCCCTGCGACGTAGACGTTTACAGATTAAAAAAATAATATTTCTGTTTTAAATTGTATCGTCTTTTAAAAATTTAACACACATTCCATTAATTTTACTTAAAAATTGTTTTTATATACTTATCAATGATTAATCACTATTTCCACATTTTATCCATTAGTTTGTTAAAAACAGGCTCTGCAGCCTGCCATCTTCTGCTTGATTCATAGTAACATTCCAATAAATCATGCGTTTCCAATAGTTTAAAAGAAGCTGCTTTCATTAAGAGTTGGGTCTCATTTTCTGGTTTGGAAAGATTAATAGAAAAAATATTGTCTAATCCGTGAACATAGCTGTTTAATCTGTCATGAATCATAGAATAGTATGAAATATCCTTATTAAAAGTCTGACCATTTTTGTATGGAGTGGTAAAATCAGATATCATTCGGTTTAAATTATCACCACTAATATCCAATTCCAGATTTTTGCGATTTTCTGAAGAAAGTTTAATTAAAGCCTCTATTCCTCTTTGAGCATGCGTATAGAGAAAATGCTGCCACTGCGGCAAACTTAATTCAAGATCTAACTCTGATTGTCTCCCTAAATAGTTAACCATGTTATTTTTTCTTATCAACTTTTTCTTTTGCAAAAGTTTCTTTATGATAAACTTCGTGGCTAGCACGTTTTTCAAACAAGGCTATTGCCATGGTTATTACATCCGTCTGGTAATCTTTCAGATTTTGTTCATGGAATAGTTTTTTTGCATCATTTATGCATTCCTTCATTAGAGAAATATTTTCCTGCCGTGCATTCTCTTGAACTATTTCTTCTTCATTTGATGTTAAATAAACCTCTTCCCACCTAGGATAATTGCTTCCTTCAATTGTCTTTGGAAAACTCTTTGAATACACCATTTTTAATACACCTCTAATATACTAAAATATTAAAAGGATATAAAAACTTTTGTCTAAGAAAAATATGGAGAACTTAATCAAAATTTATTTTAACATCACCGCTTTTGATTTTGCATTGACATGCAAGTCTTGTCTCATCATCCATACCAAAAGCAATTTCTTCCTCTGTTAATTCAGTTAAGTTTTCTTTTCCTTTAACTATTTTTATCATGCATGTACCGCATGTTCCTAAATGACATGAAAATGGCACTCCCATATCTTCACATACAAAGGATATTGACTCTCCGTCATTGATTTCCACTTCTTTTTCGCCGTTTATTATCTTAGCCATAGATTATATCACCTGTATTAAGGTTAAAAA
This sequence comes from Candidatus Woesearchaeota archaeon, assembly GCA_023266675.1. Taxonomy (GTDB): domain Archaea; phylum Nanobdellota; class Nanobdellia; order Woesearchaeales; family BM511; genus JAHFPP01. The sequence goes on from JAHFPP010000022.1 coordinate 11,592, forward strand.
CCGCTAATTAAATACTCTTTGTTTAATTAAATAAATAGTTTAATGCAAAATAATACAAAAATAGATTAGTATAGATAGTTAAAGTTCAAATATCTTTTTTTCTTCTTTGATTGCAAATGGAGACCCGCCGCCGTGCCAAGTGAATCTTGGCCGAATTTTTATAGGGAAAATCTTTTCATTATTATCATCAAGAACTATCGCTGAGCCTTTTGCTGCAGGTAACTCATTTAGGTATTTGTCAAGTCCTTCACGCATATAGCTTTGAGTGAGCGCTGACAGTGCGTCTGTATCTATTTTTGCCGTTATCCTATGACTTATTACAACATCTGACTGTGTCATTACGTCTGTGTGTATTTTTCCTGGTTGCTGCGTTGCAAGTATAAGCGATATCCCTGGCTGTAGTCCTTCCCTCATTATTGTAACTAGCGGGTCTGTTGCAAGTGTTTTTCCTTCCCTAGGTAAAAACTCGTGTGCTTCATCAATGACAAGCCAAACTAGTGGGTCTTCAAGTTTTGGTGGCGCATCATCATCATAGAAATAATTCATCTGTGTATGTATGTCTTTGAATTCCTCATCCCTTCGTGAAACCATTCTGTCTATGAAAAGTTTTTGTGAAACAAGGCCGATAACAAGGTTTTTTATCTCCCATCCACCAGGAAGCGTTGCGTAGCATGAAACATCAAGAACAGTTACCTGGCCGCCTGCAACTATGTCAGACATCGGCGTTGCATCTACATCAAAAATACCCCAATTTTTTGCATTAATAAAACGATTTACTGCTGCGTCTTTTGACTCTTTTGTTGAGTTTTCATCTTTTTTTATCTCTTCAACTATTTGATCGATTGAGTAGTCGTCAAGTTCTTCTTTCATCCTATATATTACGCTCTCAAGTAGCACTCCAAGAGGGGTTGTGTAATCAATTTTAAAAGTTGTACACCAGTCGCGTGAATCAAGCTCATATGGTTTTATTGCAAAAGGTCTGTCAGTTGGTATTCCCTTGTCTTTAAATTCCTTAAAATATCCTTTAGGTGTGTATATGACCACATCAAGCGACTGAGGTGAAAGCCCCCATTCTTCTAAAAGCTCCTTGTTTTGCTTGTTTGGATATTTCATAGTCCAATAAATACCCATCGTGTCAAGTAAAACAAAAGAAAGATTGTTTTTTATCTCTTTAGGAAGATTCGCCATGCCTTCAGCAATGACACCCATAGTATAACTCTTTCCGCCCCCTCTTTTTCCGCAAATAAAATAAACGTGAGCACCAGATACATCCAAGAAAACATTGTTTGAAAGGCTTGTTGTTCTCCCCATCTTTACATAGTGTTTTCCAAGAAGAATTGTTCCTGATAAGCCATACTTTTTTACGTCCCCTGGGCTTCGTCCTATAATTACCTCGTACATATATCATTTTATGAAAAACTAGTATAAATAAGTATTGGTAGACGAACATCACACATCAAAAACCTTATAAATAAAGTTAAATTTCAGAATATAGAGATTAAAATGATGAGAAATTCACGCGAAAGAGAAGAGAAGCAGCAAAAAAGAAATAAGAGGGTTGTTGGAATATTCATAACTGTTATCATGGTAGGTTCAACTCTTGGTTTTTTTATTGCTGATAACCAAAGTAATAACTTGGATTACAAATCAAAAACTGGTAAAAAATATTCTTTTGAGCAGGCAAATGGTCAGCTTTACACGAAGATAAACAAGCAGACAATGGCTTTTTACAGTCATCCTCTTGATGTCGTTAGCTTAAACGTCTCAGATGAAGCAAATTATTTGCTAAAAAGCGCGCAGGCATTTTATATGACTTTTGATCCTGAATCTAATGACATTCAGTATATAGAACAGGCAAGATTTGATCTTGAAAAAGATTTTGCAGGTCTAAAAAAATATGCTTTAAGCGGCGTTATAAAAAACAGCACATTATACTCAAATTATAATATTATTACATGTGAGAACTCAACAGCTTATACTCCCGTAATATACTTTGTTGATGTTAATGTGACAGATACAATTGGTTATGTCAAGGATAGTTGTATCATATTCGAAGGAAAAAGAACTGACTTTTTGAAATTCAGGGATTATATTGTTTACAAGATGTATGATATGATATGAGAAAAAGTAAAGATAAAAATTATTTAGGTATTGTTTATGCAGTTGCATTAGTTTTAGTTATGACATCTGTTGTCTTTTTTTTAATGTTTAAAAATTCAAACAATATGAACAATAATTTTGTGAATAATATAATTACAAGCATAACAACAAATAATAATTATAATAAGGAAATTATTAGCCATAAAGGAAATGTTACTGATGTTATAATAAGAAACGGAGAAATAGTTTCATATAAGTACAATAACTTTCAGTTTGAAAAAAACAACAATGTATGGACAACAGAAATTCAATTTGGTGAGCAGCCGTATTATATAACTTTTTCTTACGGACCAATAGAAGTGGAGAATATATCCATTGTATTCAACAGTAATTATTTTCAAAAAATTGCAACACCAAAACACAAGGTATATGTGACTTTTGACCATGATACAACAAATGCGTCGTACATTGCAACATCAGCTGTAAACCTTATTACAAACCTTAAAACTGTTTATGGGTTGAATATATCAAGAGCGTGCCTTAAAAATTCAACAAACTGCGCTGGCGCACCGATAATAACATGCCAAAGCAATCCGAATAATGCAGTAATCCAGTTTATTGAAAGCGAAACCCCCTATGCAGTGTATGATAAAAATTGTCTAACCATATATGGTTCAAATACGGAGTTTATCAAAACCACTGAGAAAGTCATTTTAAGCTGGTATAAAATATTTTAATTATTCTTAAGATAATATTTTTAGTAAGTAAGGAGCTATAGTGCTAAAAACCCATATGTTCCAGATTATGTGTGTTATTGAAAAAAGAAATATTCTTGTTAGTCTTCCTCTAAACCAAACCACATATATTGGTACAAAAATTAAATTATATATTAAAGTTAAGGTAATTCCTGCAGTTTTTATAGATGTTCCTTCAAAAAATGAGGAAAAAAATCCAACAAAAGCTATAAGAACAAACGACAATGCAAGGGTGTGTGAGAAAAATCCGGAAAAATATGTTGAAAGCGCAAACGTAAACAGCCCTACAACTGCTCCGACAAAAGGACCGTATACATATCCTGAAACTACTGTTGTAAGCATTATAAATTCTATGCCAAGCTGCACTTTGAAAAATCGCTGGTATATCTTAGAAACTCCGCCTAGTAATATTAAAAAGGAAATTATCAAGACGTGTTTTACAAGTCCTGCAATCATATTTAATAACAGTAATAATAGCGCAAACACGATCAATGATACAATAGCGTGTATCCTGTTTTGAAATACCCAGTCAATTCCTGGTTTGACATATCTTAAAGTAAATGGTCTTAAATAGTCAAAGACGTCTTTTTCATCCTTATTTTCATCCATAACCGTATTAGTTAGGAATAGAATATAAAAGCCTTTTCAAAAATCAACGTTAAAAAGAATTTTAAAGAGATATTATCCTTTTAAAAACAAAAAATATTTTATTTATCATCATTAGTTGACTTCATTCCTTCAATATACTCATTAAGCTTTAGTTTTAACCGTCGTTTTAAATCGTCAGTAATGTCAAGTCTGTTAACTTCCTCATCTAAGTCAATTTCAGGGATTTTTGTTAATGTTCCCAGAAATTCTCTGTTTGCAAATTTAACTTCTTCCTCAATTTCTCTGGCTTTTTTTGTTCCGAAATATTTCAATGCCGGAAATTTTGTAAAATAATCTGCACCGGCAAGAAGCAACTTTGAGAAATATCTTGTCTTGTCATGCCATGCTCCTGCAATTATTTCCAAATTCGGGAATTCTTCTCTTGTTTTCTCAATCCACTGCACATAATATTCAATCTTTGGTGATGAGGTAAATGATGTTCCTTTATGTGGGTTTAGGGAATAAAACGTTATTCTTTGAAGCTTGTGTTCTTTTATAAATTCTGAAAGCTTTGGAAAGTCATCGATTGTTTCGCCAAGACCAATAATTATTGTTATTCCTTTTTTAATTCCTAGTTTGTCGCAGATTCTGAATGTGTTTAATATTGGCATTACAGGCTTTGAAGGGCATACTATTTTTTGAATCTTAGGATTAATACATTCAATTGTTCCAATGTATCCTTCAACATATGGTGAAAATAGAGTTAAGTCTTTTTCATTCAATACTCCAAGATTCAGCCATTGCTTTTCCCCTGTTATCTGAGATACTGTCTTTATGATGAACAATAGTTCATCCTTCGTGTAAGAATCATAACCCCCTGAAAGAAATTCAACATCCCATCCGCAAGCTTTTGTTATTATTGCTTCTGCAAAAACAGATTCAAATCGTCTTCTTGCCTTCATAGGTTCAGTAATTAGATTTTTCTGCGTTGACATATAGCAGAATGTGCAGTCTCCTTTTGAACAGTACCATGAAAGGAATATTGCCCGCTTAAAATTAGTGGTTTTTTGGCTTTTTGTATCCATAAATTCAAGAATTTGGTTATTATTTAAAAAGAATTTGTTAAATAGTGTTATTTTGTTTTTATCATACCTGAAAAAAAGAATACCCCAATTGCACCAACCCCTGCACCAACTATATCAATAAACAAATCATGTATCGTGTCTATATAATAATTGTCAAGAATAGTATTTTGCAAATCCATTGGTGAAAACATCCCAGGCCATGGAGCACCAAAATAGGTGAATCCTATAAACTCAAAGAACTCATTTAAGACACCTATGAGCAGGATAAACGAAACAATAGCTACTAAAATCAGCATATGTTTGTTAAGGGAAAGTTTTATTTCTCCTTTTTGCATTAATTTTGAATACACTATCTTTGCAACTATCATAACACCTGTAAGTGAAGCTACAAAATGAACTATTTTATCATATCCAAAAAATAATATTAAAATATTATAAGTGTCAAAAGTCCCAAGTGAATGCAATAAAAAACTAAGCCCGAGGAAGAAAATTGATACCGCTCCTAGATTTAATTTTTTAGAGTAATAAAAAAATATTGTTATGACAAAGAGTCCGATAAACGCATCTATAACCCACAAGGAACGTGTAAATATATTATAAGTTAGAAGCAGGATAAATACAGACAAGTAAAATAAATAGATATACAATTTTGCTTTTTGTATTTGTCTCATTTTGATTTGATATTTTTAATTTGTATATAAATTAGTTCCAATTAGTTACATCTTAATATATATTCATTTCACTCTCAGTTTTGCTCATTCATATCTAAGTGCATCTACAGGTTTTAATTTTGATGCCCTATATGCAGGTATTGCACCGGCTATCATTCCGATTATAACTGACACCAATATTGCTTCAACTAAAAGTTTCATTGGCATAACTGTTTTTATTGAAATTCCAGGTCCGATGCTTGTCAAGAAGTTAGGCAAAGCTATAGATATTATCCATCCAAGAGAAATGCCGATTAATCCTCCAACAAGACCAACAAGTGCCGAATTTAGCAAAAATATCATCATTATGTCTTTGTTTTTTGCGCCAATTGCTTTCATAACTCCTATTTCTTTTGTTTTTTCAAGAACACTTGTAAACATAGTATTTGCTATTCCAACCGCCCCAACAAGAAGTGATACTGCAGCTATTGCTCCTAAAAATATTGTAAAAGTCTGCGTTACACTTTGAACCTGTGATTGTATTGCCTTTGCAGAAACAACTGAATAATCCTTTGTTTTGTTTGTGACATGCCTTGAAAGCATTAAGTTATTATCAACACTTGAAGTCACATAATCAACATTGTCAATGCTATTAACTTTCACAATTATAGAATCATATTTTGTTGAGCCAAAATAATCTGTGATAACCTGCCTTGCCTGTTCAATTGGCATATAAATTCGATTATCATCACTGCCTCCGCTTCCGACTGATTTTAATACGCCTACAACTTTAAATGTTTTTCCTTCAATAATAACATCTCTGTTTACTCCAATTGGCTGTTTAAAAGTTGTTGTTGAAATTCTGTTTCCAATAACCACAACGTTTGTGTCTCCAGGATTTAGGTATCTTCCTGAGTCAAGTTCGGTTGTGATAATATTGCTCCATGCAAGCGGGTAAACTCCCTGAATATTTATTGATGAAGACTGCGCAAGGTAA
>JAHFPP010000023.1:0-2204 GCA_023266675.1 Candidatus Woesearchaeota archaeon
TATCAAAATCGAAAAATCACTCCACCTTGAAAGCGACGATCTTGACATGGATAAAAAGATGAAAAAGGATATTGCAGAGCAGTCAAAGGAAATACAGAAAAAATTAATGGACATTCAAAACACGCTTGGCAGATTAAATCAGGAACTGCTAGACGCGAAAATAAAAAAACAGATGCTAAGAAATCTTGTAAACGAGTTGAAAAATCCAAGGTTGATAGCCGAGCTAAATGCGTTTGAGCAGAAAAAACAGCAGATAAAAGACGAAATAGTGCATTACGACGCAGAAATAAAATCAATATCAACACAGACCGAAACACTCATAATTCCTGAGATTGAAAACGTGCAGAAAATAATAAAACAGCACGAGAAAGAAAAAGAGGGCTTTAATGCAGAAAAAACCACTCTTGAAAAAAAGATAAAATCAATGGAGTCAGAAATAAAAGACAAGGAAGAAAAACAAAAAAAATTCTACACGCAGTTTAAGGAACTGTTTACAAAGCGAGAAAAACTTTCAGATGAAATAAATAAAATAGAAACAAAGACTATAAGAAAAGAAGAAGAGATAAGGCACAGAGAGCATAAACTAAATACTTTATCTCTTGACGGTGCAAGAATAAAGGCAGAACTTCTTGGGTTTGAGGAAGAGCTTAAACAATACCACGATGTAAACATATTCAAGGATAAATCTGAAGATGACATAAAAAAGGAAATATCTCAGTTTGAAAAAATGGCGCAGGATATCGGCGCAGTAAACTTAAAGGCACTTGAAATATACAGCAAAGCTGAAGAGGAATTCCAGAAGCTTGCAGAAAAAAAGAAAACACTCGAACGGGAGCGAGAAGAAGTATTAATCATGATGAACGAAGTTGAAGTAAAGAAAAAACAGCTTTTCCTAAATACTTACGACATCTTAAATAAGAACTTTGGCGAAATCTTTAAGACACTCTCCTCAAAAGGTGAAGCATACCTCAACCTTGAAAATGAAAAGGATCCTTTTGATGGAGGAGTTACAATAAATGTAAAACTATCATCAAAGAAGTTTATGGATATTCGCTCACTATCAGGCGGCGAAAAAACAATGACTGCACTAGCACTTATTTTTGCAATACAGGAACACGAACCTGCTTCATTCTACGTTCTTGATGAAGTAGACGCAGCACTTGACAAAAGAAACGCGGAGCATTTAGCTGAACTTGTAAAAGCGTATTCCAAACGTGCTCAGTATGTTATAATCTCCCACAATGACGGCGTAATATCAGAAGCAGACATACTATATGGTGTATCCATGGATACTGATGGAGTTTCTAAGGTTACAACTTTGAAGATATAAATTATTCAAGAAAGAAACTTTGTTATCTCTTCAATTGACGCAGGTTTTTTAATATACACTAACCCTCTTGTAATGTGTCTTTCTATGTCTGCATTTTTCTCATCACTTGTATGAAGCGCAACTTTTAATCCGGGTTCAGTTTTCAAAAAATATCTTGACAGACTAAGCCCAATATTTGGTTTTGGGTTCTTATGTTCTTTATCATAGGGAACCAAATTATCCAGTATAAATGCAAAATAATTAGTTTTACTAACCAACTCCAGAAAATCTTGTCTATTTTCTGAATGAATAGGTGTATAACCTAATGACAGAACAATATTAGATAACATTCTGATATATCTAGGTTGGTCTTCAAGCAAAACCACATTTTTACTTTCTTTTTGAAAAGACATAATCTTTAGAATAACAATTTATTTTAATATCTTTTGGTGATATTATTCAGTCTTAGTCCACCGTTTAAGCGTAGGCATCTTGTTGTTTATTATCTGCCTTGCAGTTTGCTCGTCAATATTCTTCACATGCATCATATGTATTACTACTTCTTCAATCATTTTGCTTAGCGAAATTGTCGGATTTATGAATTTGCCGTCTCTAAAACACATATTGCAATAATCATTGTTTTTAGTCTTATCTTCATTAGTTCCAAAATCAATTTCTGTTTCAAGCGGAGTCATGCAACTCTGACATAAATAGGCACACATAAAGAATAATATAATACTCTTTTATTTATATATCTTATCTATAACTCATTTAAAACTTCTCTTTAACCATTAAAAATCGAAACGTTTTAATACTAGTATTCTAAAGATTTACATAATGAAAGAGGGAGCCATAAAAAAAGAAGAGGTTATTTTAAAACCTGAAACTGTCGAAA
>JAHFPP010000023.1:2214-17710 GCA_023266675.1 Candidatus Woesearchaeota archaeon
ATCCTTAACGAAAAGATAAGCATTCTCAAAAGCGAAGTTGCAGAGAATAAGCTTTATCTGGAACTCTGCTTTGTTGCATTACTTATACTTGTTTTTGGATATTTCAAATCAGATATTGGACACATCGCTGTCTCAAGCGGTTCAATATTTGGAAAACTTATGATAGGTATCTCAATAACTTTGTATCTAGGAATAGTGTACTTTTTTTACAGCATAATAAAATTTAATCATAAAAATATGGAACTTATTAAGGAAAAATTAAGCAATCTTGTTCAAAAGTGAATACCACAAAAATAATCGCGATAGTACTCATATCAATCCTTATATTGAATATGATATTGTTTGGAATAGGTAAAATAAGCGATTTAACCTTCTGGGTTATTATCCTTACAGGATTTATAATAACATATATACTAAAAAAAATTAAAATATTTAAAGGAAAAACATGAGCAGCGACCTTGACGTAATTGATGCAAAAATAAGCTTGCTTAAAAGCGAGATTGTCGAATACAGGTTATACATAGAAATTTGTGCAATAACCATACTCTTTGTTATTATACTATTCTTTGGAACAAGCAGCGGAGTAAACCAACTAAAAACCAACTTTATAGGGCATTTAATAATCTTCTCAGTTATAATAATTCTTGGGCTGATGATATACATGTTTTCAAGGGTCATCTACATATCTAAGTTCAGTATGAGAGGCATAATAAGCAATAAAAAGATGATACTTCAAGACTGGTTAAAATGAGGGAGATACATACAACCTGTAAAGATAAAAAAGAAGCTGAAAAGATAGCGAAAATTCTTCTAACTAAAAAAATTGCAGCCTGCGTAAATTATTTTCCTGTAAATTCAATGTATCTTTGGGAAGGAAAGATTGAGAAATCATCTGAATATCTGCTTTTAATAAAAACCTCAAGTAAAAACAAGAAAAAAGCCATAGAAACGATAAGCTCAAATCACTCATATGAACTTCCTGTTATAAGTTCTGCTACTATTAAATCAACAAAAGCTGCAGAAGAATGGATAAATAATTCTGTGTGTTAGTTTATATCAAAAAATAAGATAAAAAATATTTATTTTCCTACTCAAACTCTTTAAAATTTTCCCTAATATATCCTGTTTCAGGGGTGTAAGGGACATAATCTTTACAAAAGCAATTATGCTCTTCATCATGTTGGCATAAGTTGCAGTTTCCTACGCCTCCCGTATTGATGTGCTCGCTTATTACGTATGGTCTTGTAAGCTGATATAGGCAAATTTCGTCTACGCTCATTTTAATCACCTCAACAAGCATGTTGAAGTATAGGTTATACTCTATAACTATATAAACTTTTCTATAATTTAGTACTTAATAGTAACAACTAATTCTTAAACAAAACATTTATATATTGGTTGAGTTTAACTCAACAATAAGTTGATGTTAGTTCAACGAAATGTTTATATATAATGAAAGCATATAAAACGCAGTTTACGAGGTGGAAAAAATGGTATGGAACACTTGGAACGAATTTGAAAGAATGCAAGAAGAAATGGATAGGTTATCCAGAAAACTTATTGGTGGAAGAGATGACCGATTAATGTTAAGCGGACCAAAAGGAGAAGTTATACCAGCAACTTATCTTCGAACACCTGTATTTCATGTGAAAGAAACCGAAGACAAGGTTTTGGCAAAAATAGAGATACCCGGAATTGACAAAAAAGATATTGAACTGCACATAGCAAAAGACCATATCGAAATTAGGGCTGAGAAAAAAGCAGAAAAAGAAGTAAAAGGGAAGGAAGAGTATAGTTACTTTTCACACTCTTCAAGCTTTTACAGAATGATACCTTTGCCTTCAGAAATTGATGAAGACAAGGCAACAGCAACATATGAAAATGGTATACTCAAGCTTGAGATGCCAAAATCAAATGTAAGCAAGAAGAAAAAGAAGATTACAATAAAATGATTTTTTCATTTTATTTTTAAGTTAAGGTGATATAATTGACAAATAATAAACAAAAAAATAACGGAAAAAATCACGAAGAAAAAAAAACAGAAGAAGAGATTAAACAAGAAGCAACTAATAATAAAGAATTAGTTCAGGAATCAAAAACTGAAGAGAATAAGGAATTAACAGAGACTGAAAAACTTTCAATGGACCTTATCAAATCATATGAAAAAATTGACGAGTTAACAGATACACTGCAAAGACTTCAGGCAGAATTTGAAAATTTCAGAAAAAGAACAGAAAAAGATGCAAAAAGATTATCAGAATATTCAAGCGCAAGCGTTATAGGAAAAATACTCCCAATCATAGATACTTTTGAAATCGCAATAAAAAACTCGGACGACGAAAAAAAGTTCAAAGAAGGAACTGTAATGATATACAATGAAATAATGAGTGTGCTTAAAAGTGAAGGACTAAAAAAAATTGAGGCATTAAACAAGCAATTCGATCCTTATCTGCATGAAGCGATGATGGCAGTAGAAAAAAAAGAATCTGAAAAAGACACAATCATAGAAGTATTGCAGGAAGGATATATGCTAAAAGACAGAGTGCTTAGGCATTCAAAAGTAAAAATAAGTAAATAACTTTAAAAAAACAAAGAGTGTAGGAGGAAAAAACAATGGTAAAAACAGGAAAAATAATAGGAATAGACTTGGGGACATCAAACTCAGCAGCATCAGTGCTACAGGGTGGTAAACCAGTAATAATCCCATCATCAGAGGGAGTAACAGCATACGGAAAAGCGTTTCCGTCAGTAGTAGCATTCACAAAAGATGAGCAATTACTAGTTGGAGAACCAGCAAGGCGACAGGCAGTATCAAACCCACAGAATACAATAATGGCTGCAAAAAGAAAAATGGGTACAAATTTTAAATACAAAATAAACACAAAAGAATACTCACCACAGCAGATATCAGCTTTCATTTTGCAAAAAATAAAGAAAGACGCAGAAGAATTCCTCGGCGAAAAAGTTGAGCGGGCAGTAATCACGGTCCCAGCTTACTTTGACGACAACCAAAGGCAGGCAACAAAAGACGCAGGAGAAATCGCTGGTCTAGAAGTTGTAAGAATAGTAAACGAACCGACAGCAGCGTCACTAGCATACGGCCTTGACAAAGGCGACAAAGAAATGAAAATTCTTGTCTTTGACCTTGGTGGCGGAACGCTGGATGTAACAGTAATGGATTTCTCAGAAGGAGTTTTTGAAGTAAAATCAACTTCAGGAGACACACAGCTAGGCGGAACAGATATGGACGCAGCAATAATCAAACACTTAGCTATTGAATTCAAGCAAAAAGAAGGAGTAGACTTAACACAAGATGATATGGCTTACCAAAGACTTAGAGAAGCAGCAGAGAAGGCAAAAATCGAGCTTTCAACAATGGTTGAAACAGACATAAATCTGCCATTCATAACATCAACAGATAAAGGTCCAAAACACTTAACAACAAAATTAACACGAGCAAAAGTTGAGCAGATAATTGACCCGCTAATCCAACGATGCAAAGCACCACTTGAACAGGCAGTTAAAGACTCAAAACTAGCAAAAAGCGATATCTCAAAAATAATACTAGTTGGCGGACCAACAAGAATGCCAATAGTACGAAAATTTGTAGAAGACTACTTTGGAAAAACCGCTGAACGAGGAGTCGACCCAATGGAATGTGTCGCAATGGGCGCAGCAGTACAGGCAGGAGTTTTAGCCGGCGAAGTAAAAGACATACTATTACTTGACGTCACACCACTCTCTCTTGGAATTGAAACACTTGGCGGAATCTTCACAAAGTTAATTGAAAGAAACACAACAGTTCCCACAAAGAATTCGCAGATATTCAGTACAGCACAAGACAACCAACCTGCAGTAACAATTAGAGTTGCACAGGGAGAACGTTCAATGTTCAATGACAACAAACTTCTTGGGCAGTTTGACCTTATTGGACTGCCACCAGCACCAAGAGGAATACCTCAAATCGAAGTCACTTTTGACATCGACGCAAACGGAATAATACACGTTGGCGCAAAAGATCTTGGAACTGGAAAAGAGCAGAAACTTCAAATAACATCAAGCCACAAATTATCTGATGAAGAAATTGAACGAATGAAGAAAGATGCAGAAAGCCACGCAGAAGACGATAAAAAACGAAAAGACGAAATAGAAACAATAAACCAGGCTGACACATTGGTCTTCACAAGCGAAAGGCTTTTCAAGGACTTTGAAGGAAAAGTTGACGCAAAAGAACTTGAAGACGTAAAAACTGAAATAGGCGAATTGAAACAACTGCTTACATCAGAAACAAAAGACCACGAAGCACTAAAAGCCAAAATGGATAAGATAAATGAGAAAATACAAAAACTCTCAACAGATCTTTACACGAAAGCAGCTGAGGAAGCGCACAAGCATCAGGAGCATGGAGCACATGCAAACAGTGCACAAGGCAATGAAGGAGAATCTGAATCAGGAAATGGCGAAAAAGTCGTTGACGCAGAAGTTGTTGACAAGAAAGACGATAAAAAGCCAAAAAAGAAAAAGTAGAACAACTCTTTCGCCAGTTCCGAAGCAATGAAATTGCTAGGAGCAAAGAAATCTATGATTTCTTGCTCAAGCAACCTGTTGCTTTGAGCCAAAAACAAAGTTTTTGAGCTGTCAGCGATGGGCTATTCATCTTTCATGATGAATAGACCTTGTTTTAGTCAAGCTTTTAGATTTGCATTTTTTGCAAATCGGTTAAAAGGTTGGTCTAAAAAGAAAAAATAGATAAACTCTTTTTTTAATTTTTTTATTTTATTTTAAACTTTTGATTAATGGTGATATCTTGAAACAAAAAAAAAATATTCAATCTTTTTTTGTGCCAAAAAAATCTTCAGATTTTTCCGGGCAAGAGAAGACACTTAGCATAAAAGACTGTTACATAATTCTAACTAACTATCGCACTCCAAATATGGTTGTTAATCACACTGAGTCAGTCGCAAAAGTCGCTTATCTAATCGGTAAAAAAATGAAAGACAATGGTGAGAAAATAGACTTAAATCTCCTTGTTAATTCAGCACTTTTACACGACATATTCAAAATTATTGAAGTCCAAGACTATTATCAATATCAGACTAAAAGTGAAGTAGATAAAAAGAAAAAGTTCTGGGATAAACTCAAATTAAAATTTAAAGGGACCAATCATGAAAATGCATTTATTATTGAATTTGGAAAATGTTTTCCAAAAATATCAAATATTGTAATAAAACACAAATACTCAGAGATAAACAACGGATTTGAGATTAAAGAAGCAGAAATATTATATTACTCAGACAAGCTTGTCAAGTTTGACAAGATAACTACACTAAAAAAAAGGTTAGATGAGGCAAAAAAGAGGTATGCACACAAGCATAAATCAAAAAAAGACTATGACTTTGTCAATGAAACAGACAAAAAGATATTCACGCTTCAAAAGCAAATATTTAAAACAACCGGGTTATCACCGAAAGAATTGATAAAACTTAATGATATTACATTCAAAAAATTAATGCAAAACAATAAAATGAAGTAACATGGCAACAAACTCATGAAAACATTTTTATTTTCAGGATGCAGACAACTTTGTTGTCAAGCATTTTACGAAAAGTTTGACCAAAAGACGACGAATTGCAAAAAACGCAATTCATCTAAATAAAAAAAGATTTCAAAATTACATAAAATGGCAACAAAAGACTATTACAACACACTTGGCGTTGACAAAAACGCAACAAAAGAGGATATAAAACAGGCATATAAACGGCTTGCAAAAAAGTACCACCCTGACATAAACAAGGACTCAGGTGCCACAGAAAAATTCAAGGAGATAAACGAAGCAGCAGCAATACTCTCAGACGAAAAAAAACGCGCAAACTATGACAGGTTTGGAACTAGCGATGAAGCATTTGGCCCTGGAGGATTTGACTTCCGTGATTTCTCAGAAGGATTTGGACGTGACTTTGACGCTGATGATGTGTTTGACCAATTTTTTGGAGGCAACGGATTCTTCGGTGGCCGCCAGAGAAGGAGAGGCGGTGCAGAGCGAGGCGCAGACCTAAGGTTTGAGATGGAAATAACACTTGAAGATGCTGCAAATGGTGTCAGCAAGCAAATCACAATACCTAAACTTGAAACATGCAAAACATGCAAAGGGGCAGGAGCTGAAGACAAAGCTGATATAATCACCTGCAAATTCTGCGGAGGGTCAGGACAGATGACCCACCAGCAAAGAACTCCTTTTGGGGTTTTTCAGACTACAAACACATGCAAAGGATGCAATGGTTCAGGAAGACAGATAAAAAAACCATGCAGAGAATGTGATGGCGACGGACGAGTTGACGTCAAAAAAACAATCGATCTAAAGATTCCTGCAGGAGTTGACACAGGAACGCGGGTTAGAGTTGAAGGAGAAGGCGAAGCAGGAGTCAAAGGTGGACCAACTGGTGACTTATATATAATCATACATCTAAAACCACACAAAATATTTGAACGCGATGGGAACAATATCTACGTTGAAATACCTATCTCATTCACACAAGCGGTACTTGGCGACGAAATAGATGTTCCTACGATTGACGGCGAGGCAACACTTAAAATTCCTTCAGGGACACAGAGTGAAACAACTTTCAGACTTAAAGGACGAGGAATACCTCACCTTCGCGGCGGCGGGGCTGGAGACGAAATGATAAAAGTAAAAGTTGAAGTTCCAACAAGAATATCATCAAGGCAAAGAGAACTGCTTGAAGAATTCAAAACACTTTCCGACAATCCCCAAAAAGGATTCTTTGACAAAATCAAAAGAATGTTTTGATTAATTTTTTATAATCTTCTAGATTTATGCTTAGTTAAATTAGTATTAACTTTAAATAATTCATAATTTTCTGGTTTTGGTGTTGTTATTGACGGATTTAAGCTTTCCATCATATCCAAACTTTCATAATATCTCTGCTCTGGATCCGGGTTTTGACTACGAACTTGATTAACATAATACCCACCTTTTGTAGTTAACTTCTCAAAATATATTTGAGTGTCTGTTGCTGGTGGTTGGATATTTGTGCTAGGAGGAGTTTGTAAATCTAAAGCCAAAACAATCCATTCTACTTTTGCAACCAATTCTCCGTATTCACTCATTTTGTTTCATATCTAACTAACATATATTTATTTGTTAAGATATCTATTACTAATTTTTATACCTGCTTTCTTTTAGAAGATTATCCCTATTCTCTCTCCATGTCCAATTAGGGCCCCAAAATAGGCTCATGCCAATATTTTTGGTATCAGGTTTTATTCCAGCCTTTAAATAGAAATAATCAGTTAATCCTTTTTCTATTTTTGAAGTTTCTTCTTTTTTAATTGATTCTACTAATTTTAGGGATACTCCCTTCTGGTATGTTTTTGCATCTAATTCAGCTAAATGAACCATTAACCCCTCATGCACGCCATGCATAGTGGAATCATTTGCATACACACCTAATTTTTTATCCCTATTAAAATAACTTGTCTGTGAATCATACCCGATTCCATTTGTAACAAGCATTTCGATGTTTCTTTGCATTGGTGTTGGTTCTATTGTGAATTGGTTTCTTATTTGATGTGCTTCAGTTTTTGGAGTTACATAAATATCAAGATAGGTATCTGCTCTACCAGTCTGTTTTATTGCTGTACTATTAATTCCCATATTATTTTTCCCTCTTATCTCCTAAGTAATTATCAACGCTTTATAAACTTTTCGTTAAGTTAGTCTTTTAATAGTGGTAACATAATCTAAATTTCTAAAAAACCAAAACAGAGTCTTTTCAATAATTTTATATATCACCTTAAAATTGATAATTCATGGGGTTACAGATACTAAAAGTTTCACTTGTACTTTGCGCGGTGTTTTTACCTTTAATTATTGCAAAATTGGTTTTTATGAGAAACATGAATCAATGGTTTAGTATAAGCGAAAACTCAGTGTTTGGATTTGGATTTCCAGTCACAAAAGAAGGCTACGTGCTTTCAGGTGTATTAATCTTAATCGTTATATTTTTACTGGTATTAATCAATATTTATATCTGAGGAGGAAATATGGCAGAAAAAAAGACTATAAAAAAACTTTACCGCTCAAAAACAAACAGGATGATAGCTGGAATATGCGGTGGACTAGCAGACTACTATCAGATTGACCCGACATTTGTGCGACTTTTATGGGCAGGTTTAACACTTGTTACAATGGTTGGCCCAGGAATAATATTATATTTAATAGCGTGGATAATTATACCGGAGGAAAAATAGATGAAAAGAACAAAAGTTTCAGTGATAGGATCAGGATTTGTAGGCTCAACAACAGCAAACTTACTAGCAGAAAAAGGACTCTGCGACATAGTGCTTCTTGACGTGATTGAAGGCGTTCCTTTAGGCAAAGCGCTTGATATACAAGAATCATCATCAATAATAGGGTTTGAATCAAAAGTTGTTGGTACAAACAACTATACAGACACCAAAAACTCAGACATAGTTGTAATAACAGCAGGCGTCGCACGTAAGCCAGGCATGTCACGAGATGATCTTATAGGAATAAATGCAAAAATCATGCACTCAGTTGTAAAAGAAGTAAAAAAGCACTCTCCAGACGCAATACTAATCGTTGTTTCTAATCCGCTTGATGCAATGGTTTACATTGCAAAGAAGGTCTCAAACTTTCCAAAAAACAAAGTGATTGGAATGGCAGGAGTGCTTGACTCTGCGCGATTCAAGTCATTCATTTCAATGGAAACAGGATTTGCGTCAAAAAACATAAACGCAATGGTCCTTGGCGGGCACGGCGACGACATGGTTCCTCTGTCAAGATATGCAAACATTGAAGGCGTGCCAATAAGCGAACTCTTAAGCGACGAAAAAATAAAACAGATAGAACTACGCACACGAAAAGGCGGCGCAGAAATCGTTGAACTGTTAAAAACTGGTTCTGCATACTTTGCACCTGCAGCGTCAATTGTATTAATGGTTGAATCAATAATACTCGACAGAAAAATGATTTTGCCAGTTGCTGCATGGCTTGAAGGCGAATACGGCTTTAATGACATGTTCATGGGAGTCCCAGTTGTTCTTGGCAGAAATGGCGTAGAAAAAATAATTGAATTGACACTTCTTGACTCAGAAAAACAAGCGCTTGACAAAACTGCAAAGAATGTCATTGAACTCTCTGCAACAGCTGAAAAGATAATCAAGGATTTAAATTAGGTTTTTATTAATTTCTTTATATTTTATTTCAATATTTCTCCAGTCCTGATGTACCACATGTACAAATCAAGTTCTGCTGCAGACATCTTCATATCATTTGCAAGCGATAAAAACTTTTTTTCAATCTCTAAATAATGCTTTTTGCTTATCGGCTTTGGAATAGAATCTATCATATTTGATTCCTTCATAAGTTTTAGTATGTGCCTGTCGAGTATTGAAGCATTGAAATAACCGATGTTTCTTAGGAAGTGTGATGCTTCCTTGTAGCCAAGACCTTTTATGTTTTTTACTAGCCATTCTCTTGCCGCAACTTCCCCTTCTTTTTTTGCAATTGAGTTTATTTTTTCTTTAATGTCAATATGCTCGCGTGCATTGACTATAAATCTTGCTTTGTTATTGTGAAATCTGTGCTTGTTTTTTATTATGCAATTTCTTACTTTATCCTCACTAAATTTTGAGAACCCTTCAGGCCCAAGTTCATTTTGAATACAAATAGCAGTTTTTGCTTTTGAGTTTGCGGTTAATAAACAAAAGCAGAGTTCAGAAAACCATTCTTTCTGATTTTTGTCTTTAAATGAAGAGAAATCATTTAGTCTGTCATCAATCCTTTTTTTTAAAGGAGAAGACTTCATTTTTTTAATCTCTTTAATCAGTTCCTTCATACTTTCATAGTTTTTACTCTATTTTTAAGTTTATGTTTTAACAAGAATTCTAATTCAATAACAATCTTTATAAAAACCGAAAAAAGAAATCAGAATTATGATACTTCCGGAGTTTACAAACACGATAGAATTTCAGATGAGTTTACTCTTATTTCTGGCTTTGGCAGGCTATCTTTTGGCGTCTAAAATAAATCAGTCAGTTGTAATTGGTGAAATAATCGTTGGAATTATCATCGGGCCAAGTGTTTTTGGACTCATAACATATACTGACTTTGTCAAAAGCATAGCAACATTTGGCGCAATAATACTGCTATTTGTTGTTGGACTTGAGTTTAAGTTAAAAGATATATTCAATATTAAATATGGCGTAATTGCGCTATTTGGTGTAATCCTTCCGTGGGTTGGAGGATTTTATCTTTCAGAAGCTTTTGGATACTCATTCTCAAGCGCAGTTTTTGTAGGAACAGCGCTGACTGCCACAAGCATTGCAATAACCGCAAATGTTTTGCGTGAGATGGGAAAGCTTCAGACAGACGCTGCAAAGGCAATAATTGGCGCAGCAGTAATTGATGACGTACTAAGCCTTCTAGTTCTTGCATTTTCAGAACAGATAGTTCATGGCGAAATATCTTTACTCTCACTCTCTTTAATATCAATTAAAGCGCTTATGTTCCTTGTAGTAGGCGCTTATGTTGGGCAAAAGTATCTTACCAAAATAATCATGCGAATTGACAAAAGCAGCACATCAACAAAGTTTCCAGAATTCATATTCATCTTTGCAATGGCAGTTGCATTTTTTTACGCAATGATTGCAGAGTACATCCATCTTTCAGCTATTGTCGGCGCATTTTTAGCAGGAGTTTCGCTTGAAGGAGTAGTCATCAGAAACGGAAAAGATTATAGAGAAGGCGCAAGTTATCTTCACATAATCTTTGCGTCAATTTTCTTTGTTTCGCTAGGAATACTCGCAGATTTCCATTCAATTACTTCATCACTGCTTTGGTTTTTACTTGCGTTAACAGTAGTTGCAGCATTGACAAAGTTCATAGGGTGTTATCTTCCATCAAAATTTCTTGGCTTCTCAAACAAGGATGCGATGGTAATAGGCGTTGGCATGGTGCCTCGCGGAGAAGTTGCAATGATAGTTGCAGTTATTGGTTTAAATTCAGGGCTTATAATGCAAGATATCTATATCTCTCTTGTTTTAATGAGCCTGCTTACAACAATAATAACACCAATACTTCTAAAGAACTGGTTTTACAAGTTATCAAAAACTTAAAATTAAATCTGACAGCGTCTTCTTTTTTGTTGTGTTCAAAACTCTCCAGGGATTAAACAATACTCTATATATTCTTAGAATCTATTTTAAAATTCATAATAATTAAGAAAAATATAATAAAAATAAAAAAAATTTAATTTGTTTTCCTAGTTCTTCGATAAACTGTGATGTTTTCTAGAATTAGTATGCTGGTTTTCTTTTTCTGTAGCAATCTTTGCAGTAAACTGGCTTGCCGTCTGCTGGTTTGAATGGTACTTCGCATTCGTTGCCGCAGTCTGAGCATGTAGCTTTGTGCATTTCTCTTGGGCCGCTTGAGAAGTTTGTATTCCTTCTAAATCCGCCGCCGCCTCTATTGCCTCGTTCAAATTCACTCATTTTCTTCTTTCCTCCTATTTAACAGTACAAGTCATAAGTTTCCCCATAACCCTTCCCATTAGAATACTTAGAAAGCAATCCCCCTTTATAAAACTTCGCTTGATTTACGGATTTTGATATAATCTTAAACTTTCCTTTCGTTTACTATCTTCTTTAGAATATCTTCTTTTCCGTCCCAGACAAGCGCTTCTTTTAGTACGTCAACTATATTTTCAACTGAGATTATCTTTATCTTTTTTAGTTTTTCAGCGTCAATTACAATGTCCTTTACGTTTGATTTTGGAACTAGAACAGCTGAGAGTCCTGCGTCAATTGCGGCTTCAACTTTTGATGATATTCCTCCAATTGGTAATACTTCGCCTCTTACTGACAGGCTTCCTGTCATTGCAATATCCTGTCTGATAGGAACTTTCTTTAAAGCAGAGATGACTGTTGTTGCCACAGCTATAGATGCGGAGTCTCCTTCAACTCCTTCATATGTTTGTAAGAACTGCACATATATATCATATTTCCCTTTGATGTCTTCGCCGAAATATTTTTTAATAATAGCAGTAACGTTCTTTATTGCTTCTTTGGCTATTTCTCCAAGTTTTCCTGTAGCAATTATCTCTGATTCTTTTCCGCCAGGCGTTACTTCTGCTTCAATTGGCAGAATTATTCCTGAAAGCGCTGAGCCTGAACCTATAACTGCTAAGCCGTTTACCCGACCAACTTGTTTTCCTACTACCCTTATTACTTCATATTCTTTTTTTCGTTCAATATATTCGTCAGCTATCTGCTGTTCAAGTGGTCTTGAAGTTCTTTTTGCACCAACTACATGCTTTTTTTCTACAAGATCTTTTCCGTCAGCCTTTGCTAGGTCGCCAGCTGCTCTTATTAACCCGCCAAGCTCTCGAAGTCTAAGTGTAAGGTGTCCTTTTCTGCTTGCCATTCGTCTTGCCTGTTCAATTATCACGTCAACTGCTTCTTTTGAGAAATGAGGAATCTTCTGGTCTTTTTCAACTTCTTGAGCTACAAATGTTGCTATCTTATCCCTATTATCTTCAGTGTCAAGTATTGTTTCATCCATATACACTTCATAACCATACCCTCTGATTCTTGAGCGTAGTGCCGGGTGCATATTTTTTACAGTTTCAAGATTTCCTGCTGCAATAAGAATGAATTTACATGGAACAGCTTCAGTTCTTACCATTGCGCCTGCGCTTCTTTCTGACTGTCCTGTGATAGGGTATTTTCCTTCCTGGAGTGCTGATAATAATTCCTGCTGTGTGTGAGGCTGAAGTGTTGACATTTCGTCAACAAATAACACTCCCATGTTTGCCTTATGAATCATACCTGCAACTACTCTTTCATGTGCAGGTGTTCCTAGACCTCCTGATTGAAAAGGGTCGTGAAGAACGTCGCCAAGAAGCGCTCCTGCGTGTGCGCCTGTTGCGTCAAGGAAAGGAACTTCTTTTTTCTTGTAGTTATCAACTATTATCTTTGGAATTTTTACTTTATCACTTGTTCTTCTGCCTAGATTGAGTGAAATTACAAATCCAACAATAAGTATCATACATGTTATAAGTGAAGCCGCATAAATAACATCTGAAATTTTTCCGGTTTTCCAAAAATAGAATGGGATAATAGAAATAATTATACCAACAATTAAAAAAAATGTACTTTGGTTTTTGAATATGTTCATGCTTTCAAGGCGAGCTTTTTGGATTAATTCCCTTGCCTGGCCTGAAGGCATTGTTCTAATTAGCGGCTGATTTTCGTCATCAGGGTTTGCAAATGAGATTACATCAACAAGCTTTTCTTTTGATAATAAGTCTGCTAGTGCCATCCCAAGCATGGATTTTCCTGTACCTGGCTCTCCTATTAATAGAACGTGACGTCGCTGTTCAGCGCTTTTCTTTATTATCTCAACAGCCTTATCCTGCCCGACAACCTGATCAATAATCCTTTTGGACACCTTGATATCTTTTGTCGTCTTATATTTCAATGCCATTATTCTGTTGAATTTTATCTATTATTTAAATTTAATGTTCTCAAGAAATATTTAAAAAATATAATAAAAAAATTAAACGTCTTTTATTTATTTTATTACTTTTGTTTTTTTACGTTAACGAATTTTGTCCAGTACAAAGCTACAGGTAAAAAAAAGAATAAAAGCTTGGTTGAAAGTATAAATAAAGCAAGCATTTTACTATTCCTCTACTTTGTCAGGGTCGCCTTCGTGGTCTCTTAACTCCTCCATGAGTTCTTTGTAGTCTTCGTCGTTAATTAATGACATTTCAATCGCCTCTTTTTCCCTGCTTTTTATATTTCTGCTGCTTTTATTCTTCTACCTATTTGTGTTATTGCTGCTAGGCTCTTTGCATTAAAACTTTATTTTTTTGACTGTATAGTCTTTTAAACAGCACTGTGGCTTGTTTTTTGTAGTTTTTTGTGTTTAATGCCTTTAACTTGGTCTTCTCATCCCATAATCATCTTATGGTTAAATTCCTCGTTATTTTTTTATTTTAACTTCTTGCCTTCTTTTTATTTAACATCTATCGCCAAATAGTTGTTTTTCTATTGTTCATAATTACCTCCCAATTTCGCTAGAGGCATTATTAAACAACTAGTATACGTAATACTATACTGGTATATAAACATATCGTTTTTTGATATTTTATAGTTTTATAAAACTTAGATTATACAACCTGTTGTTATTTAAATTTTGTAAAAATACAACTGATTGTGTTTTTACCAAATCTTTGATATTTCCTGTTTTTTTGAAAAATTTATTTGAAAAAGTATAAATACCCACGATAAAACATATAATAAATGGATAAGGATTTTGCATTAAAACTAGCTGTTATCGTCTCAATTACAGGGCTTATAATGTTATTTATCGTCTCAAAATTCATTACAATTGAGCCTGTTGGAATTGGTTCTGTAGACGAAAGACTTGTCGGAAAGACTGTTTTGGTTAAAGGCGAGATAACAAAGATATCATCGTCAGAGAGGGCAGTGATTTATGTTGACAATAACCCTCTCCCTCTGGTTGCTTTTTCTAATATTGAACTTGAGAAAAACACAAACGTTTTGATTACAGGCAGAGTTGACGAGTACAAAGACGGACTTCAAGTCATAATAGATAAAATTGAAGTCGTGAAATAACTTCCATAACATATTTATAGTTCTAATCTTAAAATAATAGTTATGGAGCGCGATTGGCTAAAACTCTTTGATATCATAGATAATTTCATGGAAGAGACTCATATGCAGTGGAACCATGGAGACTGGTTATCGCTATTGTCAAAAGTCAATCGGGCAGGATTAATAATGGATCCAGACGAGCTTGGAAAGCTTATTGAAAGAGAAAGAGAACGACGGTTAAAAAAATAATTTCTTATTGAATACATTAATTTATATATTGCAGAATATACTTAGCTCTTGGAAGTGGTAAAAATGAGCAAAAACAACTGTTTAAAATGTAATCTTGAAATATCTGATTATAGAATCTACTGTGACGAATGTCTTCACCCAACAAGTGATTAATCGTCTTTTTCTTTTGTATATAACCGAATAGCTTAAATATCTGTTTAATTAGGAAGTTCTTTAACATAGTTTAAAGTAGAAAAAACAGTTAAAGGTGAGTAAAACAACTGGTTACGGTCAGTTGACACCCAAATCAGGCAATATACGAAAAGCATATTGCCTAGAACTAATATTAATATAAAGGTGAGAAAATGGCAAAAAAGAAAGTAAACGATGTTATGTGTAAATTGCAAAACAATTCCGGCTGTACAAGCGGAGTATACGGAGTAGGATTTGCAGGCGCGCTTGTATATTATATACAGACAGCAACAGGTTTTTGGAACGGCGCACTAGGCGTAATTAAAGCACTAGTCTGGCCAGCAATGCTTGTGTACAAACTGCTTGGGAATTAGATAGCAAGAATATCATTATCTTTTTTTAACACCAAAAT
>JAHFPP010000024.1:0-851 GCA_023266675.1 Candidatus Woesearchaeota archaeon
ATGTCAAACTGCATAAGCCTGTCATCAAGCAAATCAATTTTCACATCTAGCGAGTCAAGGAATTGTTCATCAGGCTTAAAAACGTTAAGCTCGCAGAATTCTTTATAAAGTAATTCATCATTTGTTGCGATAAATCCTCCTTCTCCAAGGTCTATTGGTTTTGCATTCCCAAATGAGCCTATTATAACGTCGCCATATTTGGCCTCATCAGTTCCTATTGAGCCTGAAACGTCATTGATGACAAAGATTTTGTTTTCCATGCATTTCTCGTAAATGAATTCCATGTCCTCAAGGAAAGCATAAGCAGGCATAGAATTTACAAGCAGAACCGCGCCTTTGTGTGCTTCAAGGTCTTTAGGGTTAATCAAACCGTAATCAGTCTTAAGTTCAACCTTTTCAAATTTGAGTTTTTCTATGAACTCAGGATAAGTAAGCCATCCGCCCTGATCCTGAATCAGTACTTTTGAATGCTTTTTTCTAAGCTTTAGAACTTCAAGCGATAGTTTTATTGAGTTGTTGCCTCGCGAGGTGAATACAAGGTATTTCTTGTCTACAAGTTCGCAGAGTTTCTGTGCAGGTGTTTTAGCCATATCACTTTTCCGAAAATCATATATAGGTTATAAATATTTGCTTAAAAGTATGGCAGACAATTACTACGACGAGATTTCTGAAGGGTATGAAGAGCTTCATCGCGAAGAGCAAGAAAAGAAAATGAAAATCATCCTTAAGGAGGTGAAAGTGAATCCAGAAGATTCACTCCTTGATGTTGGCTGCGGCACTGGAATAACAACAGCGCCGTGGATGTGCATTCGGACAGGAATTGACCCTGCAAAAAAACTGCTTGAGAAAGC
>JAHFPP010000024.1:861-17530 GCA_023266675.1 Candidatus Woesearchaeota archaeon
GTAAAGTATGTTTTAGCAAAAGCTGAAGATATTCCGTTCCCTGACAAGACATTTGAGGTTGTAACGTCAGTTACGGCGATACAAAACTTTTCTGACATAAAAAAAGGGATTTCTGAGATAAAGCGAGTAGGCAAAAAAACTTTTGTTTTAACCTATCTTAAAAAAAGCAGCAAAGCAGAAATGATTGAGAAAATTATTAAAGAGTTATTCAAAGTTAAAAAAAGGATTGAAGAGGACAAAGACATTATTTTTATCTGTGAAAAGTAAGATTAATATTTATTATGCTTGATGTACCAGTCACATTCAAAGCACCATTTCTTTTTTCCGTCCTGCGAACATACCGGGCTGAAACTGTTAATTGACCAGCATCTGTCGCCGACATTATTCTTGAACACTGGACAGTGTGTTCGTATAGATTTAGCGCAATTGGTGAACTCCCAGCAATTTTTAGAATCAGTAACCATTAAGATGTTATGCTTTCATCGTATTTAAAATTAACTGAAAAAAGAAAAACAGATTACTGAACCATTTTTTTCTTCATGTCTTCAAGCTCTTTTAAGAATCGCTGTATTGTTTTTGGAACGTGTTCTTCCTGTGTCTGGAGTATTCTTGCGGTCTCCTTTAATACGTCACCTTCAAAGTTTTCGTCTGACGTCAACTCGAATTCCTCAATATTGACTTCCTTTTGTTTTTTGATAGCAGACTTTGCTTTCTTCCATTTTTCAAATATCTCCTGAGACCTTGCAGGAATTTTTAATTTATCAATTCCAAGCATTTCAGAAACCGCATTTAACACGTCATCTTTTGCATTTTCTACCGCAGAACTAGCGTCACCAGCGACAAATTCTATCCTTATTATTGAGTCTGATATCTTTGAAGTCTTAAGAATTTTTATGCTAACTGCTTCGCCAGTTCGCCTCAAGTGTGTCCCACCACATGCCTCTACATCAACTCCGTCAACGTCAATAATCCTTAATTTTTTTCCTGGAACCGCTCCGCCCTGATAAATTTTCATTCCGTATTTTTTTTCAGCTTCTGCACGAAGAAGGAAATTTGAATTGACAACAAGGTCCTGCTGAATTACCCAGTTTGCTTCTTCTTCAATATCATTTACCTGCTGTTCAGTCAGGCTTTCAAAATGTGTTATGTCAAGGTGCGCTTTTTCTTTTGTTTTTTTTGCGCCTGCCTGATAAACGTGGTTTCCAAGAACCTTTTTTGCGGCAGCATTAACTATATGAGTTGATGTGTGATGCTGCGCTAACTGTTTTCGCCTGACAAAGTCAATTTTGCCAGTTACAGAGTCCCCTTTTTTAAAACTGCTTGAATCCTTTACAAAATGAATTATGTATGGCCCTTGTTTTATGACATTGTATACTTCAACGTGATTTAGTGTTCCGATATCGTGAAGCTGCCCACCTGATGTTGGATAAAACACTGTCTTGTCAAGCACAACCGCATCACCGTTGACGTAAAGCACGTGCCCCTGAAACTCTATTTTTGAATAATCGTCGTAATAAAGCGCGACAGTGTCAGGTGTTCCTTCTGGTATTAGGATTTT
Organism: Candidatus Woesearchaeota archaeon; assembly: GCA_023266675.1. Taxonomy (GTDB): domain Archaea; phylum Nanobdellota; class Nanobdellia; order Woesearchaeales; family BM511; genus JAHFPP01. Next base: position 2,420 of record JAHFPP010000024.1, read on the forward strand.
TTCATCAAGTTTCGTCTGATGAACCTGGGCTTTTTTCTCGTGACGTGCAGAAACTTTTATGTAAAAATCGTCAGGAACTACAACTTCGATTCCTGATTTTTTTGCCTCGCTTTTTATTATGTCAGGAGTTATTCCGTTTGAATCGTATAGTTCTATAAGCACGTCTTCAGTTATATCTCCTTTTTTTATCATCTGGAGAACTAGCGCATTTGCGCGGTCTTTTGTGCTTTCATATTTTCGTTTTTCAACGTTTATTATGTCACGCACTTCCTGCAGGTTTTCTTGTAGCTCAGGGAATATTTCTTTTAATTCCTCTGCATGCCACGCGCACACATCAGCCAAATCAATATCCCATTTGTATTGGTCAATGAATGAGAATGCTCGTCTAGCAAGCACTCTAAGATTATATCCGCCGCCAACGTTTGATGCAAGTGCGCCGTCGCTAAATGCGATTAATAATCCTCTTGCATGTTCAGCTATTGAGTAAAGCGCTGCGTTTGGTAAAACTATTTCTTTTAATTTTAAAACATCTATGCCAACTTTATCAGATACTCTTTGCCACGCCTTTTGAATATCGTCAACTTCATCAATGTTTAGGTATCCTGCATAAGGAACATATTTTTTGATTATTTTTTCGTCAACTGATATATTTGTTCTTTCCCGAAGTTTTTTCATAACGGCAGGAAAAGTTGCATCATATATTGTTGGCACACCCTGTGAGAACCAAGCGTTTCGTTCCATTCCCATTCCCATGTCAAGGACTTTAAGCTTTAGCTCTTCCTGTCCGCTTGGCGTCTGTTCATACATCATGTAAACCTGATTTCCTATTTCAACGCCGCGTGAGAAGAATTCCATGCAAGGTCCAAAGTTTCCGCCGCCAGCCCATGCATCTTCGTGAAATATTATTTCGCTGTCGAGAAGTCCAAGTCCGTCGTTAAGCCATTTTTTTATGTCTGAAAAGACTTTTTCTTGGTTCCATTTATCTGGTGATACAAACATGTGCTGGCCAATCATGTTAAAGCAGGTCATATGAGCGCCTGTTATTCCGACGTTGTCAATATCTCCAAACCTTAGGCAAAATTGTGGTATAACTAAAGGATTTGCTGGTGCTTCAACTTCGCCGCTTACAACGTATGGCTGAAATGCTGCAATTGATGCTATTGTGAAATCCATATCGTCACGCCAGCGAGCTACAAGCGGATAACGCTTTATTGGTGTGTATCCAAGAGTGCTAAACATGATGCTGAATTTTTTCCACACGTCGATATAAGAAAGTTTTTCACTACATGGGTTGTTTTCAAAAAACCTAAATCCTCCGCTGCATGCAGAGTCTCCGCACGTCTTTGAATCCGTTGACGTCCAGTAATAAATTCCGCAGTCACAGTGTTTTCTCTTGAATCCTGATTTTTTAAGTACGTTTGTAGCATAATACTTGTCATGGTTCTCTGACGCAGTACGCTTGAATTCTTTTTTTATTTCTTTGTCTGTTGGCATGAGGAGTAAAAATTAATATATTGTTTATAAGCTTTGCTACCGACCTCATGAAAACTTTTTGTTTTCAGGACGCAGATAATTTTGTTGTCAAGCGTTTTACAAAAGCTCGAGCAAAAGAGAGCGTATTGCTAAAAAAAAGCAATACACCAAGTTAGGAATTAAAAAAATGAAATCCAAAACTAAATAAATAAGTTATTTCAAAGAGTGTGTATATCAGTAGGAGGATTAAAGATGGGTTTTTTTCATAAAACGTTAGAAAGAGCAATAGGAAAATTGAATGATAATAATTATCGTGAAGCAATTGAAATATTAGAAAGCCATATTAATGGAGAGCACCAGGCTGACAGTGATTTAATGCTTCTGAAAAAAGCAATTGACCAATACAATGAGAAGATAACAACTGCAAAAGCCAATTTAGAGAGAATAAATAATATAATGAATAGAGAAGCAAGAGAAAAGGAAAAAGTTTCAGCGTTGAATAGCATGCATGAAGCGATAGTAAAGTTAGAAAAAGTAGAAACGATTGTCAGAGCATTAAGGGATGACACAAAAAGATTAAGGTAACTGCAAAAGAATAAAAAAAAAATTATATTTTTCCGACTAAATCCATTCCTGGCTTCAAGGTTTTGGCGCCAGGCTTCCAGTTCATTGGGCATACTTCTCCGCTGTGTGTTGAGACGTACTGCGCGGCCTTTAGTTTTCTTATGAGCTCTTCGCTTGAGCGGCCGATTGAGTTGTCGTTTATCTCATAAGATTTTAGTATTCCGTCAGGGTTTATTATTGCTGTTGCACGTAAAGATAATCCTTCATCTTCAATCAGTGTTCCATAAGCTGTGCATACTCTTTTTGTTGGGTCTGCAAGCATAGGATAGGTTATGTGCTTTATTGTTGGTGAGTTGTCATGCCATGCCTTGTGCACAAACGCTGTATCAACTGAGACGCTGATTACTTCTGCGCCTATCTTTTTTATCTCGTCATAGTGTGTTGCAAGGTCTCCTAGTTCAGTTGGGCAGACAAATGTGAAGTCAGCTGGATAGAAGAATAATACTACCCACTTTCCTTTGTAGTCCTTAAGTGAAATCTTCTTTATCTCATTGTCTATAAATGCGTTTTCTGTAAAATCTGGTGCTTTCTCGTTTATTTTTACCATTTTAACTCCTCCGTATATTCAATTTTTTAGTTTAGAATTACCAATGTTGACATTGATTTTATCTAAACTGAGATATAATGTTTTATTTTTAAAGATTATCTTTAAGTTGAAGATTATATGTCGCCATTATTGATAAAGCTTATTGTTATAGTATGAAGCGTGTTCAAATGGCGGCATGCAGTGCAGAAACAAAGATACATTTTTATATATCATTTTTAAAATATGCTTATGAATGATGGCAGTAAAAAAATTAGGGGATACAAAAAATTAGTATCGTATATGGCTAAAAACGAAAAGAAGATTTATACTTACCTTATTTTTACTGCAATAACCCTTCTTATGCTGTTTGCGTTTAATATTCTCAATTTGAGAAAAATAACAGCGTTTGTAATTTTTGTGCTTGTCGGAGGGGTGTTTAAGTATTTTATCTCAAGATACCGCATATTTATTGAGTTTACACCTATAGCATTTTTTGCAGTGATAGTGGCAAATTATATAGGTGTAATTGGTGTGATAATTTATCTTATTCTTGCCGATGTGATGCCATCCTACCTTGGACAATATGGCCCTGACCAGGCATCGGTTCCTCATTGGACTTGGGTTTTTATTCTGTCGGTAATTACAATTCCATTTTTTAGCGCTTCAAACATTTTTGTATTAATATTGATCCCAATAGTGTATTTTCTTGGATGCTTATTCCTTGAGCAGTTTGTGCTTGGAGGGCTTAACTCTGCCAAGTGGTTCTCATCAATTGGGTGTTTTGCAATCAACTTCTATTTTTTTATCAAATTTACAGGGTTCTTTGTCGGATTGATTGGTTGAGAAATATTAAATTTTATTAATGTCGCTTATATTATAGAATGGTTTTTATCGATAAATTTATAAAATAGTTATAAGTTCATTACTCTATGGAAGTAACTTATTCTGTTGGGATACCTGTCAGAAATGAAGAGAGCACGATAGTACAGACATTGGAAAGTATTCTTTCACAAAGTACACATCCTAGAGAGGTAATAGTTTGTGTAAATGGTTCAACTGACAATACTTATGCAATAACAACAGATATGGCGTTATCAGAAGATAAAATAAAAGTCATAACATCCTCTCCTGGAAAAGCAAATGCGTGGAACAGAATAGTGTCTGTATGCTCTGATAATACAATGATGTTTTGCGATGGTGATGTAACAATTAATTCCGCTGCTGCAGAAAATATGATTAAAACGCTCTCAGGAAATCCGGAGTTGGTTTTAGTTGGTGGTTCAAATGCGTATTTTACCTCTAATCCAAATACTTTTTTTTCAAAATATTTTACTGAGGATACGCAAGGCAGACTTATCAAACCAAACTGGGTCACAGGAAGTTTATACATGACAAAGCTTAATGAATTGTTCACGCTTGCAGATAAGTTAAAAATTGAATTGATGCCTCCTGATATAATAAATGAGGACGGACTATTGGATGTTATTACAAAAGGACACAATGAAATCATTGATTCTGCTTACAGCACAATAATGAAAGTCTCAACATTCCATGATTGGTACATCCAGATTAAGCGAATTATGGCAGGACAAAGACAGATTATAGAAAAACACCCAGATTATGCTTCTGACCCTCAGTTCTCACCGAAAAAATTACAGCATTATCTTGCAAGATTCAATGAAATAGAGGGAATTGGTAAAAAGATTGGAGTAACCTCTTTGTTTTTATTAAGAAAAGCATTAGGCGTTTACTATAAGATTTCAGATAAACTGGATTACAATCCGATATGGGAAGAAGCTACGTCAACAAAAGTAAGATTGACAAATTAGTGATATTGATTCTGTTATAGATTATTACGTGAAATTAGTTATAGAAGTATAAAGGGAGGTAGACCAACCTTTTAAAAAAAGCTCGAGCAAAAGATAGCGTATTCTTCAGAACAACAGAATACACTTAACATGAATTAAGAATTGAAAAAATGAGGAGGACGTGATTCGAACACGCGTAAGCACTAAGCTAATAGGTATCTTCAAATCATTGCCGATCGCTCGACTCAGCAGACCTGATTTGCCTAAGCCTATCCCGTCTAGCCACAATTAAAGCAAGACGCCTTAAAAGGTTTGGCCACTCCGGCACCTCCCCAAATTCTGAAAAATGACGTGATTTAAAAACCTATCGGAAGTAATCTGAAAGAAGATAATTCCATAAATAAATTAAAATTTAAATCCAGAAGCAATACTGTTTAGTAAATTAATTTCTTGCTCAGAAAAATCGCTTAGTAGATAGGATAAATCAATTTCTTTTGGATTTGCCATGATACCTGTTGAAGAAGGCATTATAACTAATCCCGGAAGTCTAGGCACAAACTGGTCCTGTGTAAGATCGATATAAACCTGGCTTTTTACATCAACATTAACAAAGTGTTTTCGTGAAAAATGACCTTTAAAGCTAGTTGGAGGAGTATAATCAACTTCTACAATCTTAAGTTGCAGCACACGCCTTACAACATAACTTGCATGCCCGCATCTATTGGTTGGAAATCCTTCAACCAAATGTTCTAATTCCTGTCTGATATCAATTAAAGAGTCATAATAAGGAAAGTTTCTTACTTCTTTGTCATTTAATATATGAGAGTCATAATTTAGGATCGATTTATAAGAATTGCAGTCACTTTGCGTTACCATCATTAATAAAAAATTCTAGTTGTATATAAAATAAGATTATAAGGACACCATTAAAATCCAGTTTAATCTTAAAGTATATACTTGAGTATATAAAGTTTTAAATATAGCTGTTAACCTCACAGAGGAAGCCAGTGGAAATCGGGGGATTTAGTAATTTTAAAAAAAGCGATTAAAAGACTCGGTTTTACCACGATAGAAAAAAAATATTCAGACAAAAAATGGAGGTTTGAAAAATGGGATTAAAAGAACAAATTGGACCGTGGTCCTTTATTGCAGGATTAATACTTGCATTAGTATTTGCATTTTTAGAAGCAGCACCATGGGTAGCATGGACACTTGGAGCAATAGGAATAGCAGTAGGACTATTGAACATAACCGATAAGGAAATCCAGTCATTTTTAATAGCAGCAGTAGCATTCGTAGTCTCAGCTAACAGCCTAGTTGACATCTTAAAAGTCGACTTTGTTGGAAAGTTCCTAGTAAACGTACAGTCACTTATGGCACCAGCAGCAGCTGTTGTTGCAATAATTGCGCTATACAAACTAGCTAAAGACTAAATAAAAAACAAAATTATTTTTTTATTTTTTTAAATATTTTTTCTAAAAAATTCACTGATATGACAATTTTATTTTAATGTATGAATAGATAATCCTAATCTTTGATTTAGTTCTGATAGAATAATGTATAAATAATTCAGACTAAGACCCAATTTTAATAGATAAAGTGATATTAAAGAATTAAAGTTATACATTAAGAATGATTAAAAATTCCCAGTAAAAAACTGAAAGATTAGGTATGCATTAAAACATAGTATTACAACTGCAAACGTCCATGCAAAGAAAGTGGTTACTTTTTTATTGACTAAGTCGCCCATGATTTCTTTGTTAGAGCTAAAGATTAACAGAGGAATTATTGGCAACGGAAGCAATATGCTTAAGACTGCCTGGCTGTATACAAGAACTTTTAATGGTTCAATTCCAAGCACAATTGCTATAGTTAGAGGAATAAGGTTTATGAATCTTGTAATAAGACGCCTTACCCATAGCGGGATTCTAAAATTAGTAAGTCCATCCATCACTGACTGTCCGGCAAGCGTACCTGTAATTGATGATGAAACACCTGCGGATAGTAATGCAATTGCAAAGACAAGAGCTGCAACGCTTCCAAATAAGGGTATTAATGTAACGTGTGCGCCTTCCAAAGTTACTACCTGCGTGCTAAGTCCGTAAAACGCTGCTGCTGCCATTATAAGCATTGCAGCATTTATGAATGCAGCTACAATTAAAGCGAATACATCTTCAACAGCATGATATTCTAATTTTCTTTTCATGCCTTTAAATTCTGTGCTATGGGCTTTATTTTTTATAAGCCATGAATGAACAAATAACGCGTGAGGCATGACGGTTGCACCGATAATTCCGACAGCTATTAATGCGCTTTGCGCTGTTAATATTGGGAATATTGAGCCGTGTATAATTCCTGCCAAGTCTGGTTTTGTAATAAATACTTCGTATACAAACGCAAAACCGATTAATGTGACAAAAAGTATAAACGCTTTTTCAAGATAATGAAATCTTTTTTCAGTTATTAATACTAAGAGCAAAACGTCTATTACTGCTATAAATGTTCCAAAAATCATTGGTATCCCAAAAAGAATTTTTAGAGCTACAACTATTCCCAGGAACTCTGCTAAATCAGTTGCGAGAATTACAATTTCCGCCATTATCCAGTAAAGCCATACTCCTAACTTGCTTTTTACATTAAGCTTAACGAGCTCTGCTAGTGAGTATCCTGCTAAACCTATCTTTCCAGAAATATACTGAAAAAGCATCCCCATGCCAGACGCCATCCAGATTACCCATAAAAGGTCATAATTAAACTGAGCGCCTGCTGCAATATTTGTGCCCCAGTTTCCAGGGTCCATATATGCAACGCTGACAATTAATCCTGAGCCAAAAAACATCCAGAATTTTCTGTCAAAAAACACTTTCCATAGAGGAATGCGTTTATTTAAATTAATGTTTTCGTCTGTTGTAGTTGTATCTGTATCCATAGTCTTTCCTTTTAAATTATTGGTATTAATTTTCCGTGCGGGTCTGTTTTTGGATTTCGCAGAAGTTTTCTCATCTGATCAATTGACTCATCAGAGAATGCGTGTTCTAATTTATGCGCTTCTTCATGAAGCTGGGAATCTGTTCTTTTTAGCACCTGTTTTAAAAAAAGTTCAATTATGCGGTGCTTTGATGTTAGGTACTCTGCTTTTTTCTTCCCTTTTGGAGTGAACTGAAGATTTGAATATGGCAGACTTTTCACAAGCCCTTCCTTATCAAGCTTTTTCATCATTTCTGAAACAGAAGGCTTTGAAATGCCAAGGTAAGATGCGACATCAATTGATTTAAGCTCCCCTTTTCTCTCCTCAATAACATACAATGCTCGCAGATAGTCCTCTTTGTTTTGTGTTGTCATTATAAGTTAGGTTGACCTAACTCCTATATAAATGTTTTGTAGAAAATGAACAAAGTTTTTATATTCATTATTTGTTCTTTACTTTACAGTAACTTCAAAATGGCACTAGAGAAATTTTTTGATGAAGGAAACAAAGTAAGTGTATTTGGCTCGTTTGTTTATCTGAGAGAATATGCATCCGATTTGGATCTGACATTATTTACAAGACAGCAAAGTTTACCATTTTACCCGGAATATTCTGAAGAGGTTATGCAATTTTTAGAGGATAATTTTGGAAGAATAGATCTGCCAATTGACTTCACAGGAAGAAGAGACAAAGTAGGCAAAGTCCCTTATGACTTGTCAAACCTTCCTGCTGATGACAGAAGACTTGACGGATACCTATTAACATGCGTTTTCTTCCCCGACAATTCATTTTTGGAAACACATTATAAATCTATGATGGGAGAGGACTATTTAGCAAAAACCTGGCTGAGGCATGCAGAGGACATACAAAGAAATGGATTACAGGAGGCAAGATTAAACAAAAAAAACAAAGACCTCGCTCTTCTCTTGAAATCCACAGAAAAAGTAGCAAACAACACGCATCCCTATTTGTGGGAGATAATAGGAGAGTTCTCTGAAAAACATATTTCCTATAGGAGAATGTATGCTTCTGGCAACATAAATATCATTGAGTATGACAGAAGATTAGGTGATATGATACCAGAATTTGTATCTAGCGTAAAATCAAGATTAATAAACTAAATTATAAATCAATAAAGAAAATTATTAAAAAAATAAAAACTTATTTTTTCTGCCAAGCATACTTTCTAAGTTTTGAAGAATCGCCGTATCCGCATTTTGAGCAGACTTTTTTCCTTTTATGATAGGAATGTTCTCCGCATCTTCTGCAGTAGATATGGCTTTTTCCCCTTGATTGTTTTCCTTGTGATGCTGTTCCTTTTGTCATCTAAAAACACCTTTTTATGCTGGTGATATTATTGTTATTGTGTCGCCTCGTAAAAAGACTACGCCGATTTTTCTTTTTAATTCGCCGTTTTCTCTTTCTTCAGCTTCTTCAAGTACAACGTTAATGTGAATGTCGAAAGCTTTCAAATTTCCTACATACTGCTTTCCGTTCTTTAATTCTACTATTACTCTTTTATTTCTTGCGACGTTTAATGCGTCAAGTGGTCTTGCTGCGTCCATATTAATCCCCTCAATGTCAAAAAATTTTGACAAAACTAAATTTTTTATCAATTCTTTATGCTTAATCTTGCCAAGCATGCCAGAACTTTGTTCATGGCAAATTGAATATGTTTTGGATTTTGAATTACTTTATAAAGCTTTGCGTTTTATTTTGGAAATTTTCACGAGAAGGAATGATATATTGTTTTGGATTAAAAAGTTAGTAAGCTTTCACGTTCTTATCTATTTTTGACCATTCAAGTATGCTTCCTGCATAATTTGTTGCAGTATATCCCGCTTGATGCAAGATTTCTGATGCGTGGCCTGAGCGCCCACCAGAACGGCAGTAAACTATTATTTTGTCAGACTTTTTGAATTTTGGAAACTTGTATTTTTTCTCAAAATCTTTCTCAGACATGTTCAAAACACTTCCAAAATCCGACAAAGGAACATTTTTTGAAGTTGGTATTACTCCGTGAACAAGCTCGTTTTTTTCCCGAACGTCAATTAAAACATAACTCGCTTTATCTGCAATCAGCTTCTGAAGCTCTTTTGTTGAAATTATTTTTACTTGCATAAACTAAAAGTAAAAATAGTTGATATTTAAAATTATGCTTATCATTATCAATTAAATAAGCCGGAGAACCATTCTTTAAGTTTAAGATATATTCCTTTGTTTTTGCAGTCATTGTCTATTTTCCCGTCACAGTCATTGTCGACGCCATCGCACCATTCAAATTCCGGATTCACTTCTCCAATGCATGCCTGCCATGCACCGCCTTTGCATTCTATCTTTCCAAGTTTACAGATGCCTTTGTCGCTTACACCACACTTTTTTGTTAAGTCTTCATCAATAACCCCATTGCAATTATCATCAAGATTGTTGCATTCTTCTGCCGTAGGAAAAACGTATCCTTCGCATTTAGTCCATGAGGCATTTACGCATTTTTGAATTCCATTCTTACATTTACCAGTTAATGGCGAGTTCCCGCATGACCTGGAAATATCCTCATCGATTTTGCCATTGCAGTTATCATCTAGATTATTGCATATCTCGTTTTGCGGATGCACTTCATTTTCACAATATCCCCATTCTCCATTAATGCATTTCTGCACACCCTGACTGCATATGCCAAGAGTCGTATTGCTACCGCATTTTCTTGAAACTCCATCATCAATTTTACCGTCACAGTCATCATCAAGATTATTGCAAACCTCTTCTGATTTTGTGCAAAAGTCGACCATTGCATAACTCTCGCTTTTAGTCTCATTATAGTATATACCTCTTACAAAAAGAATTGACTCACCCAGGTTTTTTGGTGAATTAACCCCTAAAGGAAGGTATTTATCTTCATCACTTATATTAATCAAAATTTTATCTAGTGTTATTGATATCAGTGTGATTGTTTTTCCTGAATTGGAAAGAGTATCATTAATTTTAAACTGATATTCATATCCTTGAGAGATTCCAATTAGCAAAATAAAAGATAAACAGAAAACAAGTATTGTTCGTTTCATATTTGACTAATTAGTTTGGTAGTTTTTAAACTTTGTCAAAAAAATAGCAAAGAGTGATATTTGTTTCAAGAAGGAAACAGATTATTAGGCAAATTTTATAAATAATCCTCTGTTTTTAATTTGTATGGTGCTTGAAAAACTTGGTGAGTCGCTGAAAAACACGCTTTCAAAAATAGCTGATGCGATGTTTGTTGATGAAAAGCTTATCAACGAGCTTGTAAAAGATATCCAAAGAAGCCTTTTGCAGTCAGACGTTAACGTGAAGCTTGTATTTTCGATAACAAAGGAAATCAAGCGACGCGCAATGGAAGAGAAAGTTCCAAATCTTTCAAAAAAAGATCATCTTGTACATATAGTCTATGAAGAACTCGTAAAATTCCTTGGCGGCGACGGCCAAAAAATTGATATTTTAAAAAAGAAGCCTTTCAAGATAATGCTTGTAGGTCTTTTTGGTAACGGAAAAACAACAACCGCTGGAAAGCTTGCAAAATTCTACCAAAAAAGAGGACACAAAGTTGCGCTCATATCAACAGACACGTGGCGTCCAGCAGCATTCACACAGCTAAAACAGCTTGGCGAAAGTATAAAAGTCCCAGTGTTTGGCGACCCAAAAGAAAAAAGTCCTATAAAGATTTATAAGAAATTTGAAGATGAACTTTCAAAATTTGACCTTGTGATTATCGACACCGCTGGTCGTGACGCGTTGTCTGACGACCTTATTGAAGAGCTTACAAAAATTCATAAGCTGGTTGACGCTGACGAGAACCTTTTAGTCATAGGCGCAGACGTTGGTCAGGCTGCAGAAAAACAGGCGCAGGCGTTTCACGATACGTGCGGCGTATCAGGAGTTATTATTACAAAGCTTGAAGGAACAGCAAAAGGAGGAGGAGCTCTTGCTGCGTGTTCTATCACAAAAGCTTATGTCAAGTTCATTGGAGTTGGCGAGAAAATTGACGACCTTGAGGAGTTTTCACCAAAAGGTTTTGTCGGACGCCTCCTTGGAATGGGAGACCTTGAAGCGTTACTTGAAAAGGCAAAAGAAGCAATTTCTGAAGAGGATGCAAAGGATTTAGGAAAGAAGTTTTTGAAAGGCGAATTCAATTTAATTGATTTATACGAGCAGATGGAAGCGATGAACAAGATGGGACCGCTTGGCAAAGTCATGGAAATGATTCCAGGCATGGGAAACCTAAAGATTCCAAAAGAAGCGCTAAAAGTCCAGGAAGAAAAGTTAGTTGGCTGGAGATATATTATGAATTCGTGCACAAAAGAAGAGCTTGAAGACCCTGAGATAATAAACGGCACACGCCTTGACAGAATTTCAAAAGGCTCAGGAAGAAACATCGGAGAGGTTAGGGATTTAATCAAGCAGTACAAGCAGAGTAAGAAAGTTATGAAGATGTTTAAAGGCGGCGGCTCAGAGAAAGACATGGAGAAAATGATGAAGAAAATGGGCGGTGCTATGAAAGGCGGGATGCCTGGAATGAAGTTCTAAGTGATACCATTATAATGTGATAAATAAAAATAAAGTTTTATAAATTACTCATTAATTTCTACAACAAAATGCAGTCAAAAACAATTAAGCCGTCAAATCTGCTTGAAGATGAATTGGCGAAGTTTAGTTTAGAGCAAAGAAGCCTGATTTATCAACATGTTTCAATGATAGAACTCACGTCTGGCTGCACACTGTTTTGTGATTTCTGCGGAGTTGACGCTCCAAAAGGAGTTAGCGACTTCATACCTTTTTCACTTCTTGAAAAAATAGCAGACGAAATGGCAACGTTGACAGACAGAACAAAAGAGCCTAGCGGAAGAATACAGAGATTTCCTGACAAAAGAGATCTTCTTCTTTACGGCGCAACTGACCCTCTTGATTATACGGATGGAGAAAAAAATTATTTTGATGTTCTAAGCCTTTTTGAAAGCAAAGGCTTTAAACTTGTGACATCAAGCGCAATTCCGATAGGAAAAGAGGAAATTGCAATTGAGAATCTTTCTAGAATTGATCAGATAAGTATATCCCATATGAACAGAAAAAGGCTTATGCCATACTTTGAAAGACTAAACATCGCAGTATATGTCGATGTGTACAATCATTTGCTTGCATCAGGAAAATCTGACCTGCACGGGTCCCCGCATAATTACGCCGTCATGGTTGAAGGAAGTGTGGATGAAACGCTTGATAGAATAAGGGAAGATTACCCGTCGCTTCCAAAAAACGCAAGATTTTACAGTTTAAATATTGACGGAAACATGCATCGCCATAAACTTTTAAGCCAGAAAGAAACTATTTTTTTATATTGTGCAAATGGAGAAAAAAATGACTGGAAAAGTTCAAAGCGAATAAAAGACAGGGATTTTGAAGGAGTCCTTAATGTAGGGCGTGCAGCAAAATTTGATGAAGAGTTTAGACCAATTACGTTTGCATCAACCAATGGCGCCAAGATAACTCCAAAAGGAATATTTAACCAAATATATGTGGACCCTCTGCCAGTTAGCAGAAAAACAGTGATGAGCGAGAGAATTATATCTGATGATTTTAATATTGTCAGGTATGCGCGCTCAGAGCATGATATCCAAAAAATAGACTGGTTTTACATCATGCCTAAACGTTATTAAGAATATTTAAAGAAAATTTAAAAGAACTACATCTGCGCTTTTAGCTGCTCAATGAACTTAGGGAAATCTTTTTTCTTTACGCAACCTCCGCAAGCGTGGTCGTGCCCTCCGCCGTATCCTTCAACGCCATCTAATGCTTTTTGAACCATTGGAGGAAGTATAAAATTTGATGCTCTCATTGAAAGCTTCATCTCGTCATTTTTCTCGCGCCCGATTATTATTACCCTGTTTGGATACCTGTAAAGAAGCTCGTTTGATAAATCCGCTGTGAAACTCATCTTGCTTTCTTCATATGTGAAAAGAATAATTTTTTTGTCAGTTGTATCAACAGAGTTCAAAAGACTTTGATACGCATCATCCATCTGCTTGTATTTCTTGTAAAGAAGTGATGCGCGTGGCGTTGTGTGCTCAAAAAGTTCCTGCGGCGACTCAACTCGTGTAAGTATTTTTATCGCTTTTAACACTTCAGTTGTTTTTCCTTTCTGCAAGAATGAAAACATCTTTGAAATTTTTCCAATGTCAGAGTTGAATAATGCGTCCTGAGGATTGACTATATCTTTGCTTAGTAATTCCGGATATTCCTCCTTGAATTTATCTGAAACATCTTTTGGCAAAGCCCAGTCGCCTACAATTCCAGCCATTGCAATCCACAAGTCCTGCTCAACAATGCGGTAAGCCCAGTAGCTAGTAGGACGGTTGTCTGCGTCGTCATGAATTCGCGGATTAAAATACTTGACGCCGTGCCTTTTTTGCGGCGCATGATGGTCAAGCCAGATTATTTTTTTTCCTTTGCATTCATCAATAAAATCTTGTGAAAGCATTGGTTTATCAAGTATGAAAACAATATCAGGCTGGTACTCCTCAACCTTTTTTGCGTACTCCGCTGAAACTTCAGGAGAGCTTTTTACAACTATGCCTTTGCTTTCAGTTTTAAATCTGTAAAAAAGAAGAAAAGATGAAAGTCCGTCAGGGTCGTCATCAAAGAATATCAGTGGTCGTGTAGAATTAAGCAACTCATTTCTTATGTATTCAATTTCATCATTTGTTAAAGACATTGTTACACCTTTATAAAAAAAAGTTAATTAATGATAGATACGTTTACTATATTATATATTTATTGTTTAAAAAAAGTTATTCTATTACAAATCAACTAAACTGAAAGATTTAAATAGTTCAAAATAATAAAACAATGGATGTATACTAGATTGCTCATGTCGTCAGTTGTTGCTGGTTTTATAGGAACTTATTCAGCTCCATCTCTTTCAGATAATTCTGATGATAAAAGTGTGAATTCTTCAATAGATGCAAAAGTTGATGTGCTCTATAATCATGGCAGTTTTATGGCAAGCGAGATGCCAAAGTGTCCTCGCCCATATACAATTAAGGAAAATGAGAAGCCAGAGGCATTAAAACATTTTGAGAGGATAGGAGTAAGATATGAAGGATGCCTTACAAACAAGTATAGTATAGGATTAGCAAATAAGGATGATATGTATCTTATATTAATAGGAAAAATTCAGGAAGGGTCAGACTCGCCTATTAAAGTAAAAGTTTATTCGCATAAAGGAAACAAATCCGGTATTTATTCAGAACAGACAAATTTTAGAAACCATTGAAAAGATACTTGATAAGAATTAAGGATTAACCATCATAACTTCTGCAGTCTCAACTGCGCTGTCAATAATTTTTTTTACGTCAACTCGCGCTTCTTCCTGTTCAACAATTTTCAGCTTTGCTTTTGTTATAGGTTTTTGCGGAACTGCTCTACAGCATATTCCTTTTTCTATAGATATTTCAAATGTTCCGATTTTTTTTGCAAAATCAATTGTTTCCTGCTTATCGTTTGTAAGTAGTGGTCGAAGTATTGGAATTTTTACTGCGGTGTCAGTTGCTGCCATGTTGTCAAGCGTCTGTGACGCAACCTGCCCTAGATTCTCGCCGGTTATCAAAAATTCACATCCTTCATTTTCAGCAATTTTTTCTGAAACCTTAAGCATTGTACGGCGACAGAATATGCAGCCATAACGCCTG
>JAHFPP010000025.1 GCA_023266675.1 Candidatus Woesearchaeota archaeon
CATAAAAAATGCATGGAACCAAAAATCTGGAGAGAAAGATTTGAAGATAAATATCAATTTAAAAAATAAAAAATTCATAATATGCGAAGGTATGTATCTTCTTCATAAGATCATTTCAAAGCATGCTGACATGACAATCTATCTTAACACATCATGGCAAGAATCATTAAAACGGCAGGAATCAAGAGACTCGCACAGAACCTCAAAAGAATCCAGGCGCTATAAAAAATACCTGGCAAAAGAGTACAGCGTTCCATACTTTAAGAAAAACAGGAAATTTGCAGACATCATTGTCAATATCAAAAATAACAAGGAAACCACTGCAAAAAAGATATCAAAATATATTTCTGACAAGCTTTAAATACTAACTTAATTTCATCATAAATAATGGTGCGGTTAACAATAGACTTAAAGAAAAGCATTGAAGAGAATGCAGGCGACTACTTTGAGCGCGCAAAAAAACTTAAGCGTAAAATTGAAGGCGCAAAAAAAGCTGTATTTGACCAGAAAAAAAAGCTTGAACAGCTTGAAAAGGAAACTCCAAAAGAGGAAGTTAAAGAAAAAGTTGAGGCGCGAAAAAAGCAGTGGTATGAAAAATTCAGATGGTTCATATCATCAGAAGGATTTCTCTGCGTTGGCGGACGCGACGCAACAACAAACGAGATAATAATCAAGAAGCATGCAGAAAAAAATGACCTGATATTTCACACAGACATGGCAGGAAGCCCGTTTGTTGTTTTAAAGATAAAAGATAAATCGAATTATCCAACACAAAAAACAATGCAGGAAGCGTCAGACTTCACGGCAGTAAACTCCAAAGGATGGAAGCTTGGAATGTCGTCACTTGAAGTCTTCTGGGTAACACCTGACCAAGTAACTAAAGAAGCCAACAGCGGCGAATACCTAACAAAAGGGGCGTTTATGATACGCGGAAAAACCAATTATATCACTCCATCTATGAACTATGCCGTAGGAATATATGATGGGGCAGTTATGGGCGGACCGATTAACGCAGTAAAGCATAACTGCAAAGAATATATTGAGATAGCTCAGGGAAATGAGAAGACAAGCGACGTTGCAAAGCTAATCCAGAAAAAACTTGGCGCAGATTTGGATGAGATAATAAGCGTGCTTCCACCTGGATGCAAAGTAAAAACCAAAGTTTGAAATAGGAATTAATCATCTCTTCTTCTATGAAACAAGAAATAAATCCTGCCAAACAAGAAATAAAGACTCTTGAAGATTTTGTTCAAGCACTTTCCGAGAATTCAGGTTATGAAGTAACTAATGATAACCTATTATTATCAAAACCAAAGAAAGATGACAAATCGGTTATAGGTATGTTGCTTCCAGAACGCATTCACGCGTTTAATCTTAAATCTACACTGGATGATTATCTTCTTCTTACAAAAAATGAAGAAAGAACCGTGGTATTGCTTCATAAACGAATTATCTTCCCAAAAAAAGTAGATATCATTCTTGAAGCAGAAAAAGAGTTAGCATCACACGGGGTTTATATAGCTCACATATTTCAAGTTGGAAATTACAAAGTTGGCCGATATGTTTTGGGTATTAAGCCAAGTGAATCAGTAATGCCGCTTGTGCTCTCGCGTTTTGAAACTGAGATTTCATCAAGACAACATAATCTTATGGCATACTTTTCACCTGAAAACCAATCGCTTGGGATATATCATGTTAAAAATGGAGTTGCAAGGAGAATTTATGAAATTGCTGAGCTCTACAAAATTACAGAGAAAGATAAATCAGGCGCAACACTTAATAAATTTGAGGTTAAAGGAGAACTTTATTTTCCACATGCCAATCAAAATTTTGGAGCAGTTGCTTATCACACGCCATCAATTGAAAGATCAGCAGAAGTTATTGATTTTCCTAAGAGACTTAGCATTTCTCAAGATAAAGAAGCAATTGGTGCGGATGTTTCTAAATTAGCAAAATCATGATTAGATTATCTTCTCCTATTGTAACTCTCGCTTTAAAACAAAGTAATATAAATAGGGGCATCATGGTATATTCATGACTGCAAACGAAGCGCCTTATGATGGCAAAATACTTGAAATAAAAATAAAAAACATAAATCAATTATTCAATTCTTTAGACCCCTCCCCTTTCATAGAAAAAGATTTGGATGATGACGCAGTTGAGTACATCTTTACATACTATGGTGAGTTCCATCTTAAAACAAAAATAAAGATGATGATTCACCTTCCTGAATCAAAAAGAGGAAAATTCAATGAGAATCATATTAAAAGCTCTATAAAAAACTTTTTTGTATACAGAAACATGATTGCAAACAATAATATCATCCTAAAAATAGCTGAAGGAAAACAAAGCATCTTTGTAGGGCTTGGATTTTTAATAATGTGTCTTTCATTAAAATATATGATATCAACTTATCTAGTAAATAATATTTTTACAATAATCGCATCAGAAGCATTGATGATACTTGGATGGGTGGCAATGTGGAAGCCAATCAACAACATATTATATGACTGGTGGCCGCTGCAGCTTCATAAAAAACTTTATGAAAAAATCTCCAAATCAGAAATAGAATTTGTTTATTATTGAATATTTTTCTAATTGTTATTCTATTAACTCTTATTCATGTTAATTAAACAGATACATTTTTATATATAATACTTATTGTGCAATTATTAAATTAAATGTTTAAGTCAAATCTGCGGGGGTTTGAATGGATGAATATAAAAGACTTAAAATAGGAATATATTGTCTTTTTATTATTAGTCTACTAATCTTGTCAGGATGCAGTGAGCAGTCATCTAATTTATCAACTTCTTCAAATTTAGATATAGGTACATGTAGAAATATCACGACAACAGATAACCAGGATAATTTAGGTGTCAATGACAAAATTGAATGTTATGTTAATTATGGCATGAATAATGGTGCAGACGCCTGTGATGAAAACGAGAAAGAGATATGTAAAATAGGTATAGCTGCTAAAAATAAAGATACCGATTATTGTCTTAACTATGACCCACAGTGTTATCTAATATTTGGTTTAGCAGTTAAAGACAATAAAATTTGTCAAAGTATTGTTGATAACTATGGTAAAAAACTTTGTTTATTTGGTGTAGCAACCTCCCTAAAGGATAAAGGAAGTTGTGATAGGTTAGTAGAGGAGAATAATCCTGAGATGGAATATCTGCAACAGCAATGTTATTTAACTATTGCATCAAAATCCAAAGATACGGAGTTATGTGATAACCTAAACGACATTTATAACTCCTCTTGTTATTATAACATAGCCGTATCAACCTTAAATGTTGAACTATGCGAAAAAGCAGGAGATAAAAAGTATCAATGTTACTCAAATATAGCTGAGATTACAATTAATAAAAGCTTGTGTGAGAAATCAGACAGTTTCAAACAAAGCTGTTATGAAAAGATTCTAGAAAAACAAAATGAACTGAGATATCAAAAAGCAGTTAACAGTAATGACTTGGAAGCATGTAAACAAATTATTAACAATACCGGTAGGGTTAATCGCTGCATAATCGAAATTGCAATTAATTTAAAAGACATAACTATTTGTAACCAATTTTCCAACTCTGATAAAGAACAATGCCTTTATGCTCTTGCAATTCCAACTTTAAATGAAAACTTATGTGAATATGGCAATGAGTATGAAAATTGTATAACTTCTATTGCAATTGGAAAAAAAGATAATAAACTCTGTGAATTACTTGAAGATGTTCTAATTGAAGTTCCTAAATGTCAATGGAATGTTATGTCTAAAATTAGTTTAGAACCTTTAAATTATACAAGATGTTATCAATCTGAACAATTAAATCTAAATAATGCATTTTGTATAGAGTATACCTCGCTTGCTAATAATGAAAGTAAAGGGTGTGACATGATTCCTGATAATTCTCGTACAGGTTATGCTAGGTATGATTGTTTTGAAAAATTAGCAATGCAAACAAAAAATCCAATATATTGTGAAAATGCAGACTATCCTGATGAATGCTTTGATAAATTCATGACAAAAGATATTAGTATATGTAAAAATATGTCCACTGCAGGATCAATAAGGTGCTATTTAAATGGTATTTGTAAAATAAAAAATATTAAATCTGATTGTTATAATATATTATATAGTCAAAGTAAAGAGATAACTAGGAAAGCAATTTCAGTTAATGATTCTTCAAAATGTGAAGAGTTAAAAGAATCTAAAGTACTATGTTATGCGGAATTTGCAAAAAAACTAGGATTTAATCTTGCTGAAGTGTTAAAATATGATATCAGCGGGCAAGATGAAGTCATATGCAAAAAACTTAAAGATAAACCACAAAATAAATGCTATTTTAATTTAGCTATTGAAGAGAATAACAAGAATTTTTGTGATCTTAGTGGAGAATTCAGAACAAGGTGTATCGAAAATATTCAGATTAAACGCGATAACCCAAAGAACTATCAATTGTGGGGAGCAGTAAAAGATCGCTTATATAGTGAAAGAAAAAATAAAAATATTCATGTTGAAGATTATAATATTGAATTAATTGATAATATTGAACAAGCAAACATAGTAAGTGAAGGGGAAACAAATCTTGATGGATCTGAGCTTAGAATCTATATGGATCAAAAATTGATGGATATTGATGGTTGTAAAATAATTTACCCAAGAAAATATATTACTGAAGATTGTAATATATCGACATGCATTTATAAACTTTGTTCACTTGAGTATGATTCTTATGATCCTTACAGTTCAACTTTAGAAACTGAGTACCAAAATATCATAATCAACACTTTAACGCCAAAATGAGATATAAAATATTAATATTTTTAATTGTTGTATTGAGTCTTGTAGGTTGCTCTAAAATTGATAATTGTCAAAATGTTCAAGATTTGAACTACCGGGATTTATGTTATTTGCAAAAAGCCATAAATGAAAGTGATTCTAATTATTGCAACAAATTTTCTGCAACAGCTTCAGGATCGCAAATGAGACCATATTGTTTGTTAGAAATAGCAAAACTAACAGGTGATGAATCGTTATGTAAAGGAAACCAGCAATATGTTGAGGAATGTAAGAATATTATTGCAGTAAAAAATAAGAATCCAGATATGTGTCTTGGTATAACCCATGATAACAGTGATTGTTTTAGAAAATCAACTATTGCAAAAGCAGTAGACAGATTAGACCCACAACTTTGTGAGGATGCAGGAGATTTTAATTATGATATCGCTGACTGCTTAACTAAAATTTCTATGATTACAAAGAATGAATCTATATGCAACTTAATGTATGATAGCTTTGGAGGAGTTAGAAGTCAATGCTTAAATCAAGTAGCAATAGAGAAAAAAGATATTAAGTTATGTAATAGTGAGGAGTGCTTTAGAGAATTAAGCACCCCAGAAACATATGACATTTGTAGTTCTATGGGTTGGGTCGGAGGAACAGATTGTTATATAAACTCAATATGTAAGATGAACAATATCAGTTATGATTGTTTTAGTAAAATTGAAGCACTAAGTTCAAGCACAATAGAAAGAGCTATTAAAATTAATAATGCGAGTATATGTGAAGAATTAGGTTCATTAAAACCATTATGTTATAGTAAGTTTGCTTCAAAACTTGGTTTTTCTTTTTTTGATACAAATAGATTAAAATTATATGGTCAAGATGCACAAAGTTGTGAGATACTAAAAAATAAAGGAATTTATGAGAAAAAATGTATATACAATCTTGCAATAATTTCAAAAAATTTAAGTAGATGTCATGAGCTTGATGGATTTTATGAAGACAGATGTAAACTCATAGTTTTATTGTTAAAGCGTAATGCTTCTCAGGAAGAAATAAGTCAAGAGATTAACAATCACTTACCTAAAATAGATTTGTCTTTAGATTCAGAGGGATATTTAGATTTATATTATAACCCGTTAATGCCTGTCCTTATTGAGTTCGAAAATGCAGGGAATGATGAATTAAGGGGAATAAAATTTAATGTATTCCAAGGAGGTATATTAACTAATATTGACGGGTGCGGCGAACCTATAAATCCTCTTGATATTTGTAGTTTGTGGATATTAAATGATTTGAAAGAGGCATCTAGAGAGATAACTTACGATAGAAAAGTTATTGTTTGATTTGTTATTTTGTACTATTCAAATTCAAAGTAAATTAATAAAAATATAAATAAAAAAATATTATTTATTTCTTTAGTCCCACTTCAGTGTTCCTGTTGAGTATTCTTTGACTTTGCCTTCAAAGAAGTTCACTTCAATCATTGAGCCTTGAGTCATTTCGTCAATCCATGGGAACGGGTTTTTTGAGCCCCAGACTTTTGGCAACCCAATTGATGAGAGCCTCATATCGCATACGAAGTGAAGGTACTCCTCTAAATTATTAGGTGTAAGTCCAAGTATTCCGTTGCCTATGCATGATGCGCCCCATGTGAGTTCGTGGTCAACTGCGTCCTTGAAATTCTGGGTGATTTTCTCCCTGAATTCTTCAGTCCAAAGCTCAGCCTGCTCTTCTTTTATCGTGTTAGTAATCTCTATAAACAATTTTAAGTGCATGTCTTCATCCCTATTAATAAATTGTATCATCTCTGCGCTTCCAGGCATCTTATTGTTTCTCTTTAATATATAGAAAATCAGGAATGCGCTGTAGAAGTATATCCCTTCAAGTATTATGTTGCCAACGCATGCCTCCAAAAACATCTGGTCGTTCTTGAAATTTCCAGTCTTAAAATCATACGCCGCAATCTTTCCAACAGCTGATAAAACATACTTGTTTTTATTATATAATTTCAAGTCTTTCTTATACATGCCATAAATCTCTTCAGGGTCAAAGCCAAGCGACTCAATCATTGTTGAGTAGCTGTGAACATGAAGCGCTTCCTCGTACGCCTGCCTTACTATTGCAAGCGATACTTCAGGTGACGTTATCTGTCTAAGCATGTTTTGCACAAGATTATTTGTCTGTATTCCGTCAAGGTTTGAAACAAACGCAAGGCTTCGCTTATACACTTCCTTCTCCTGCTCACTCAAAGCGTCATTGTCTTTCCACATCTCAATATCCCTATTCATCTGAACTTCCTGAGGCACCCAGTTATTTTTAATCATTGTCTGGAATATCTCGTTTGCAAACGGATGCTTTAAAGGTGAAACCTGCATAAGGCCGTCATCCTCTCCGTTGATAATTTTTCTTTTGTTGATTATATCGCTGTTTGACTTGTTTAAGCTTGTAAAATCTTTTTTGAACATATCCAGTGATGCCATTTTATTTTTCCCCTCACATATATTTTACTGACATGATTCGCAGTCAGGATTATCTATGCTGCACGCTTTAAATTCTGTTTTAACTGCGCTTTCCTTAATCTCTGCTATCATTTCAGGTTTCTTTTCTTCAATCTTTATAACAATGCTTTCTTCGCTTACTGTTTTTGTGACCTGTGACGCTGCCAAAGTTCGTAGATAATAAGTCGTCTTAAGGCCCATATCCCATGCGTTCACATAAAGGTCATTCAAATATTTCCCGTTTGTTGTTTTTACAAAAAAGTTTGTCGACGCTGACTGATCAATCCATTTTGACCTTGCTGATGCTGTTTTTAAAACCCATAAAGAGTCAACTTCAAAAGCTTCCTTAAACCTGCTCTTGATGTCGCTTGGTATCTCATCAATGTTTTGAACAGAGCCGTTGTTAAGCTTTAGCTTTGTCAGAATGCTGTTATTCCACATCCCTACTTTTTCAAGCTCATCAATCAGGAATTTATTTATCAGTATAAAA
The DNA here is from genome assembly GCA_023266675.1 of Candidatus Woesearchaeota archaeon. Lineage (GTDB taxonomy): Archaea > Nanobdellota > Nanobdellia > Woesearchaeales > BM511 > JAHFPP01. Next base: position 7,778 of record JAHFPP010000025.1, read on the forward strand.
TTTCCTGAAAGGTTCTCTTTCATGTAAAGATTCTTAAAAGTAGGCTCTATGCATGGTGTTGTTCCTGCTATGTTTGAGATTGTTGCAGTTGGCGCTATTGCCATGGTGTTTGAGTTACGCATGCCATGCTCCTTAACATGCTGTTTTAATTTTTCCCAGTCCATCGTTGAGTTTCTGCTCATTATCAAAGCTCGTCCGCGGTTCTCTTCAAGGAGCTTCATTGTGTCAAAAGGAAATAATCCTTTATCCCACTTGCTTCCTTTATATGAATCGTATTTTCCTTTTTCCTTTGCAAGTTTTGAGCTTCCAAGTATTGCGTAATACGAAATCATCTCCATGGATAAATCAGCAAATTCAACGTTTTCTTCGCTGTCAAAATCTATTCCAAGCTGATATAATGCGTCCTGGTAACCCATTATTCCTAGACCAACAGGTCGATGATTCATATTTGAAGTTTCAGATTCAACAATTGGATAAAAGTTGTTATCTATCACATTATCAAGCATCCTCATTGAAACGCTAACAGTCTTTTCAAGAAGTTCATTGTCTATTTTGCCGTTTTTTATCATCCTTGACATGTTAATGCTTGCAAGATTGCAAACGGCTGTTTCTTTCTCAGAAGTGTTCAATGTAATCTCTGTACATAAATTAGACGAATGAATCACACCGACATGACTTTGAGGATTTCTAACATTCATAGCATCTTTAAACGTAATCCACGGGTTACCTGTTTCATAAAGCATAGTAAGCATCTTTTTCCAGATGTCGCGAGCATTCACCTGCTTTGAGCCGTGGATATTTGAGTTTTCATACTTAATATACAATTCTTCAAAATCTTTTCCGTAAGCATCATGAAGACCTGGCACCATATCCGGCGAAAACAATGTCAATCGTCCATTCTCAATTACTCTCTTCATGAATAAATCAGAAACAAAACATGCAGGAAACATGTCGTGAGCACGTCGTCTTTCGTCTCCTGTATTCTTCTTTAATTCCAAAAATTCTTCAATATCACTGTGCCAAGTTTCAAGATAAGCGGCCATTGCGCCTTTTCTTTTTCCACCCTGATTTACTGCCAAAGCAACATCGTTGTAAATCTTAAGGAATGGGATTATTCCCTGTGAGCTTCCGTTTGTTCCTTTGATTTTTGAACCAGTTCCTCTCACATATGTCCAGTCTGTTCCTATGCCACCAGCCCATTTTGAAAGCTGTGCGCAGTCAGAGTATGTCTTGAATATGTTTGTCAAAGAATCGCTTACTGTGTTGATATAGCATGAACTCATCTGGCTGTGAGGAGTCCCACTGTTAAAGAGTGTAGGCGTTGAGCTAATCATGTTCATTTCTGAAATTGAGTTATAAAATTCTATCGCCCACTTATCCTTGTCTTTCTCTTTAAGAGCGATGCCCATCGCAACTCTCATCCACATATACTGCGGAAGCTCAATAACTTTCTTTTGTGTGTCCCTATTTCTTAGAAGATACCTGTCCTGAATTGTCTGTATTCCAAGATAAAAGAAAAGCTGGTCTCTTTTTGGCATAAGCGCTTCTGAGATTTTTTTAAGGTTAAACTCCTTAAGTTTTGGGTTTAGCATTTCAAGTTCTATTCCCTTATCTATATACTCTTCAAAATTCGCTCTGTATTTGTTTTCAAAATCATTTGAATAAATATCTGTATCAAGAATCTCATTGTACATCTCATCAAGGATGTATCTTGATGAAAGCGCAGAATAATCATAATGCTTCTCTATTCTCTGCTTAATCAAGCTTAATGTAAGTTTTTTTACTTCGTTTAGACTCATGCCTTCGTATATGTTTTTGCAGACGTCATCAACGATATCATTAATGTCAACTTTCTTTAAGCCAAAGCTTAGTTTACTAAGGTGGTCCTTTATTCTTTTGGAGTCAAAATATATCTCTTTATCATTGTCCTTTATCTTGAACTTGTGAAGGCTTATCTCTTCAAGCTTTTTTTCTTCTCTTATCTTTTTATGCTCTTCACGGTAGACTATATATGAACGGGCGATTTCAGGATACTCATTCTTTATCAATACAAGCTCAACCATGTCCTGTATTTCCTCGACATTTGGAATTCTGTCTTTTTCGATTCTTTCAGCCATCAACAGCTCAACATCATTTGTAAGCTTTAGAAATAAATTGTCATCAAATATGTTCTTTGACAAGAATGCCTTTTTTATCGCATTCTTTATCTTTTCAGGATCATAAAAAGCTTTTTCGCCGTTTCTTTTTTTTACATAGATAACACTGTGTTTTTCCATTTATGTCGCCTCTTACCCGTTTTTAGACAAATCGTTAAAACCACAACATCTTGTGGCTAATTTATTGTTTAATACAACATGTTGTATTTGCAAACCTCTTATTTATATACTTTATGTTTAACAAGGTTTTACAAAACCTTGAGCAAAAGAGAGCGAATTCCTACAAAGGAATTCACCTAACTTTTTTTATTAAGAAATCATCTTATCCTAAAAATTTCATCAAAAACCGCTGTTATTGTTTCCCTTATTTCTGTCTACCAACCTTTTTAAGAAAAAGCTTGAGCAAAAACACGGCAAATTCATAAAAATATGAACTTACCTAAATCTTAGAAGAAAAATTTATCAAAAACCGCTGTTATTATTTCCCTGATTGTTGTCTGCTTTTATGGCTTCAGGGTCAGGGGTGTAATAGTCAATAAGCTCAATAAGATAGTAAAAAAGCGGGAAAAAAAGTATCATTGAGAAAACAGCTTTAAAACTTATCTCAATAACACCATATATAATTGGAGTGAACATTATTATAACGTACGTTATCTCCCTTATTCTTCCAACGTAATGAGCGTATGCGACGGCCTTAATGCCTAAAACTATCACAAATAACCCATAGATAAATACTACAATGCAGATTATGAATTTGATGAAGATGTCAAGATTAAAAATTATATCCCTATCTATTAGCCCGGTAACAAGAAATCTTGTCCAGTCAATTCCAACCCACAGCGGCACAACACCGTTTGTTATCGCGTTTCCAAAACTCGTGCTTTTTTTCTCCTGAAAAAACTCGGAAAAAAACCACGAAAGCCATACTGGAACAAGTATCCAAAGCAGTGTTGGCGACATTATCGGTGCTATAAGAATGGTACCCCACGTTAAAAATAATGACCATATATAGCTGAAGAATATAACAATCCCAGTCCACAATGCTTTCCAAAACGCCATATGTCCATTCTGATACAACCACTATTTAAGATTTATCATAGAAATATTTTATGCTTAATAAACTAATAATTTAACAATTAAACTATAACTTCATGTTTTCGAAACATTTAAATACTATGATATGCATAAATATTAAATTAGTATACTAAAACGTATATCAATTATTATGGTTAAACGAACAAAATTAGTAGATTTAGTACAAGACGGTTATAATTCAAAGCCTGAAACGGCAGCACTTCCTAAAGATTTAATTGAGGCTCTAAAACTCGTTAAATCCTATGGATATACTACTCTAAGTTCTCAAGAACACGAACTTTTAACTAATCAGGCAATAAGAGACCCATTGACATCACTTTTCAATGTACGATATTTTAATGAAGAATTTGAAAGAAGGTTTGGAGAATATAAAAGAAACGAAAACCATGCTTCTCTTGTCATGCTTGACATAGACCATTTTAAAAGAATAAACACTGATTATGGTCATCCTGGCGGAAACTATATACTTAAAATGTTTGCTGGAATACTAATAGATGCTTCAAGAATAGTAGACACTGTAGCAAGACTCGGTGGCGAAGAGTTTGCAATGATTCTTCCAGGTTCAGATGTACAAGGAGCATATACCCTTGCAGAAAGGATAAGAACAACAATTGAAAATACAACCTTTAGATACGAGAAAAAGGACATAAAGTTTACTGTAAGCGCAGGAGTTAGTGAATTTAGAAAAGATGATAATCCTGAAATGATTTACGCACGCGCAGACCTGGCGCTTTATCTCTCAAAAACTAACGGAAGAAATATGGTATCACAAGACAGCTCAATACATATTCCAGAAAAAGATTTGGAAAAAAGACTTGAATTGCCTATATTAGTTAACTAATTCTTTTTGACATTTAATATAAAATACATCTAAGAACTTACTTTACTCTCATGTTCGCTTTTAACAATTCTAATGACTTTGTCAACAAATCCTTCAACTTTTGATTCATGTGAAACAATTATGACTTGTTTTAATTCAAGCTCTTCCAAAACTTCTTTCACGCGGTCAAGCTGCTCTGAAGAAAATCCGTCTGTAGGTTCATCAAGTATTATCAAATCTTTTGTATTGACATTTGAGACAACGTCGTTAATAACCTTATTTAGTGCAAGTCTGTATGAAAGCGCTACAGCAGTTTTCTCGCCGCCGGAAAGGTTTTCAATCTCTGTTTCGTAGCCGTTTTGTTCAAGCATTGGTGTGAATTCATTGTTTAATCTTAGCGTTATTGTTTCGTCGCCAATTAATGTTGAGAACCATTTTGCAACTAAATCATTGAATTCGTAGTATATCTTTGTAAATACGTGCTTTTCCATTGTTATTATAACATTTTCAAAAAAGTCAGAGAGCCAGTTGTAAACATCAGTCATTCTCAGTATAGTCTTTTTTAATTCTTCCTTAACTTTAACCTGTTTTTCAAGTTCTCCAATTATTTCTTCAACAGAACTTTTCTGCTCGGACAGTCTTGCAAGCTTTATCTCTTCATTTTTTAATACTGCCTGAATCTTCATAAACTCCTGCCGCGCTTCAATATAATCTTTTTCTGCGGCACCTGTGTCTTTAATTTCTTTCTCGCTTTTTTCTTTGTCTTCATTCAATTTTGAAAGAATCAATTTTTGCTCGTAAATTATTTTCTGGGTATTTTCTATTTCAATCTTCTTTTCTTCAAGCATTCTTGTTTTTATCTTTACAATTTCCGCTTTTTTCTGGATTGCCTCATATTCATCACGCTTTTGTTCAAGCTCCAAACATTTTTTTTCAAGAATTGTTTTTTCTTTGATAAGTTCACTAAGAGTTTTTTCTGTCTCTTTTATCTTTTCATTGTTGCCATGGATAATCCTGTGCTTATGCTCGTCGTTAACATCCTGAAGGCATACAATACATTTTGTAAGTGATGATATCTTCTGGTTTATTTTTTCGCTTTCGCTTTTCTTGTATTCATCTTTTGCAATAAGTTTTATTATTTCATTTATCCTTGATTTTGCATCTATGCTCTCTTTTTTTATCTCAGAAATTTTTTGCAGCAGTTTTTCCTCATTTACTTTTCTGTTGTCTTTGATTTCTGCTTCAATCAATTTTATTCTTTCGCTCTCAGAAATTACCCTTTCTTCATAGGATTTTATGTTTCTTTTTGCGTTTTCAATCTTTGACTCAATAATCTTTAAGTTGTTTTTAGTCTGCCTTATGACCTCTATTTCTTTTTCCTTTTTTAAAAGATTATCACTTATTATTTTTGAATTCGCACTTATTTTTTCAACATCAACAGCTGCACTTTTAATATTTTTATCAATCTCTTCTTTCTGAATTATCCTTTCATAGATTTTTATTTTTATCTCATCAAGGTCCTGCGCCTGCCCTTGCATGTAGCTTATTTTTCTTTTTAACTCTCTTGTGTAAATTGAAATATTTTCCTTAATTGTTTTGTACTTGTCTATTCCAAAAACGCTTCTTAAGGTGTTTAGACGTTCTTCAGGTGTTGAGAGAATTATCCGCTTCATATCTTCTTGCGGAGTATATACTGTGTATCTGTATATCAGCGATTTTGATTTATTTAAGAGAAGCTCTGAGTATCCTAAAAGTTGTAGAACTCTTGCTTTAAGTTCTTTTGAAACAAAGTCAGTTTTTACGCCGTTTGTTATTATATATCCTGATTCCTGCGAGATTCCGTTTGAATTTCTTTTAAGCGCTCGCTTTATTATTATGTCCTTCCCGCTTATTATTAGATTTAATGTTACGCTTCCATCCTTTGAGCCGTGCCGTAAAAGGTGCGCGCCTGACGTTTCCCCTTTCATTATTCCAAAAAGCGCGAACTCAACTGCAAGAAGTATTGTTGACTTTCCACATCCTATGTCGCCAGCCAAAAGAACTGAACCTTCAGGAAACTCTATTGTTTCGTCAACATATGAGCGGATGTTTTCAATCCTTACTTTTTTTATGAACATAAAATCTCTATTTTCTTGTTTTATTTAAGGTTTTTGTAAATCACTCGGGTCGTAGTCAGCATTTAAGCCGGTTATTGTGCCGTCAAGAATTGCCTCGGCATTAATTAGCATTTCAATGTCTTTGTCAAAATTCATTTTGTTTATTTCGTCATTAATTAACTCTATTTTCAAGTCAAGCCTTTTTCTGTCAACCTTTTCATGCGCAATTCTCATGAGCCTTTTTGCAAGCCTCATTGACGTCTTGTCATTTTCCTCTGACCTTTTTTTATAAATCTTCAAAAGCCTTTTCAGATCAGGCTCATCTGACAAATCAATTGTCTGCGTTGCGCCAATTCTCTTTATGAACTCTTCAGTTTCCTTGCCCTGCCGTAAAAGAATCTCGCCGATAACCCGCTCATACGTACGGTATTTGATAAAATTTGCTGGTGATGGTTCAACACTTTTTATGCAATCAAGATCGTCCTCTATCCTATTTGTTATAAACCAGTAAGGAAACATCCTGCAGTTCATAGGGCGCCCTTCATAAACGCTGCATTTGTTATCTATATATAATGGGCAAGGCCTTTTCATGCCAAAATCAACTTCAAAAACAGAGAAGTCTTTTGCTTTAAGAAAAGGTATGAATGTCACGAATTCTTTTTCAAAAAGCTCCTTTACAGTTAGCTTCATGAAGTCTGAGAGCCATTTTATGTCTAAAAGTGTCATATTTATCTGTGTTGACGGGTCAGTGCAGCAGAAATTGCAATTTTCGCGGTCGCATACAAAATGATCTCTTTTTGCCATTTTTAATAAAATTATGTTTATAGATAAAAACTTAACTGATTAGAAAGCAATTATTAACTTTGTGTTTATTGTTTAAATCATGATTTATCAATAATAATTTTTGTTATCATTAAATTTTTCTAAAAATTTTACGGTCCGCACTTACTATCCAAACATTGATATCCATCAAGGTCAAGCACTTCTTTTGCCTTGACAGGGCAGGAATAGTATTTTGGAACGCATTTATTATCTATACAAACATACGTTTTGATAAAAATGCCACTTGAAGTTCCATCAACAGGGCTTGTGCATGAGTTTTGGTAATCTGAAATATCATCATGGCATGTTGATGCTGTGAATATTGATAATCCATGCTCATCTAATGGCGCAACATAACAGTTATTGCTATGCTGTTCACCGCTTCCTCCGCTTGTTTGACATGTCTGGCATACGCCGCCGCAGTCAACGCCTGTTTCATCCTGATTCTGTATTTCATCGCTGCATGATGACTGAGGTGATACATGGCATGAATTTGAATACCAGTAACCGCCGCATACACCGCCGCAGTCAATGTTTGTTTCATCCTGATTTCTTATTTCATCACTGCAAGTCGCGTTGATTGATAGCGCTTGAGGTGTTTGATGGCAGCTATTATTATAAAAATACCCTGCGCATACGCCGCCGCAGTCAATGTTTGTTTCATCCTGATTTAATATTCCGTCGATGCATGAAATATTTATAGTGGTATTTTGCTGTATATACATTGTAGGTGTTGAGCATTTATTTGCACCGCACACTGAGTTTGAATCTCCAAAATAAACCAATGAGCTTGATACGCAATTTTTATAAACAGCTGTACATGATGAAGTGTTCCCATTTTTTTGGCATTTGTATTCCTTAACCCATGTGCTGCTTGCTGCACCAGAAATAGGATCTTCGCACGCATCACCATAATTTGCAGTAGCATCTGCGCAATTTCCGCTTTCATAAATTGGGTTTGGACTTACAGAAATATCTGAGTCATAACAGTCATTGCCTGACGACCCGCCGCCGCTTGAACCACCTGATGCCGCTACGCCAGCACTTGCACCTCCTTTCTTATCGCTTGACGATGCACCTCCTCCAGCGTTTGAAGATGCAGTATTTCCTTGATATACACATTCTCCGTTGCTGCTGCAGACTTCATCATCTTCACATCCGCAGATGCTGCATTTGTCAATAAATGTCCCACTGTCGCAATAACCCGGCTTGTTCTTTGAGCATTTGTCATAAAATATTTTTCTTGCAATCTTAGTTTTATCAACCTCAGTGTATTCTATACAGTATCCTTGCTGCTCTTCCAACGCAACTCCTTTATCATTGACAAGCTCTTTGAGGCTAATAAGTAAATCGCTTGCGTAATTCAGTCCTTTGTATTCTCTAACAAACTCCACAGTTACACCAATTCCAAAGAACACAATCAGCATGAGCGAAATTGTAATGACTGTTTTTTTTAGCATATCTATCTTTTTAGCAAAAATCTTATTTAAATCTTTGCAGTTTTTATAGAGTGGTTACTTTTTTTAATGTCTATTTACTAATTTTCTAAACTTATTTGTAGAAATATTGTTTAAAAGTTATTTATAACAACTAGTATAATTACTTTTACATCTTTAAAACGAAAAAGTTTCTTATTATTTTCTCTTATTAGAAAAATTCATAACATAAAGAGGACCTATAATTAAAATTAAAAATAATATAAAACTAAAATTAAAACCAGCCCATCTTTTTAGGAGATATCCTCCTTGTAGTATAATTGCTGCTGCAACTATAATATAAACAAAATAATTGCAAAAATTTTCAATTTGAATTTTTTGAATAACACTCTTTTATTTTACTTAATGGAATATATAATAATTACTATTAATTGTTGAACTAAACTTCTATAAACTTTTATTTTAGATATATAACTTATTTTTCACTGGACATGTATCTTTTATTAAATTCTGATAGATATTTATCGTGCATAAATATCTAGAACTGTTTTGTTTGACCTTTATTAAAAGGTCACTGGACATGCTCGCGTGAGATATATAAATGAATCCAATTTTTAAAAATAAAGAAAAAGCCGCATAAGCGGCAATGCAACGATCTGAAACAATAAGATTAAGTTGTTTGGATATATAAAAGTTGTGTCGGTTTTATGCCGTGGTCGCATAAGCAGGTATTGCGACGATCTGAAACATCGTTGCCTTAACAGGCTTTCCGGGTTCAAATCTTGCAACATCACTTATGTTCGGGTGAAAGTCCCGGCCACGGCGCATTATCTTTAAATTATTCTGTTTCTTAGTTAATTTTAAAAACCCATGATGATTCTAGCATATAATGGCAGCAATAGAAAAAGGAGGAAGCAGAATTACTGATTTAGAAGATCAGATTTCTAAAACCAAGTATAACAAGAAAACTTCCCACGCTATAGGTCTAATGAAGGCGCAGCTTGCAAAGCTTAAAGAAAAAAGGGAGTCTTCAATAGCAAAAT
>JAHFPP010000026.1:0-2257 GCA_023266675.1 Candidatus Woesearchaeota archaeon
CATATATTTTAATTCTTTGGAAGAAGCATTTAATGGACTTGCTTTGTATTCATGGTGGCGAAATTCAGGATTGTCAATTGAGTCTCCAGACCTATTAATAACGCCTGAGTCAGTGGCGGCATATGATGACGCAAGACTTAGTACAATAAAAGAAAAACTCATTGAAAATGGAGCATACTGTCAGGAATTTGGTGATCATATCGCTTCATTTTTATCAAATCTCACCTTGCAGATAAAACCATCCAAAGAAAACGGAGCAATTCTAAAAATTACACCTGATTCAACAAATTCTCTTGATTATGAAGAGTCCATTGTGAGGCTTTTAAACAGGCTTCATTTTGATGACGATCTTTTTAAAGGAAAACCGTCGAGGTTATTCAAGGATAGAGAGTATCAAAGGATACTTCATAGCACAAGCATTCGCGCAATGGCAGGTCCAAAGGAGAAACTCTCTCTTGAAAAAATCATTAAAAAAGTAACAGGCATAAAAGAAGTGATGTGGCAACCAAATGATGATACTGGATGGACATATGTCCCTCTTTCATTTGCCGACCCAACCAGTCGAAATATTGAATTGCAGACGCTTCCTGCAGTACTTTATCAAGTGCGCCTTTCTGTGTCGCTTAAGGATAAAAGCCGTGATTTGTCCGTTTATTACCATCGTGGCGAGATAAGCGGATTTGATTATTCTTACAACGCTCTTCAAAGAAGCGGAAAAGAGGAGATGGCAAGTGAACTAGCTTTGCTGCAAAAAGAATATGTTGGCGAAAATGCCCAACGAAAACAATGGCTTAAAGGAAGATATAACATTATAAAGGCAACTATGCAGCATCTTGAATTAGGAAAATCCGCAGAGGAACTTATAGAAATGATTGCTGAAAATAAGCTTTACTCAGTAAAAGCGATACGCATTATAGAGAAAAGACCGTCACAAATTGCAACTTTAATATTTACACACCCTCAGAGTTTTGCTCATGAATTTTATGATAATTCTCATTACCTTAAATTTGCCAGAAATCAGGTTTACAGAGGAATGCAAGAGCAGATTAAACAATCTAAATTGAACTAGTTTCTCAATAACTTTATATATAATAACTATTTAATAATAGGTACAAGTGGTGAACGAATGAAGTCAAGCAACCGTGAAATACTTTTTTTGATAGCGTACCTTATCATATTTGCAGCCCTTTTCCTGCTTTCACTTTACGATTATCATCGCGGAGAATCTTTTGTAAACTTTGGATTTGAGCCAAGTGTAACAAATATATTTATGATGATACTTTCATTTCTGGGGGTTTTAAAAACAATTTATCACATTTATCGATTTGAAACAGAAAACTAAATTTTTAAGAATATACCTTAACTCTCATTCATATCTTAAGCTGTCAACAGGGTTTTGCTTTGATGCCTGAATTGCAACCGTAACACCTGATATTGTGCCAACAAATGTTGCAAAGATTATTAATGCAAGGAACAGCTGCCATGAATATAATGGCGCTAAAAACCCCCAACCAAGGTTTTTTAGTACTGAACCAAGACCGCTTGAAATTAATGCGCCAATAATAACTCCAAATACTCCAGCAACAAATCCAAGAATACTTGACTCGAAAAGAAATATGTTTCGTATCGTTGAGTTCTTTGCACCAATCGCTTTCATTACACCTATCTCTTTTGTTCTTTCAAGAACTGATGTTATCATGGTGTTTGCAGTGTTTACTGCTGACACAACAACTGATATCAATGCAATCAAGATTACGAATCCTATAACCACATTTAATGCTGTTGAAAACTGTTTTATCAGGTCATCAAATGTTTGCACAAAGAAATCTTCCTTTCCTATCTCCTGTCCTCTTTCTCTTCTCAGGCTTTTTTTGACTTCATCAACAACAGAGTTGATATTGTCTTTGTTGCTTACGCGCCCAATAATTTCAGCATAAGAAAGCGGTTTATCGCTAAACATCTCTTTCATATCTTTTTCATTTAGAAAAATATTCGCGTCATCCTGTGGGTTTCCAACAGATGACATAAACCCTATTATCTCAAACTTTTCGCCATTAATAAGAATTTTGTTTCCAAGATTTAGCGGCTTATCAAATATCTTTTTTTCAAGCTGATAATTGTAACCTAGCACTGCTTTTTTTGTGTCAGATTCTTTTAATTCCCTCCCTTTATCAATATGGATTTGGCTAAGCTCTCTTATCATCTTATTGTTTTCTACGGTTGGTTTATATCCTCCTCCAAAAACATATTTCAGCTG
>JAHFPP010000026.1:2267-16916 GCA_023266675.1 Candidatus Woesearchaeota archaeon
TTCAGCTGATTGTTTGATTCAACCTGTAATGGTTTAAGATAGAACCCTAACACCTCTTCAACACCTTTAGTTTTTTCTATTGTTGTTAGGTCTTTTTCTTCAAGTTTGAAGGTATCATCAATTCCAGGTGCAGAATTTCCTTTCACCATAACAATAAATTTGTCAGCGCCAGACTCTCCTGCAAGCTGATTTATATAGGTGTAAAGTCCAAATCCGAAGCTTATAAAAATGAAAATTGTCACAATTCCTATAAATATTGAGAGTATAGTTAGAAAGCTTCGTGACTTTCTTTTGTACAGGTTTTTCAGCGAATATTTTAGTGTGTCAAGATTCATTTTAACCTCTGAGTGCACGCAAATTGTCATTGTCTACTTTGCTTGTCTTCATTTCATTCATCCTCTCAAAGCATCTACAGGGTGCTCTTTTGCTGCACGCATGGCCGGAATTATTCCTGCGACTGCACCAATGAGGAAGCTTCCAAGTAGAGCTGATGTTATCAAAATAAAATTTATTCCAACGTCAGCAGTTGAGCCGACAAAACTGTTTATTCCTATTGTTCCGATGTATGCAATTAATGTCCCAACTACAACACCTATTGCGCCGCCAATGAGTCCAAGGATTCCAGATTCAAAAAAGAATATGAAAAATATATCCTTGTTTTGTGCGCCAATGGCTTTCATTATCCCTATTTGGGGTTTTCGTTCCATTACAGCTGTAAGCATTGTATTAACTATACCTATTGCGCCAACAATGATTGATATGCTTGCAATTAGTACAATGAATATCTGAACTCCTGTTAGTATAGAATTAACGCTTGAAAGTGCCGCCTGAGGAGTTTGAACACTAAAATCTTCATGTCCTTCTTTTACGTTTCTTGTTTTTCGCAGAAGTTTCTCAACCTCTTCTTTTCCTTGGTCTATCACTTCTTTGCTTTTTACCTTGACACCAATCATTGAAACAGTGTCCTTATTTCCTGTAACATCAATGAGTTCCTGGTCATTGATGAATGCTGCATTGTCAAAAATGAAGCTTCCTTTCTTTTTGAGTATGCCAATAACTTCAAATTGATAATCATCCATTGATATTCTGTCTCCAACAGAAATCTTCTTGTTAAACATGTTTTCGTCAAGTGCAAAATTGCTTCCTAAAACAACTTTGGTTGTGTCGCCATCTTTTAGAAGCCGTCCATATTCTGCTTTAATATCCATTATCTCTTCGCCAAATTTTCTCTTATCTTTGTCAGGCATGCTTATAGCATAAACAATGCCACGATTTCTGTTATAATCAACTTTTAGAACTGCAATGTTTCTTGGCACTGCAAAATCAACATATGTTATTTTTTCAATATCTTTTACATCATCACGCGTCAATGGTTTTGTGACACCAGTTCCCGGAGGGCCGACATTGCTAAGACCTCCTGCCTGAACTGTCAGAACTTCTGTTGAGGAGATTCCAAACTGTGAAGTTATCGCTGTTTTTAACCCGTTTCCAAGGCCAATAAGCGCAACAACTGTTGCTATGCCTATAAATATGCCAAGTAGTGTTAGCCAGCTTCTAAGCTTCTTACCTTTAAGGTTTACAAGCGCGAGTTTGAAATAGTCTAAAATCATTTTTGCTCCATTTAAAGTTTATAATTATATTAATTAAAAAAATAATAAAAAAGAATTTATTTTCTCTTGTTCTTTCGCCTAAAATACCAGACAGTTGCAGCAATTACTATTACTCCTAATATTATTATCCATGTGCTTCCTGAGCTTTTTTGTCCGTTTTCCTTGCTTGAAAGAAGCGCCAATGTTATTGTCTGTGTAATCCTGTGGTCATTATTCAAAGAATCCTTGAAGTCAACAACAACAGGGATTTCAATTTTGTCTTTTTTTGCGCTTATCTTAAAATCGCCTGTCTTGTAGTCATCGCTGTCAACGCTTCCAATATAAACCTGGTCGTAAGGTGATAATAAGTCAAAATCCTGCGAGTTTTCAATCTTTAAGTTTGTGAACTGAATCTGACCAAATCCTTTGTTTATTATTTTAAAAACAACATTCCCAATTTTGTTTTCTGATGTAAGTGTTGTACTGTCAACTGTTATGTATGCATCAATCTTTGGGTTGACAATCAATGTTATGAATTCAGTTTTTGTGTAATTCTGTCCGGAACCGTCATAAAATTCAAGCGATAAAGGGAGCTTGTAAATCCCGGGTTTAATCGTTGGGTAACTTTTTATGTTATATTCAATCTTTTCTTCCTGTCCGCTTCGTAGCACTGTTATTGTTTTCTTGCTTACAGAGTCTTCTACTGCAAAAGGAATATCAGTTACTGTTGTGCCTTGTATTGAATAAGTCCATAATTTTGATGTTATCTGTGACAATGTTGAGTCTTCTGTATTTTTCAGTGTTATGCTAATCTTTGCGCTGTCTCCGGGGTTTAATGAAGATGGCGTAACTTCAATATTTTTCAAAGTCAAATCTGAATTTAATGGTTTTACATTGATGCTGAATTGTTTTTCAACTGAACTTGACGGCTTATCGCTTAAAACAAATTTTATTATATTCTCTCCAAGAACTGCTTTTTCGTCAACCCTTACTTTAAAATCAACTATTGTTGTCTGACCTCCACCTATCTTGCCTAGATTAATTATTTTATCTTCAGCTTTATCAATGCTAAACGGATAGTTGTCCTTGAATTCAATATTTGCGTCAGTAGTGGATATGCTACCTATATTTTCAATTTGTACATATACAGTAGTATATTCTCCTGCTTGAGCAGGAGCAGGGTCATATCTTAACAGTGTTGCTTTCAATGCAGGATTATCTGCTGCCAGCGTAATCTGTAAACTTATTATAATAATCAATATACTGCTTAATAATGTTCCAATTTTTTTTGTGTACTTCAAATTCTTCACCTTTTAGTTTATTTTTTTTGTATATTAGTTAGCGACAACAGTTGCTAACTAATGTTTGAAAGACAAATTAATTTATGTTCTGGTCTTGTCTTTCATTATTTTTCCGTCTTTTAAATATTCAACTCTGTCTGCTGTTTTTGCGACGTTCTCATCATGAGTAACAAGTATAATTGTTTTTTTTTCAGTTTCGTGAAGTTTTCTAAGGTAATCCATCACTATCTTACCTGTTTTTGTGTCAAGGTTACCTGTTGGTTCGTCTGCGAGTATAACTTCTGGGTCGTTTGCCAAAGCCCTTGCTATTGCAACTCTTTGCTGCTGTCCACCTGATAGTTCGCCTGGTGTATGGTCTCCTCTATCTTCAAGCTCTACAAGCTTTAACAGTTCAGTTGCTTTCTTTTCCCTCGCATCTTGAGATATCCCCTGAAAAGTCATTGGAAGCATAATATTTTCTTTAGCAGTTAGTGTTGGTATTAAATTAAATTTTTGAAATATAAAACCAATTTTTTGCCCCCTTATCTGTGCAAGGTCTGACTCATGGAGTTTTGATATGTCCATCTCTTCAAGAAGTATCTTTCCTTTTGTCGGTACGTCAAGGCATCCAATCATATTCATGGATGTACTCTTGCCGGAGCCGGATGGCCCCATTACTGCCAAGAAATCTCCTCGTTTAACTTTTAATGTGAGTCCTGAAAGCGCGTTAACAACTGTGTCTCCAACATCATATGATTTCCAGACATCTTCAAGTTCAATTACGTATTCACTTAATTTTTTTTTATTTTTATCAGTTATAATATAAACCACTTCCCTCTATATTACTCTCTTTCTTAGTATTTAAAACTTTGCTTAAAATAAATTTGTAGATACTATCCGGTTGCTGTTGTTACCCATGTTTGTATTTGTGTGTATGTGCCGGATGGCATGCCTGTTGGCACGCTTGGCATACAATAGTATATGCTTTGGTTGTTTATAGTTTCTGTAGTGTAAGTTGTTTTTTGAATGCTTGCACCAATTATATTTACATCTGTGTTGTTTAAGAGTCTTGTTCCTGTAATGTTACTTATTAGATAACTTGTCTGATTGTAATAAACTTTGATTGTAACGTAATCAAAATAAGCTTTTTCATAAGATGCGTTAACTGAGATTGCTACACCAAAATTTGCGTTATTAATATCTGATGGAGTCCAGTTTTCTCCCCATAACTCTGTTGAGTTTCCATAAGTGAAGTTTTCATCATTAACACTCCAACTGGTTGAATTGGCTTTATTTGTACTTCCGATTGTGCCGTTGCTTTTTACAATGCTGATTCTGTTATCTTTAACATCAGGGGTTATATAACGGATAATAACAATACCTGAGCCACCAGCACCATTTCTTGGGTTAGAGCCTGAGTCTGCAGCTCCTCCGCCTCCTCCAGTATTTGGTGTTCCTGCTGTACCATAATAAAACCCTATTCCTCCACCACCAAGTCCGCCTACGCCATTATCTCCATTTCGTGTTGTAGCACCTCCTCCTCCTGCATAATAAACTGAAGTTCCATTAATTGAAGAGATAGAACCATTACCTCCATCCCCTCCTTTAATTGGTGTGTCTCCGTGTCCATTTACTCCCGGCCCTCCTGCACCTCCACCACCACCGCCGGCGCCATCTGCACCTGTTGTAGCATATCCACTACCTCCATTATATCCTTGTCCTGAAGTTCCATTTGCGCCAGGATAGGGTGTTCCAGGTGTTCCACCATAGAAACTAGAGCCACCACCTGATCCTCCATTTAAAGGAGGTTCACCATTAGTTCCTCCGCCTCCTCCGCCTCCTCCTGTTGCAATTATTGAGCCAAAGATAGAAGATGAACCATTCTCTCCATTTCCATCTACGCCAACACCTGGAGGCGCTCCGCCATTTCCGACAGTAATAGTTATAGAAGAACCTGAAATAACAACATATCCTGTGCCATTTCTAAATCCACCCGCTCCTCCGCCTCCTCCACCATATGCTCCACCGCCTCCGCCTCCTCCAACTACTAAATATTCTACTGTACCATTAAAGCTTGGCGTAAATGTACCGTTGCCCTTAAATGTGTGCACGGTGTAATTTATTCCATTAACAAGAATTGTAGTTATGTTTCCGCCAGTTGAGTTATTATTGCTTTCTTTTTTGTGTTCGGTTAAAACTTCTATTCCGGTGATGTTTGCATTTGTTGGTATGCTAAATCCGTATCCTTGTGTTTTTAGATAATTTGTAGAGTTTGAACCGCTAGGGGTTGCAGTTGCGTAGATGTTGTCATTTACAGAGGCGTTACTTGTATTTGTCCATGCGGTGTCTCCAATAAAATTATCATTTGTTATATTGGTTGAGGTTCCATATCCTGTGGTGTAACTGATTGTCTGTGTCTGATTTGAAGACAAGTTTGGTAAGCACGCAGTGCTGCTTTGACTACTTGCGGAAAAGTTGCTTGCTGTTATTACAAATTCAGGGCCAAGTAAGTCGTATGCTTTTATTGTGATATTGTTTATGTTTATGTTGCCAACATTTGAGATATTAATTGGCGCGTTCGCTGTTTTATTAAACTGTCCAGAGGCTACTCCTGTCCAAGTCAGTGTTTCCTGTGATAATATTATATTTATTCCTGATGTGATATATGCGTGTGCGGTAGTGTTAGTTGTCTGTCTGCCTCCATTATCTGATATCGAAGCGTTTATCATCCAATTTCCTGATGAATCATAATATTTCATGTTCACAGTACACGTATAGTTTGCTTTAGTTGATGTCATGCTTGCTATCCTTGTACAGCTTGCTGTTCTGTTAGCTTCACCGCTTAAATTCAAAATCACGCTTGCTGTTGCGTCGTTTAAATCTGAAACGCCATCAACATCATTTGCTTCAAAGTAAATTTCTATCGGAGTTGTTGCAGTTGGTCCAGCATTCAAAGTCCATACAGAGTATGTGCTGTTGACAAAAGTTATTATTGGAGAGTTTTGTCCGATGAAATTGAAGTATACACTGCTTGAAGCTGTCAAATTAACTTGTTTAGACAGATTAGAGTAAGAAGCATTGTAAGTTGCGTTAATTGTATAATTAGTTGAAAAAGTTTTCCCATTAGCATCCTGCACGTACTCGGTTAGTGTCTGAGTTGTTATCCAACCAGATGTCGTGTTTTTAGTAAAAACTAAAGAGTTAGAATTATTGTATGCAGTGATAACGGCGTTTGTTAAAGCACCAATTGAATCATTTACAAAAACATCCAAATACCATTGTACTAACAAGTTACTCGTGCTTGTATCAAAGAAAACGTTATTTTTATTGAAAGATGTATTTATTGCATAATTGTTAGTTGAATCGCTTGTCAAGTTGAAATCTGATGTTGAGCCTGAAATAATAGAGTTTGTAAATGTGTTATTGTTGCTTCCTAAATAACTGGTCTGATTATAATAAACTTTAATTGTCATAATATCAATATAAGCTGTTGCGTACGATGCGTTAACTGAGATTGCTACACCAAAATTTGCGTTATTAATATCTGGTGCTGTCCAGTTCTCCCCCCACAAATCAAAAGACGAACCATAAGTAAAATTCTCATCACTAACACTCCAGCTAGTTGAGTTTGCTCTGTTAGTAGAACCGATCGTACCATTGCTCTTGACAATACTAATTTTATAATCAGTAACATTAGGAGTTAAGTAACGAATGATAACAATACCTGAACCGCCATTACCTCCGTGTGTACCTCCACCCCCACCAGTGTTAGCTGTCCCGCTAGTAGCATATCCGCCGCCTCCTCCAGAACCACCCACACCATTAGATTCTCCTCCACCACCCCCTCCGCCACCTGCGCGAGTTATCGATGAACCAGTGATTGAACTAGTTAATCCGTTACCACCTGTGCCCCCTATACCATAAGTTCCACTACTTCCTGCACCAGCAACAGAACCAGCTCCTCCACCTCCTCCTGACCACCAATAAATTGGATTAGGGTCATCATCAAAACGATATCCTATTCCTCCATTATTTCCCTGACCTGCAGGTGAAGCTGTACCTCCATTATCATTAGTATTAACATCTGGATTTGCTCCAGCACCTCCGCCTGACCCACCATTGAGTCCTTGGTTTAATGTCACACGAGCACCTCCACCCCCACCTCCTGTTGAGGTGATAGAAGAAAATGTAGAATCATATCCATTTAGTCCTCTAGCGGAATCTCCTGAACCAGCAGCTCCGCCATTACCCACAATTATTGAATATGATTGTGCTGTTACATTAAATCCTGTTCCATTTTTATATCCTCCTGCACCGCCACCGCCGCCACCATTAACACCACCAGAACCAGAACCGCCACCTCCAGCAATAACTAAATATTCGACTGTTTCATTATTTGTACAATTGAAGGTTCCATTTATGGTAAATGTATGAATAGTGTAACCACCTGAATAAGTAATATTTCCTCCTGTGCATTCTGAATCTTTTTTATGTTCAACTGTTGCTTCTATTCCTGTGATATTCACTCCGGTTGGTATATTAAATCCGTATTTTTGAGCTTTCAAGTAATATGTTAGATTACTTCCTGATGGTGTTGCTGTTGCGTAGATGTTGTCATTTGTTGACGCGTTGGTTGTATTAATCCACATGGTGTTTCCAACGCTTGAATCATTTGTTAAGTTTGAAGAAGTTCCTAACCCTGTGTTTTTATTTTGGGTTGTTTGTGATTGTGATTGAAATAAAACCGCGTTTGCTTGAGAAGTGATTCTTGTGCTTGTAATTGTATTGTTGTTTGAATCTTTTAAATCCACTCCTGTGCTGACAGTTGTGATATTGTTTTGAAGTAAGGTCATATAATTTGAGGATAATAAGTACACCCCATAAGCTGTATTTGCATATATGTTATTTTGTGTTAAATTATTATAGTTAGAAACATTAGAATACACACCTGTATAAAATCCTGATATATTAAAGCAGTTTTTAACTGTATTACTATTTGAACCTGAACCTGCGCTTGAGAACAGGATTCCATAATCTGTTCCTGTATCATCACCATTTATTGTGTTTCCTATGCAGTTAAAAATAATGTTGTCTTTGCCGCCAAAATCTATGCATGTGCCTGTCTGCCCGATGATGCTTGTTGTTAAGTTAACAGTTTCTCCGCTGTTGGCATTATTAATTTCTGAATTGCAGTCAGAGCAGCTAATGCATAGATGGTCATACGAACTAGTAGTACTTGTACTGCTTCCACCGCCGTAGAAGAATCCAAGTTTAGTCTCATAATTCTGGCTTCCAGTTACGCCGCTAATCGTCCCAACAATCACAGTACTCGAATAATTGCCTGAGCTCATAACGCCGCCTCCACTGGAAATAACATAAGAATCCATAGCATAATTAGTGCTGCTAATTGCAAAAACACTTATTGCACAAACTAGAAGAATTAAAATTACAAGCAAATGTTTTCTAACCCAAAACCCCATAATAATATAACTTAAAAACTTTTATTTAAATAACTTTCCTGTTTTTATGCATATTAAAACCTTACTTATATAAATCTGGATAATTTTCTATAATTATGAAGCGAATAATGTTTTGTCCATCTTGCGGAGATTCAATTGAAGAGAATCAGGAGTTTTGCAGAAATTGCATGCCTGATCAGGATTTAGAGTTCAAGGATATAGGGTTTGACTTATGCGAAAAATGTGGAAAATACAATTTTAGAAATAAATGGAGAATATCTAATGGGGCAAAACAGGCAATAAGTGAGATTGTCAAGGAAAGCACAAAATCAAAACTTGACAGAATCGCTCCAAAAATACCAAACGTTACAATGAAGGCCGGCGTAAATGTTGATTTTAAGGTGATGGTCACTTCAAATTTTCAGGAATATGAGATTAAAGGAAGGTTTTTGATGACTATATGTCCTAAGTGCTCCAAAGATAACACAACATATTTTGAAGGGATACTTCAGTTGCGAAATCCTACGGATGAAGTCAAAGCTTACATTAAAAAAATGCTTAATGAAGGCAAAGCGAGAGGAGTTTATGCCACAAGCATAAAAGAAGTCACTAATGGGCTTGATTATTATATCACTAATAAAAGCTATTTAAGAAAGATTGGTAAAGAGCTTAAAAAAAGGTTTGACGGAGATTTCAATGAAAGCGCACAGCTCTTCTCAAGAAACCACCAGACAAGCAAGGATATTTACAGGATAAATCTTCTTTTTAGATGCAAATAATCATATTAAACTATAATCAATCTATAATAATATTCTGCTCTCTCTTAAACATTTTACCTCAAAAGAGTGTTTTGAAGGATCAGTTCTGTCATTTTCATAGAATAATATGCAGTCTGCAACACTTTGGTCTTTTGTGTGCATCCTAACCTTCTTACTATCAACTTTAACTTCATAAAATCTCAAACCTTCTTTTCTTCCGGATTCTCCATTCCACGGTCTAAATGAGGAGGCTAAATATCTTTCTGGAGAGATGTATTCATCCCCTAAAATCTTATTTACAATTAATTTTCCATACAGCGAATTGCCTTCTCTATTAACTCTCAATTCCCCTTCAGCATTTACACCTAGCCAGAATGTCGGTTTGCCATCAGACTCCGCTACCCATTTATCAGCTGGTTTGGAACCAATATAATCTTTTGAAGGTTTATAACTTAAATTATCTAATTTGAAACATAAACTTTTCCCAACACACAGTGCTGCAATCTCTTCAAGTGAAAGAACTCCTTTGTAATCTCGCGGGAACATAAGTTCGCTAGGTTGCTCTGAATCTCTCATATGTTCTACATCAGTTAAGATAGTCATTTTTATCACTTTTTCATAGACTTCTGCTTTCTCTTAGGCAATGGACTGACATTGATGCACTTTCAGTTCCATAATCAACATTTCCATAAAAACTAATTACTTTTGTTGGTATCCTATTCTGACCTAAATTCATATCTCTGACGGCCGCGTTTCGAATAGTTATTCTTTCATTTCCTACACCATAATTAAATGGTCGTAAGTTAGAGAATAGGTAATGCTCTGGCGATGTGCCTCTTTTCCCAATTATTTTGGTTATATCAACATTACCTTCAAGCAGAGTTGGTTTAAAATAATCCATATTCAATGTTAATTTTCCTTGCACATTAACATGATCCCAAATCTCGTTTCTCCCTATGTATCTTTCAAGTAATTTTGCAGCTTTTTCATGATTATCTGGAGGAGTGTAACTAAGGTTATCAACGATGAATTCCAGTTTTCTTCCTTTTTCAAGTGTCTTAATCTCATTATGTGAAAGAAGTGTATAGTAATCAAACGGGAAAACCAATACTTCGGGTTGTTTTACAATTGCAATAGTATTCATTTTAGTTTGAAATTCAATCACTATTTATTAAGCTTTTCTTTGTAACTACTATTTAGGAGAAAAGTATATAAATGACTGATAAATGTTAGCGTTTAATGGCGAAAAGAAAACATAATGAATTTATAACTCCACGTCAATATGTCCGCGATAGAGATGAGCAGATTAGAAGCGATAGGGGTTGGCTTTTAATACTTGATAATGATGATTTTAATGGTGTAGACAGTCTTGCAAAGAGAGTTGTTAAAGAATATGAATCTCTTTTAGAAACAAATGGTGAACATATTTTAAATGTTCCTTTCATTGATTATTCTTTGGATTCATTTGGTGAGAAAGGACCATTAGTCAGAACTTTTGAAGACAGCGAAACTTGTCCAAGAATACCAACGCACATAGCTGGTTCTGATGCTTATTTGTTTGCATCGTCTCATGAATTTATTACTGACAGAACTGTAAATGATAATATTTACAGATTATTTCAGACAGTTAGAACGTTAAAATCCCATGGAGCAAACAACATAACCGTTGTTTCACCATACCTCCCTTATGCAAGACAAGATAAACCTTCTTTTAGTAAACGAGAATGCACAGGCGCAAAACTATTTGCAGATCTTCTTTACGGCTCAGGCGCAAACGGAATACTTTTTTACGACCCCCACAACGAAACATTAAGGGGATTTTTTGAACCTAATATAAGAGTAACAACCTTATCTGGTCTTGATCTCTTTGTTGATATATACTCACGATTTAAAAAGAACTTAGAAACCGTATGTGTTTCTACAGATGCAGGAGGATCAAAACCAATAATAAGAATGGCAGGATTATTGGAATTAGCCTATGCGATAGGGAATAAATATAGACCAGAACAGGAAAAAGTAGAAAAAATTGGAATAATAGGTGAAGTAAAAGGTAAAAAAACTGCTTTACTAAGCGATGATGAGACAGTTACATTCAAATCCTTATTAGGTATTGCAAGCGGACTAAAAGAGGATTATGGAGTAAAAGAAACTTATGTGGCATTATCTCATATGAAATTAACAAGAAAAAATATTTCCAGAATGATAGACGCTCACGAGAATTATGGAGTAAAAGAAGTACATATTACTGACAGTATCCCTCAATCAAACGAACTTCTCAGCTTGGATTTTGTTAAAGTTCATCCACTTGCAGAACGAGTAATGTATACTATTAATAGACTTCATTATGATAGATCAATAACTGCATTATACCACCGAATCTAATAATCATCAACGCTTTTCTGTCCTTTTCGTTTTCCTGTTTTTACTTCTTCAGTTTCCTGTCCTATCTGGGACTTCACGTCTTTGGCAAGTGCCGGTCCTAGCAACTGAACAAGCTTCATCAAGTCAGCCTTTCCAAGGTCTCCAAGGTCTTTTATTCCATTTTTGTAAAGCATTCTTGCTCTGATTCGGCCGACATTTCTGAGTTTTAACAGTGGTATGAGTTCTTCTTTGGCGCCGTATTTCATCCTAACCTGTGTTTTTCTAATGTCTTTTATCAAATCAAGAAGTCCAATTAATCTTGCAAACTCTGCAGCAGAATTCAGCAGCCAGTCGGCTTCTTCAAGCTTTGTGCGAAATTCGCCAGGTCTTACATCATATTTTTCAAGAAGGTCATGTTCATCAAGCTCATTGCACCACTCTTCAAAAACAATGGCGGTTTTTATTGTTGAGAGATACTCTTCGTACTCTGGTTCATAAAGCGATGGCGGCGGGTTGATTATTGTTTGTTCATTCTCGGCAATCTTGCTTTCAACTATCAGTATTTCTTTTACTCTTGCCCTAAACGCTGGACGCATCTCAAGTGTTGACGCTACCATGTGCATATATGAGAATTCTTTCGCTTCCTTTTTTACTCCGCGACGCATGCAGTTTATCATGAAGTCTGCAGTCAATGGGTCAATGTACAATTCTGCAACTCTTTTTCCAAGAAGCGTGGCTTCAAGCGGTTCATCAATTGACGCCTGCCGAAAATCGCCTTCCTTTGTTAAAAACTCCCATTCTTCAAGAAGTTTAATCACTTTGTTTAAAAGCATAACAAGCTTTTGAGTATCTTTATACTGGTGCGCCCAGAATGTTCTAGAAAAAAAGTCAACAAGTTCTTTTTTGTTTTTGACAAACCCAGTTGATATGAGACTTAATACATAAGTTCGAAGAACCGGTTCAACTGCAAGTTTTGAATAAATATTTTCTGGGTCGCCATTGATGAAGTTTTGAACAATATTATCCCTTTCTGACTCACTCCCTGCAATGCATATCGCTTCGCCATAATCTTCTTTTCCAGGTCGACCAGCGCGCCCTGCCATCTGGTGGTACTCAAGAACCTGTATCCACTCCATCCCCCAGTGACCGCCATACCTTTTTAGGTCTTTTATTATTGTCCTAAACGCAGGCATGTCTATACCCATTGCAAGCGTTGGTGTACTGCAAATGATTTTTATATTTCCATTTCGAAAATTGTCCTCAACAATCTCTCTTTGTGCTGATGCAAGCCCAGAGTGATGAAAAGCTATTCCTTTTTCAACGCATTTTGCAAGCCTTTCACACTGCTTTGTCGGTCGCGAAAGCGCTTCTCTAATCTCTTTGGCAATCGCTTCAAGTTTAACGTCCTTGACTTTAATCGCAATTTTTTCAGCCAAAGATTCTGCAGAACGCTTCGTGTTAACAAAAATCAAAGCCTGTTTATTGATTCGGAGTGTATCAAATGATATGTTTAAAGTTGCGTCACTATACTCTTCGTTTATCTTTAACGTGTCCATAAATTTGTTTAGTTGAGTGCTATTTAAAAGTGTTTGGTGTGCAAATGTCCAGTGGAAGATATATATAATCAATAAATAAGAATTTATATTTTTTATTTGTGAAAAAGAATACCTCGTTGTTTACATCGAGGTTGTGGTATCCTTTTTCCAACTCAACAACCTTGCTTGATGCACTTTCGAATTCTTTTTCACTTTCAGCATACCTTGCCCTTTATGGCAAGGTTGTTGATTTAAAACTTTTATAAACTTATTATCCCAAAGTATTTATATTAATCTTAAATTATCTCGTCTGTGGTTAAATCATACAAATTTTATAAATATGTTGTCAAAGGGATAGTGCAGGGTGTAGGATTTCGACCGTATATTTATCAAAAAGCAAAGAAACTTTTTCTGGTTGGATATATCAAAAATATCGGCGGCGGAGTTGAAATAGTTGTAAATGATAAATATTTTATAAAAAAATTATCTGATTTGCCACCTTTGGCAAAAATTGAATCCTTCTCAATAAAAACTTTTAATATGAAAAAAGTTTTTAGTGATTTTTCTATATTAAAAAGTGAAAAATTAACAGATAATCTTAAAACTTCCAAAGGGGTAACGTCGCTTCCTGCGGATATTTATCTATGCGATGATTGTAAAAACGAGTTAAAGGATAAAACCAACAGACGGCATAATTACTATTTTATAACATGCACTAACTGCGGCCCAAGATTCACAATAATCGAGGATTATCCTTATGACAGGCAACTAACTTCAATGAATGAATTTGATATGTGCGAAAAATGCAAAAAAGAGTATGAAGACCCAAATAACAGAAGATACCATGCTCAAACAATTGCCTGCAAAGATTGCGGGCCAAAATTAAAATTATTGATTAAAAATATTGATAAAACAGAAAAAAATGATGAACTAACAATAAAAAAAGCTGCAGAGATATTAAAAAAAGGAGAACTATTGGCAATAAAAGGTGTAGGCGGATTTCATCTTTGTTCTCTTACTGACAATAATTCTGTTGAAAAAGTAAGAAAAAGACTCATGCGAGAGCATAAACCTTTTGCAGTAATTGTAAAAGACATGAAAATGGCAGAAAAAATAGCCTTTATTTCCTTAGCTGAAAAAGAAATTCTTTTAAGCAAAGAAAGACCAATTGTAGTTTTAAAGAAAAAAGAAAAAAACTCGTTTAAACAAGTATCTGAACTTAATTCGATAGGTGTAATGCTTCCATATACCGCGCTTCACTACATGCTATTTGAATATATTAATGAACCAATATTGATGACTTCTTGCAATCTTCCAGGAGAACCTGTTGCGATAAACGAAAAAATTGCAGATAATTTTTTGACTCATGAACGAAGAATAGTGAATCGATGTGATGATACAGTCATCAAATTCATTGAAAACAAGGCAGTTTATCTGCGTCGTTCACGAGGATATGCGCCTTTACCATTTTTCCTTTCAATTTCATGTAATGACACACTTTCGCTTGGAGCAGAGATGAATAATTCAGTTTGTGCTGTGAAAAAATCAAATGCATATCTCTCACAATATCTTGGTGAGACTTCAAAACTTGAAACTTTTGAATTTTTAAAAGAAACAGCAGATAATCTGGTCAAATTTACACGACTAAACCCTAAAATCATCGTTTC
>JAHFPP010000027.1 GCA_023266675.1 Candidatus Woesearchaeota archaeon
TAGAGCAGTTCCATCTGATATTTGAGTTCTGATTTTAGTTTTCATATTATTATAGGTCAAGGAAATTAAAAAAAAGAAAGAGCCTTCCGACATGACTCAAAAGGCTCTTTCAAATAAACAACAAATAAAACGTGGAACAACTTGTGAGGCAGACAGGAGTTTAACACTGTGACACATGGGCTTTCGGGCCATTGCTCTACACTGAGCTACTACCTCATCTCCAAATATAATCAGGGAGACTTTAAAAATCAATTGTTTTTTAAAAAAGTTCAAATTTAAAGTCATTGCTAAACCTTGTGCCTGCATAACGTCCAATTGATGCTCCTCCTTTTTCAAACCAAAATTCAACAGTTAAGGCTCCTTGTTTTTCTTCATCTAAAAGAACGTTATAAAAAGGGAGAACTGACAACTTAAATTCAGCAACCATTCGACCACATTCTTTTTGTGTAAACATTTTATCTCCAACAGTTAAAAGAAAAACAATTTCCTTAAAGACCATTCTTTCAAAACTCATTTTGATTGCTTTCTCTGCAATTGCCAAGTCATCACATCGTTTCAATCTTGAAGATAGAACATCAAACAATTTTTCTGCTTCTTTGCGGTTTTCTGTATATTTCCTTCCAAACGTTTTTGTTTTATCAACAACTTCCACTCCGAATTTATCTCCATCTCTTAACATCATAACGAAAAGCCTATTTCCTTTGTAGTTAAGCGTATTTTCTTGTATTATTCTGAAATCATCCATAAAAACTATTATTCATTTATCTCCTACTTAAAATTTCTTTTGCATTCTCCATTGCTGTTTTGAAATGTCTTGTCCTATCACTCTGTGAGCAATCTTCATCTGCATTGGTTGTCATATCATCCAAAGCATCAATTAACTCATCAACTGGTTTAAGTGCTCATCGAATATTGAAACATCCAACTGTGTTAAATCTGTTTGGTCAAGTTGACCATTGATTGCCAATTCAATTAGTTTAGCTTTGATAGATTCTGCTATTTTCTTTTTCATTTTTGTATTTTATTTAGTACCTGTAAATATTGTTTTACGATTATGAATATATTCTTCAGCAGGAACGATGAATTCATTGTTATCGTTTGCATTAGGATTGTCGTTTAAAAACTTCTCCATAGCTTTTACATCTCCTGAATCGGATATTCTATCCATTTCTTGTACCATTTCAGGAGTAATTCCTTCATTGTATTCTTCCAATTCTTCTGGAGTTCTATTAGATAACATAGATAGTGCATCATCAAATATTTCCTTCATAGCCTCCTCTCTTGTTGAGAATATGGTTGGGTTGTTTTTTTCATCTACAACTGCTTCCCATCCATCAACTAAAGTATCCCAAACGATAATAAATCCTTTTTTCTTTTTCATGTTGTTTGTTTATTATTATAGGTCAAGTAAAATAAAAAAAAGAAAGCTCCTTATATTTCTTCTGAGATGAAAACAAATTTCTCATCCAAGTGATTGTAACAGATAACATCAGCAGGGAGACTTAATATTCCTTCTTCAACAAAAAAGTAAATGCTTTCATCAATTGAACGTTCAGTTGCTCCTTTAAGTTGACCATTGTTTTTTTGTATAGCCAACTGTAAAGTTTCATCAGCAATTTCAACTGTGATTTCTCCAGTTTCTCTTGACTCCATTGTGAATGTCCTTGTTGGATATTCTTTTCCTTTGTATGTAATCATTTTATTTAAGTGTTAGGGTTTCTTATATTCTTATAGGTCAGACTTATTAAAAAAAAGAAAAGGGAGACTTACTCCCAATCTTTAATCTTCAGGAAGATAACCTTTTAGGTTTTTTGCAGGACAAAACATCAATAATTCATCAATGGCTGTCATATCTCCAACTCTAACATCTTCTTTGATGCGTTCAAGAACCAAATCAATTACAGCTTGCTTAATAGCTTTTTGTTCTTCTTTTACTTCTTCAATTGCCTCTATAACAAGTGGGTCTTGAAAATCAGCTTCTGTGATTGTTGGATTTGTGCCTCTAATAACTTCTCCGTCAATGGTAACTTCGGCAACCACTCTTGCTGTGTCAGAATTATCATCATCATCAGTATAGCAATCAATTGTAATATTTCCTGTATCAGGGTCAGTATAGTCAGTTTTAACTTCTATAAAGATTTGCATTGGTTCTTTTGTTTCAGGCACAACAACTTTCCAGTTTTTTCTATCTAAAGGAATATCGTATTTTATTTGAGCCTCAGTAACTACACAAGTCTTCCCATAATTAAAATTGCTTACGTGAATACAAATCATTGTATCTCCTGCCTTTGGTTCTACTTCTGAGATAAAGACATTTTTAAATTTCTTAACTACCATTTTATCTGTTTTCATTTTTCTTTTAAATTAAAGGATTAAATTGAACTCCATACAATTGATATTGTGTAACCACTTTGATTAGCGTAATAGCCATTTTCAATGTGAAAATCAATATCATCAGGGCTTGCGCCATTTATAACTGCTTTATCAACAAAACATTTTTCGGCTTGTTCAACAACATCCTGAGATAATTGTTCTTCTTCAATTCCAAAGCTTTCAATTGATGAAACAGCATTATCTGTGTTTGATTCAATTACATTTATAATTCTCATGTCTTTATTTATTTGTTATATTATTATAGGTCAAGGAAAAGAAAAAAAAGAAATTTACAATGCTTCAAGTTCTTCCAACAAACATAGTGCATCCAATACAGAAACAACATTTTCATTGATTGCCATACGAATAGACAATTCTTTTTTTGTTGCGCCATGTCCTGAATAATAATCGTTTTGAACAAAATATCCATCTTTTGTTACACCAATAATTTCTTGATTTGATATTGTACCGAAAGAAAAGAATTCAAGATTATCTTCATCCGTTTCTCCAAGGAAGTCCCTGTTGATTCTTTCTAAGTTTTCTCTAATAAGTACAATTGCTTGTGCTTCAATTTCGGAAACTTGACTTCTAAGTGTTTCTGCTGTCATGTCGTTATTTATTTGTTTATAAAGTTATAGGTCAAGGAAAAGAAAAAAAAGAAACTATAAACTCATCTTTCTTTTGATATTGAATATTTGCAGGGTTGAGAAACCTGCTTTTTTCAATTTGCCTTCCCAAATTGTTTTAGCCTGAGTAGGAGTTACTTCGCCATCGTGATGATAGTTTTCAGGCGCTTCCATTGGTTGAAGCAAAATTTCCTTTTGAAGACTATTCAACTTAGCAGGGTCAAAGCCCAAGGCGTTTATTTGTTCGTTTTGATAATTTTCGTATGTATCCATTTTTGTTTTAAATTTAATTAACGGTCATAAATTTACTAAATAATAGATTCACATTTTTATATCTTTCAGTCATTACAGCCTGATATTCTGCTTCACGTATTTTTTTATCTTCAGCACTTGTAAGATGATTAACATGAATTGCTTTCAACCACGCTTCCATATCATTACCAAAATCTTGTGGGCGTTCTTGTGTTTGTTTGGCGTTGTGATACTTAGATTTATTATAATCAGGTACATAGTCGCTATTTCTACGAATGTCTTGAATTCGTTTGATTAACGCAGTATGTTTTTGGTCATCAACAAATTGTGCCAGTCTTTCAACTGCAGTTGACTCAGTATTAAGACCAAGTGTGGTTGCTACTTTGTTTATGAATATTTTGATTTTGTTTTCCATAATATTATAGGTCAAAGAAAATAAAAAAAAGAAATTAATTAGAAATTTCAATTGTATCTAACAACATATTTCTTGCAACCAAGATAAAATCTTCAAATAAAAGGTCTTCATCTTTTTCAACAATTTTAATTGGTGCGCCAGTCTCATGGTCAGTAAGCATCAAGCTCCTATTAACCGTGCTATATATGATGTCTTGCTCAAATCCTATAAGGTGAAAGCAAAATATTTTGTCTGTTATTTTAACTGCTAAGTTTGTGTCCATAATATTATAGGTCAAAGAAAAGAAAAAAAAGAAATTGAAATTTATTTGGTTTATATGAAACTATTTTATATATTTGTCGTATGAATTAGTGAGAATCATTTTTTTCTCATATTTAGTAATAGAAAGTTCTTTATAAAAATATATTGCGGGGTGGAGCAGTTGGTAGCTCGCCAGGCTCATAACCTGGAGGTCGTCCGTTCGAGTCGGGCCCCCGCTACAAGTAAAAATAACATTCCTCTTAGTCCCTGTGAAAACAAACTTTGAGGTAAAACAAAAAAATTAGATGAAAGCATTAGTTAACATATTAGTAAGTGAACGTGAAGAGGAACGCCAAACGGCAGGCTTCACTATGACTATGAGTTAACAATTAAATAAAGAAACTTAAAAATCAAAGAGGATAGCCAGCAATGGCTATCTTTTTTTTTGTACATATATGGCGCTATCTTATAAGGGTAGTAAAATGGGCTTTCACCTCATGAATCGGAGTTCGACTCTCCGTAGCGCTACCAAATGTTCCCGTCTTCTAACGGTCAGGATGAAATGTTTTCACCATTTCGATGCCAGTTCAACTCTGGTCGGGAATACTTATTTACATAGCTTACTTATGATTAACTTTTCCTGCTTAATTCTTAAATTTGCTATTGAATCTTCAGATTTCTGTTTTGCAGCTTCAATTTTACTATAATCTGGTTTATCGAAATAATCATATTTAGCTAATGTTATATCTGTGTCTTCTTCATGATTAAAATCCAATGAATCAGGAGAAATCAAGGTAAGTGAAGTACCTATTGCACTTGTCAATTGTTTTATTTTAATATTACAATTTTTGTTTTCCCAAAATTCAATTGTGAAAAATTCATCATCCATAGCAAACATATTGTTTTTATGAGATATTGTATCTTCCTTATTTATAAAAGTCCAGTCAGATGAATGTTCTTTCATATTTTCAATGATTATTTCTGAAAGTGTTTTTGGAGTTTCAGGAGAGTTTTTTATTGATGTTTTTATGAACAATGCTAAAATAGTTCCAAGAAATGCTACTGTCAATATTGTGCCTAATACTTTTTTCATAATTTATTAATTAGATTGAAACTTTATTGTTTCTTAATCTTATAGGTCAGACAAAACAAAAAAAAGAAACCTTCTTGGATTTCTCAGGAAGGTTTCTCGAATACAGATATATGACAATTTTTATTTTCCATGTTATCAGGGAGTTTTCTCTGTTATAGAAATATGACGATTTTTATTTTTCATTTGTTTCATGTGTATTTTTAGATACAGGTTTTAAGCTATACTCAAATAATCTTTTTCCTACTGGTGTTCGGACAATTAATCCTTCTTTACTCAGATAAGATGCAGAATTATAGATTTGTTGCATCAACACTTTTTTGTCCTTTGGGAATTTTACTTCTGGATGAACAAATTTAATTCTGGCTGCAATCTCTTTGGTCATTGCAGGTCTTCCCATTTGTTTCAAAGTATCAATAAATACTTCATAAGAAGATAATTTATGAGCTTTCTCTTTAGCTGGCTCAATAGCTTTTACTTTTTTTCCTTTTAGCTTAGAGTAGATTTTTCCTGCTACTCCTACATTTAATTTTTTGAATAGGGAGAGCAATGAATCTTCGTATGCTCTTGCCATTCCACTAACTAACTCGTTTACGTCTACGTTTCCAAGTTCTAAACTTTTTGATGCTATTTTCATTTTTTTGTTTTTTTAAATGTTTATAATTAATTTACAATACAAAGATATATTCAAAATGTATTCCAAGAATTACAGAATTATTAAAATTAATTACATAATTCACATATTAGATAGCCGATTTTCCAATAAAACAGGGAGATTCAGAGATTTGCAGAATAATTCTGGAAAATATAAATAAAGAATAAAGTATAGAATTGAGAGATAAAAATGTGTGGAAATTGATTCGCATTATCGTGGAGATGAGATAGTTATAAATTTAGTACCATAGCAAAGTGTGTGTATTTTTACTCAATTTTTGATAGTTAAACGTATGGAATTATAAATCCAGTCTAAGTTGTACGCCTAGTGCAGATTTTTTATAGCTTTGCTTTGGTGAGTTGCATATTCCAGCATACATAACTAAAAGGGCAGTAACATCTCTTTCGGATGGTCTGCCCTTGTATCCACAGTGCATTGCTTTGTGTTTCCTTGTGTTTGGATGTCCCATGTTTTTAATCTACAAATTTACCTTTACCGTGTTTCCCAGCTAATATTTCATTGTGAATTTTCATCGTCATTACAAAAATATCTGATTCAGGATAGTCTCCAGTAAAATAAGGACAAATTTTTTCAAGAAATACTTTTGATTCTAAGCGACTGCAGAACTTATGTCTTGTGCCACTTTTGATAATATATATCTGATTTTCACGAAAGAATTTAAAGCTGGTTGAATATTCAACGTTCTTATTGATTCTAAACCATTCTTTTTTCGGTGCTTCTGTTAATGTTTCCATAATATTATAGGTCAAGGTTATTAAAAAAAAGAAAGGGAGAATTAAACTTTCCTCCCTTTAACTAATCTCATTCTACTTTTTAGTCGATTTAGCTTTCGTGCCTTAACCAATAGACAAGCATCTCCATTGGCTGCTGAATATGTTTTACCTGCATATTGCAATTTACCTTTACCTCCAAACCAACTAACTGCTTCAAGGGAGAGCGAGCCTGAATTATCATTGCCAAAGGCTAATAACCTATTTGCTCCGTTTTCAAAACTAACAATCAATTGATTTGTCGAAATCATTGTATCTAATATACAGGGAGTGCCACGCTTTATGAAAACTGTTTCACTATTCTTTTCATCTAAAAGAAAAATCTTTCCTTCTTTAACGGTAACATTACTTTCATCTTGGACTTTAGATAGAACAATATCCTTTGAACTGTAAAGTTGAATTTGTCTCAGGGAACTTTCCGAGAAGTTGTATTTCTTAATTATTTCAGTTGTAAGTGCTGTCTTCCGAGCGCATGATGTGAGTAACAGGGAGAGGAATATGATTTTAATTAATTTCATTGGCTGCTTTTTGTATTTTTGTGTAAATGACTACTGAGAGTGCTGCTGCAAATATTCCTACAATTCCACCAATAAACCTATGTGTTTGTTCTTTGGTATAAGAATTTTTCTTTGTTGAGGTGATTCCATAATTTTCAAGTCCTGTCTTTGGCTCAGACTTCTTCCAGTTATCTTGTGCCTCTGTCGATGGTTTATAAGCCCCGAATTGTTCTTTTTTGCTTTGTGCATAGGAAAGTGTCATCAGGGCTAATAAAACGATTGTGAGCGTTAATTTTTTCATTTCTTTTCTTTGATTTTATAATCAGGTGTTAATTCAATATTGTTTTGTTTTAGAATATTAAACAAAAGTTGTCTTGCATCAGCTACGCCTAAAGATAAAAATCCGTCTTTTAATGTATCTAATAGTAAAACATTGGTATCAATATCCTTGATTAGCTTTACTACTACCTTTAAAGCTTTTTCTTTTTGTGTCTGTGCCATTTTGTTTATAAATTATTCATCATTTTATAAGTTTCCTCGTCAATCTCATCAGTAGAATCAACACTTCTTGCATCTTCGCCATCAATTTTTTTTTGTTCTACGGCTAATGCAATTATGTCTTCTTCTTCTAATTCAACATCTGATTCAACTGCTACGGAGAAACCGTTTTTTCGACTATAAAATACGTGTGCTTCATAAAAGAATTTTACAGTTTTTGTTTCTTGTCCGCATACAAGACAATTGTGATTTTGAGAAGGAGAAATTGTTTCACAAGCATTGCAGCGTTCCCAAGCTAATTTTAATTTTTTAAATTTACTGTCAGAAAAAGAATTGATATGTTCAAATACTGCTGCTTGTCCTGAGTCTTCGTAAAGGTCTTTGCAAGTTTCATTAAGTGTTTTTTTTGACATGATGTTTTTTTATTTGTTTATATTATTATAGGTCAAGGTTTTTATAAAAAAGAATCGGCAATTTCACAAAGTTGTTCTAAGGTCAAACAAGAATGGTTATAAGAATATCCATTATTATCAATCAATATTTTACTGGTTATTTCAGTTAAATAACGTCCACCTTCTAAATTAAACATTTGGTCATCTTGAATTTTTAAAACCAAATCGGTTATATGTTCGCTTTCAACGCCTTTTTTCTTAATTAATTTTTCAATCTTAACAGCAACTTCTTTTTCAAGTTCTTGATATTTTTGTGTTTTTGTTTTCATTTTATTTCAGATTAAAATAATTAAATTAATTTTTGTCCCATACGTTCCCATTCAATAGAATCATCTAATGTTTGTTCTGAAATAATTTCAGCTATAACCATATTGCTATCATCTCCATATTGTTCTCTGAGGTCTTCAAGTGAATTGTAATATCCACTTACATAATCACGAATGTTTTTTTCAGTATAATCTGCAAAATCAATTTCTTGCATTACATTTGCATGACGTTCATATACTTCAAAATTCAAGTCAGAACATTTTTTCACCCATTGTTCTGTTGCTTTGCTGCCATCGGTACAGATAAAACCTGCCTCTTTTAATGACTTTATTGACATTCTTTTCATAATATTATAGGTCAAGATTAATAAAAAAAAGAAATTATGGTTGATATTCAAAACCTTCAAAGTCTTCAACATATTTAGAAACTATTGCGTGAATATTTTCTTTTGTATCAGAACAATTGTTGGATAACTTTTGAATTAAAGTTCCATAAGCAGAACATCCATTGTTATATAGTTCAACAGCATAATGATTTGCAGCAGTCTTTTTATTGTCTCTATAATATTTCACTTCAGGAAAATACTTTGCATCCAATTCTTTATTTACTTTATTGAAGAAGTCATTTACAAGTTTCATGTTGTTTGTTTTGATATATTATTATAGGTCAGAGAAAAGATAAAAAAGAAAATATTTTATTCCCACATTCCTGGGAAGCGTGGTGTTTCTTTTTTAGAATTTTTATACCTGTGATATAGCGATACTATTATTAGATAGACTACACATAAGCCTAAACAAATTAAAAAAAGAAATAGCATATTCATGTCTTTTGTTTTTGATATATTATTATAGGTCAGATAAAACAAAAAAAAGAAAGGGAGACTTTCGCCTCCCCTTCGTTTATCAATATAGCCATGTTTCATTTAAAATAACTTCTTCTTGATGGTCTTCATCCAGTCCGCAGATTATTACATCAACTTTAATTTCAATTGGATTGATAGAAATAACGTGCGGATAAATTATTTTAACTTCACAATCAAAATGACTTTGTAAGGCTTCAACCAATTTTGGTTCTAAAGCACATTTTATTCTATTTTTATTATTTGCTTCTTTTAATTTATAGTTAATTTCTCCTAAGTCGATAACTCCGATGTTTGATTCGCCTTTAATCTGAATGTTTACAAATTTACCTTCCATAATGTTTTTTTATTTATTTAATTAATTCAAGAATTGAGTTATAGATATTTAGTATCACAATGGTCTTCGATAAATTCTTCAACTTCTTCAGGTGTCATTTCATCATCAAAATGAACACCTATAAGTTCATCAATTAATTCATCATTTACTTTAACTTCTACACCATCAGCAAGGTTTGTTCCATCAGTATCAATCATTGCATCTCTTAATGTAACTGTTCCGAATTTTGTTTCTACTGTTAATTCTGCCATGTTATTTGTTTTTTATTTATAGGTCAAAGTTATTAAAAAAAAGAAAGGGAGACTTTATAAACTTTTTGCCAATTTTAGCAAATCTCTTTTCCAATCTTTAAAATCTTTTAAGCCCTGAGTAATCGTAAAGGCAGCTCTATAATCTTTCATTTCACGGTGCAACTCAATTTCTTCATCAATATCAATGCTATTGACACGCTCCAAAAACAATTCTTTAAAATCTTTTTCGTTTTTCGGGTCTTTATCAGTATCTCTGAAATCAACAAATACAATTTGATTAACACCGCCATTGGTGTATGTATTTAATTCATATCCACAAAGTTTTTTTCCTTCTTTGTACTCATCAATTGAGATATTAATTAAGTTTGATGCTGCGATTTTATCAAATATTTTTTTCATGTTGTTTGTTTTATTATTATAGGTCAGTGAGAATAGAAAAAAGAAAGAATTATTTTTTGCCAGGGAAAGGTGCATATTCAACTTTCCACTTTCCTTTTACCCAAGTAACTTTTCCACCTCTTTCGTGTATTATTTTTGAAATAGCAACAATTGTTTCTGCTTTATCGAGTTTTTCTTCAAGTGTAACAGTTGGAATTTTCTCAACTGAATTTATTAACTTGTTATAGAATTTGAGTGTCATAGTTTTTTATTTATATAGGTCAAGCAAAAAGAAAAAAAGAAAGGGAGACTTTACGCTGCTGTTCGTATTGCAAAATTACTTTCAAATGCAATCTTATTGTTTGCGCCTTTATTGGTAACAATCTTATATTTAAGCCCAACAATAACACCTTTCGGGTCAAGATGGCGTAAATCATTCAGGTCGCCATTAATTACCTTGTATCCATTAAATTTTTTTGGCAATTTATCAAATACGACTGCAACATTAATTCCTTTTTTGATTAGTTCCATAGCAATTGCCTCATTGGTTTCAGAACGGCTGAATATCAATCTGTAATTTTTAGGCAATTCTTTATTGAATCTAAGATAGTTTTTTGTGTAGTCATAAAATTGAACAGATGGAAACAACTCAAATATTGTTTTATTATCTACAATCTTAAAGGACTCCCAAGAAATATCGCTTGTTCCATTCAATCGGATTGTTACCTTTGTTCCTTCAAGTCTATGTTTTAATTCAATTTGAGCAATCTCAATATAAAGCATATTTAAGAACTTTGTTCTATCTGAAAGAAAAAACTCAGTTTTATTTGTTCTGCCTTTTTGGATATTGGTCATTGAGCCGTGTCCTGACATAAATAAACAGGCTGCAGCACATCCCGCACTTGCTTTTGGACAAATACTTTTTCCAGTTGAGTTTTGTCTATGTGGAGACATATATAAAATATATGTTTTCCAGCCCAGTTTTTCACCTTTGATTGTCTTTGCGTTATTGGTGGTCAGTAAAGACGTTGGTATGTAATAGCTTTTTGGTTTCATATTATTATAGGTCAGGTAAAAGAAAAAAAAGAAAATGCAAGTAATTACTCCACGTTTACTCCCAATCAAAATATAAGGCAGGAGTGGATTACCTCTCGGAGCCTGTTTCACTTTCCGTGCTTATATCCTTATAGGTCAGAGAAAAGAAAAAAAAGAAAGGATTGAGTTTGGCCCAAAAAGAATGAGGACCGCTCCTTTTGGAAACGGCCCTCTATTGCTACCCCTAACAATAATATCTTTATTTTGTGTGAATGTATGCTGAACTTTTATCTTCTAGGTAACGGTCAACATTTTGATATAGAATTTCACAATCATTAACTTGTTCTAGCTTAGCCATAAGTAAATCATCATATTTATTCATTTCGTCAATACCAATGGAATAATCTCCATTTTTGAAGTATGTGCCTGAATCAAATACTTTTAGTTCATCTTTCTCGATTCTAGAATCAAAGAAGGCATCAAGCATTTTCTTTTGTTTAAGTGTTAGTTGTCTCATATTGTTTTGTTATTATAGGTCAAGGAAAATAAAAAAAAGAATTAAAGTCCTGCAAGTTTTTTGGCCCTTTCGATAGCCAATTCTTTTGTTGTTTCACTTGTTGATAGATTATTGCCTTGAATAGCAAATTTGTGGCTTGTCATATATTCAGAAGTAACATTATCTAAATTCAGTTGTTCTCTTTCTTTTGAGCCTTTAGGAAAGTTTTTTGCCTCAAATGTTCTTTTATAAACGGAAAATGTACCGTTTGTTTGTCCAGAAGTTGTTGCTTTAAATGTCGCAATTGGTCTATTCATTTGTTTTTATTATTATAGGTCAAGCAAAAGAAAAAAAAGAAACTCTAAACCCTGCTTTCTAAAACTTTAATAAGTTCTTCTAATACAAATTGGGTTTTATAAGGCATTGTAGATTCAATTTTAACAGCTTCTTTATTTATTTTGCTGCAAACCTCACTTGCTAATTTATTTACCAATCCTTCAAATTCAGGATATTTCTGCAATGATGTTCGGTTATCTTTAGCCATTTTGTTTGAGTTTAAAGTGAAAATTATTTGTGGGCTGTGAGTGGCACGACCACCCGACCTATAAACCCTTCCCAACCACTTCAAGGAGCTGAACTTCCTCCTATGCCTCATTGGTATCGTTTTACGCATCTAAGGCTTAAAACATAATAGCACTTGAAGTTACCTTGATACCCTGTTCAGATAAGTTTTAACACCTATGAGCATCTGCCTTATAATTAACCTTAACAGTCCTTGTATTTATTATAAGCTAAAAAGAAATATTATTTGATTTCAATACTTCCATTAATTCCTCGCAGTCCATAACACACCAGTCTTTCCCATCAAACCAAGCAAGGTCTAAATCAACCAATTCGTTTTTCAACTGTTCAGTTACTTCAATAGTACGCTGTGTAGGTTCGGAATCTACTAAAAATAATTTTATCATTTTGTTTTTATATTAAAGTAAAAATTAATCTTGTTTTTCTCCATCTATATATACAGTATCTTCATCTGCATTTGTAAAGTCTTTAATGATTGTCCCATCGGGAAGTTCAATAAATTCTTCATCCACATAGTACAAATCTTCATCATCAACATCCACAGATTCAATGTTTGATACTGTTTTTGTTTCTATGTCAAAGTCGCAGCTTGTTTTAAAAATGCTATCTCCGTTATCCCAACTACTTACAAATGTTGCTTTCATGTTTTTGTTTTTTATTATAGGTCAAGGAATTTAAAAAAAAGAATTAAACTTCGTCTGCATCAACAATTTCATATTTTTTACTTTCAATTTTCTTTGATATAGAAGAACCTTTAAACATATAATCAAGGTCATCTTTGTCCATATCATTTATAGGATAGCCATCAGAAGTGCCTCTACTTATAACTTTTAATTCGCCATCAACTTTTACAAAACCATATATTTTGTCACTTCCATATATTTTGTCACTTCCATCAAGTCCGCCAGTACAAAGAAAAGTATCTTGTCCTAAGTCTAATCCTTGTCCTTCAGGAAGGAATGATAGCATTTTTATTAATTTCTTTTTCATGTGTTTTTGTTTTTTATTATAGGTCAAAGAAAAGGAAAAAAAGAATTTATTTAAAAAGTTCATCAAATTGTTTCTTGGAATAGACACTTCCTGTTTTATACTCAGCATCTTTTTCTGAAAATTCAAGGTTGCCAGCTTCATCAAGTGCCAAACGCTCTGCTTCTGCTCTATTTGATGCCTCAACTGTAATTTCTTTTGAAGACCAAGATGTACGAGTTACAGATACAATGAATTTTTCTTTTTCAACATATTCTATTTGGCTAGGAGTTACAGCAAATCCAAATACTATGTTATAAAGAGGATGGGCAGTTAATCTATAACGACCATTACCAATACAATGCTCTTCAATTAAAACTATTTCTCCTTTTTTAAGAGATTGTCCAAACTTATAGTTCTTGCCTTTTTTTATAATTGCTTTTCTCATTGTAGTTATTTGTTTTTGTTTATATTATTATAGGTCAAAGAAAAGAAAAAAAAGAAAGGGAGACTTTACTCCCAATCCTTTATTCAATTCCAATATATTCACAGGCTGCTTTAACAGTAAAGCTATATTCAACATTTTCCCACATTGTAATACCATCAACATAATCCGCTGTTTGGTCGGGCTGTTCTTTTAAGGCTTTACGTAATATTTTAACTTGCATTGAAATTTCTTCATCATTGCTGCCTGACAATATTTGCCCTGCTTTACGAATGATTAACTTTTCC
Organism: Candidatus Woesearchaeota archaeon; assembly: GCA_023266675.1. Taxonomy (GTDB): domain Archaea; phylum Nanobdellota; class Nanobdellia; order Woesearchaeales; family BM511; genus JAHFPP01. Next base: position 13,793 of record JAHFPP010000027.1, read on the forward strand.
GTATTTTCTTCTATCTGTGCAGGGAGCGATTGAACTGTACACCAACGGTGCATAAATTCTCTTTTTTCTCCATCAAACCACACACGCAGAATTAATCCACCATGTAAAAAATTCATTTCAGCTTTCCAATCTTTACCATTGGTAACTTTTTCCATTTCGGACTTGTAGAACGCTTTTGCTTCTTTAAGAAATTTTGAATTTGTCATTTTTTATTTATTTAGGGGTTTATATGTTATTATAGGTCAAAGAAAAAGAAAAAAAGAATTAACATCCTGCCATAACATCAACAATTTGATTGTCAAGATTTTTGAGCCATTGCTCGTATGTTAATGGCACTGAATATGCAGATGCAGTTTCAACATATAGTTTATAGGCTGCAATATGACAAGTTTTTTCCATTATTCGTATAGAGTTGCATAATTAACTTGAAGAAAAATTATATCTTCAATATCTTCATAGCTGATACCTGCAATTTTTATAACTTCATCTTTAAGACCACGATATTTTTTTGTAACCTCATAGATTCCATAATTCGCAGAAGCAGAAACGCACTTCAGGTCTTTAACCTTAATTTCCATAAGTTTTTCAATTGCAGTTTTAACCTTTTCATCTGCAAAATTTTCTACAACCATTGCTTTGCTTGAACTGTGCAAGTTTGTAATTAGTACTAAGTTTTTTGTTTTCATATTATTATAGGTCAAGGAAAATAAAAAAAAGAATTAGAAGTGGTGTCCGCATTTAAAACATACTTCGTAACCTGAACGTTGACGTACATCAGTATATCCACACGAAGGGCATTTCTGTTCAGGCTCAAAGGAAATAATAACTGGATTGTCGATAATTGCTTTGCTGATTTTTTTTGAAAATAAATCTGTAATATAATCTTGAACTCTATCATGTTCAATATCTCCATTCAATGAATTAAGTAATGTTTCAAGTCCAACATAATCTTGTTTAACGAGTTCTATCTTGCCTCTTACACTTTCAGCTTGTTTTTGCTGAGTTTTTGTCCAACCAATAGAATCGGTGAAGTTTGCAGGATTATGGTCGAACTCTTCAAGTTCATCATCCAATAAAGCTGCACCTGAAAGATAATTTTTGGAGTAATTCATTTTGTTTGTTTTTTATTATAGGTCAAGGAAAATAAAAAAAAGAAACTTATATATCTCTCAGCTCAATATAAATTCCACTTTGATTTAAAAGAAAACCAATATCTCTGATTGCGTTTTTTTCACTTGAAGCAATGATTGAAAATCCATGAACATCATATTGTTTCCATTTAGGAAAATCCGTCATTCTTTCTGAATTGTGTTTCTCCAGGCTCAAAAGAAATTTGGCTCGTCTTTTTTCCAACTCAATAACTTCCTCTTCAGGTGATAATTTTCTTGGCTGTGGTTTATATCTTTGTCTTGGTAAACTCATTCCTGAGCCGCTAACTCCGCCCATTATTGCAGCCATAGCCATTATAGAATATATACTTCCTCTCATACTCATTGTGTCGTGTTTTATTATAAATTTATGATTTTACTATATAACCAATTGAAATAAGATAATATGCAAATCCTGTTATTCCTAATAGCAATAGAAATACTTTTACAATCCAATTTAGAAAATCGTTTTTATTCCAAATAATTCCAAGAGCAAGAAATGCGATTGCGGATACCAATAGATAAGTGTTCATAGTTTTTATTATTATAGGTCAGAGATAGCAGAAAAAAGAATCACTTTCTTTTTTGATAGCCTTTTAGTTTTTTTCTTTGTTTAGAAACTTCCCAAGGTTTCTTTTGAGCTTTAATAAAAACTTCAGGTAATTGTTCGGGTGCGGTAATTACAATTGAAATAGGCTCAATCTTTGAAATATCAAAAGGGAGAGATGGGCGAATATCCTGAATTTTATCTGCATCCATTACTCTTTTTTGGTCAGATATAGGGAGGTCAGCAATATTTACCATAATAACATCATGTCGTTTGCTCATAGTAGCCATTAATGCAGCGCGAGCGCCATCTATTGCTCCTTCGCCTATAAGTACGACCTGAAACTTTTTTTCATCGGCAATCTTGATTATTTCAACAAGGCTCTTGCCAATAACCATTATGTTTTTTCCTGATTCGTTTTCCATATTGTTATAGGTCAAAGTTATTAAAAAAAAGAAAGAGCAAAGAAATTAATCTTTGCTCCAATTGGCGAGAGGTTTATTCATGTGCAGACGTTTACGAACCATCTACCCACTTCGACCAAATAGTTTACGCTCCTGTACACAAAGCACTATCTGTTCACCCCATCCTTTTCCGCTATGGACGGAACGGGAACCCCTCAATTATCTTTAAATTTCTTTGCCATTTTCATCAGTGAAGTCCCAAAAGTACAAATAATCTTGCATAACCAATGTTTGACAATCTTTTGGCAGGTCAGAAAACTTTATTTTTTTTCCCAAATGTCCGTATGAAGGACGGTCAACTGGCTGAAATTCACTTTGTCCGTGCATACCTATACCTTGTGGGTGAAAAGGCGCACCGCTCATACCAACATAATCAAACCAATGTTTTGTTTTACCTCTGTAATTTCCTGTATAAACAACTGTATAACGGTCAACAGTTCCATTTTCTTTTTCAGAACCACCGTTATCATAACAACGAATATAACGTGGAACTCCATTTGGAATAAGTCGATTTTTACGTTCTTCTTTTTTTAATTCTTTTTTACTTAAGGTTGCTGTTTCCATTTGTTTTTTGTTTTATCTTATAGGTCAAGTAAAATAAAAAAAAGA
>JAHFPP010000028.1 GCA_023266675.1 Candidatus Woesearchaeota archaeon
TCTTTGCATATCTGCAAGTTCGGATTCCTTTGCTTTGATTTCTTCGTCGACTTCCTTTTCAAGGAATGCGCCTGTGCTTGAGGAACGTTTTCTAAATCCTCCCTGCATAGCGCCAGATACTTCTGTTAAGTCGCCGTCCATTGTTACCATCTTGCATGATCCTATTCCTATTTTTCTTGCGCGCTCAATGTCGTCAACAATTAACGCGCCGCCAAACACGTGTGAAAACACATTCTTGAATTTTGGGTCGTAAGTTGTGAGTTCCTGGGCAAGGCCTTTTACGCCAGTAGAATTCTTTATTGTATGTATATTTTCATGTATGGTTGCAGGTTTTATTTTGTTTAAAGGCAAAAATGATGCTGTTCCAAGCTGTTTTTCCTTTAAGTGTTTTATGCACATTGCAGCAACTTTATCGTCTTCAACAACTATGGAGAATATTCTGTTTCCTGCTGCAACTTCAAGCGCTTGCGAGTATTCAGAATTAGCTTTTCCAAGTTCAGATACTGTTCCATAAACGCCATGAAATATGTCTTTTTGTGAGAGTATTGATTTGATTGCTTCGTTTCCCTGTATTCGTTCAAGAAGTGCGTCTGCCTTTGCTCTTAGTCGTGATGACTCTTCTTCTGCGCGAAGAGCCTTTTGCCTTGCATTTTGAAGTTGTGCGGAAAATGAGGAGTCTTCATTTAATCGTGTATTTAGTTCAACTGTTGATTTCTTGAATTCGATTCTCATCTGGGTGAGCTTTTCTATATCTTTCTTATTTTCATTCTTGACAATCATGACTTTTTCCATCTTTTCGTCAATGCTTTTTTCTTTTAGTTCAAGTTTGTCTTTTTCTCGCAGAAGGTTCTGTTCTTCAATTCTTAGTTTTTGGATTTCTTCCTGGTTGATGTCTGCTTTTTTGTCAAGTTCATCTATTTCTTTTTCTTTTTCTGCTGCACCTGCAATGTTATGTTTCTTTTTGAAATCCTCAATTCTCACTTCAATTGATTCCTGTTCTTTCTTATTTGCCTCTTTTCTCTTTTCAAGTTCGGTTTTTTGTTTTGAGAGCCTGTCAAGCTTTTCGTCGTGTTCTTTTTTTCCGTATTCAAGCTGCGTGATTCGCTGGATTATTCTCTCAATTTCTGCTGTAAGACTTTGCACTCTAGTTTTGTTTTGCGCTTCCTCAACCTTGATGTTTTCAATGTCTTTTTGGATTCGTATCTGCTCTTTGTCGCCTTTCTCTTCAACTTCCCTGTTTATCTTGTTCTGTTCTTCTCGTCTTGAAGCTATATCCTGTTTTAGCTTGTTTATTTCTGCCTGTATGAGTGAGACTTCTTTTCGTGCAGCGTTTGACTGAACATCAAGCTGATTGATTTCCTTATTTCTTTTTTCTACGTTTACGCTTAGAAGTGTTGCCTTGTTTGACTTTATTTTGTCATCTAAGTCCTTGAATTTTGATGCCTGGTCCCTTTCTTTTTTAAGTTCTTTTAGATACCCGCCACGTTCAGTCATTATTATCTCTGACTCTTTTAGCCGAAGGTTGACCTGTTCTATCTGTGCAAGAGCTTTTGTTCTTTTTTCCTCGTAAACTGAAATTCCGCCGACTTCCTCGATTATTCCCCGCCTTTCAATTGGACTCATCTCGACAAATCGTATGATATCCCCCTGGAGAATTATGTTGTATCCATCCGGATTTATTTTTGCAATTGACAAAAGGTCAAGTATCTGCTGGCGTGTTATTGTTTTGTCGTTTAACTTATATATTGACTGACCATTTGGCCTTACTATTCGTGATATTTTTACTTCATTTGTGTCTACAGGAAAAACTTTTTTTAGATTATCAAACCAGATTGAAACTTCTCCTTCTTTAGATGGATTTTTTGATTTACCTCCATTATAGATTAAGTTTGATGTTTTTTCTGCACGAAGCCCCTTTGCGCCAGATTTTCCAAGAACAAAGCATATTGCATCCATGACATTTGATTTTCCAGAGCCGTTTGGACCAAGAACACAGTTGAATGTATCTCCAAATACAAGCTCAGTTCGTTTGGCAAAAGATTTGAATCCGTGAAGGACCATCTTATTGATTTTTGTCATCTATTACATTCACCTACTCCCACAGACTATTTTGAAAAGCTAGAGATTTATAAGGTTTGCGGAAAAAGTGAGGATTAAACTTGTTAATTGCTAAAATTAGTGATTATATTATTAGTATCGATTCTAGGTAAACTTTGTTTATTGTAAGTATTGTAAAAAATTATTGGCATAAATTGCTCATTGCATTACATGTTAGACCATTGCAGCAACCACCGTTAGGCGAAGAAGCCAAACAATTCTGACCACTCTGGACGCATGAAGGTGCAGGAGTAGAACATAAATTAGTAGAAGTGTCACATGTTAGCCCTGAACAGCAACCACCATTAGGAGAAGAAGCCAAACAATTCTGACCAGATTGAACACAAGAAGGTGCTGGTGTCGAACACAAATAAGAGGACATATCACAAACTAAACCAGAACAGCATCCACCATTAGGAGAACTAGCAACACAATTCTGACCACTAGAAACACATTGTGTTTGTGGTGTTGAACAAAGATAAGTCGAATTATCACAAGTCAATCCAGAACAGCATCCACCATTAGGAGAAGAAGCCAAACAATTCTGACCAGATTGAACACAGGAAGGTGCTGGTGTCGAACACAAATAAGAGGACATGTCACAAACTAAACCTGAACAACAACCACTATTAGGAGAACTAGCAACACAATTCTGACCAGACGGAACACATTGTGTTTGTGGTGTTTAACAAAGATAAGTCGAATTATCACAAGTCAATCCAGAACAGCAACCACCATTAGGCGAAGAAGCCAAACAATTCTGACCAGATTGAACACAAGAAGGTGCTGGTGTTGAAATAGTACAAATTCCGTTTGTACAAGTTTGAGTTATTGGACACGGATTTGCATCTGAACAGGCAGTACAAAGAAAAGCAGTACAGTTTCCATTATCACAGATAAACCCGTTTGAGCATTCTGCTGATGTCAGACATGTTGATGATTGACCGGAACAACCGTATAAGAATAAAGCCATAAACAAGAGCCCAATGAATAAATTGGTTCGTTTCATGGAATAGATTTGATTAATAGCTATATAATATTACCTATTATCAATTAGGTTAGTGCATTGTTAAGGTTCATATGATGTTATAAGAAGAGATTATTGATAATATGAAAACAAATAATATCAATTTAAATATGAAGAGTTGATAATAAAGTATTATGGGTCTTCACAAAAATCAAGCATTGCATAAATTGTTTAGATTTAGCATCGCGTTAAAAGCTATTAATGGTGTTATTGAGGTAATAATTGGAGCATTTCTTCTGTTTATAAGTTCACAGAAAGTTGTAAGCTTTGTGCAGACTGCAGCAAGACAGGAGCTTATTGAAAATCCGCATGATTTTATAAGCGCTTATTTTTTTAACCTTTCACAGAATTTTTCACTTAGCACTCAGCATTTTGTTGCAATATATCTTCTTGTTAATGGCATTATAAAAATAGTACTGATAGCAGGATTATGGAGAGGAAAAACATGGGCGTACCCCACTGCAGGCATAGCATTGTCTTTGCTTGTAGGGTATTCAATTTTTAGGGTATTACTTCATTTTTCATTTATTTTGCTGATAATGATTATAGTAGATATGGTTATATTGATGCTTCTGCATTTTGAATATGAAAGAACCACAAACAGCAAGTCTAAGAATCATAAATGAAGTTTTGATTAAATACTTTTTTAAATAAATAGTTACTTCCTAGTAGAGATGAATAAGAGTTATGAAGAATTATTTAGGAGATTGAAAAATGAAAGAGAGAACAATATTAGGCAAAATAAGATTATTGAAGGAAGAGATTATACTGTAAATGTTAGCGGTAATTTCAAAAAAAGCATTGCACACGTTGCGCCTATTGAGAAATTTGAATATGGTGTTTTTGACAATGTCAGGATTTATCTTCTACATTCAAAAATTAGTTTTCAGCCTGGAGATATTGTGACAGCAAAGATAGTATTTACTGAATATAAGCACGCATTTGGTGATGTTGTTGAAAATAAAGGATGTTTTTTGGATGAATACATAGATTCTGGAGAACGCTTTAATGTTAATCTTACAAGCAGAAGTCGAGTTAATGTTAGAGATGCTATAAGTGACCCGTATTATTTTAATGGCGGACTTTTTGGTTCATTTGCAATTATTAGAAATGTAAAGTTTAAACCGGTTAAACGAACACTCGATGGAGTATCATACCATCAATCTAGGGTAAAAGTTGTTTCAAAAGGTCTAGATAAGAATCAAAGATATGTAGTAATAACAGAACCTCAGATTCAGCAGTTAGATGATCTTAAAAAAGAGATTTTTGTTGGTATAATTGAGGAAAATCCAACATATAAACCAAGTCCGCGCCTTGTTTATCCAAATCTTGATGATATACAGCCAAATTATTTTGGGCTACAGAGAAATTTTGGGATATATGCCTATTTTAATGGAGATACGAAAGCTATAATTAAAAGAAATGGTGTTATGGATATCAGCAATAGTTCAGTTATTGATGGAATTGAAAAACTCGTAAATATGTCTACAGATGATGATAATAAGATAGTCATTACAGGCAGAAGTACGTATGAAAAAGTCAATCAGGGAATTGTTGAACTTGGATACAGTCCTGAAGAATTATTGAGAGTAAAGAAAAGATAATTTAAAAAGTATTATTCAATATTTAGAGCCCGCATAATCTTGTCAAGCTTCTGGTTTATTTCGTCAAATTCAAATGACTCATCTTCTTCATCTCGTCTTGATGAAGGTTTTTCATTCTTTCGAAAGCATGCACTGCAGTAAACAGGTTTGTCACCTGTAGGTCTGAATGGTACTTCGCATTCGTCGCCGCATTTGTCACAGATTACAGTATGCATTCTTTTTTCAAAGCTGCCGGAGCTTCTTTTAAAGCTTGGCCTGTCATTACGGTCTTCTCTTCCAAATTGCTTAGCGCCTGTCATTCTTCTCATAAATTCAAGAAAATAATGAGGTTATATAAATCTATGCAAAATAAAATGAGAGTAACTAATAAAAAGGAAAGTTAACAATAAAAAATTATTTAAATAAGTTTTAAGATAATTACAAATATGCTTTTTGAATTTATTATTGCACTGCTTCTAGGGATACTGATTGGGACAATTTCAGGACTTACACCTGGCGTTCACATTAATCTTGTGAGTGTTATTCTTGTTTCAATGTCACCTGCGCTTTTATTGTATACATCCCCAATAGTTTTGGCTGTATTTATTATTTCTATGAGCATAACGCACACGTTTCTTGATGCTGTTCCGTCTATTTATCTTGGAGCGCCTGATGACGCGCAGGCAATGGGAGCGCTGCCAGGTCATCGACTACTTTTAAAAGGAAAGGGATATGCCGCAGTGTATCTAACTGTTTTTGGAAGCCTTGGCGGACTAATCCTTGCAATTCTTTTTATACCAATATTGTTTAAGGCTTTCCTTGTTCTTTATCCAATTATTAGAGAGTATATCGGTTATTTTCTATTATTGATTGTAATTGTCATGATTTTTAAAGATAAATTCACATTTTGGGCTTTGTTTTTATTTTTGCTTTCAGGCTCACTTGGATTAATAGTGTTTTCTATGCCAAACTTAAAAGAACCGCTGTTTCCAATGCTCTCTGGCATATTTGGTGTTTCAACGCTTTTATTATCGCTTCTTGAAAAAGTCAAGATTCCAAAACAGGAAATAAAAAAGCCGAAAATTCAAAAAGAGCTTGCGCTAAAAGCTGTCAGCTCTTCAACTTTTGCAGGGACATTGATTTCATTTCTGCCTGGTCTAGGCCCTGCACAGGGCGCCGTCGTGGCTCAGGGGATTACACGCAATCTTGGCGACGAAGGTTTCTTAATTCTTGTCGGTGGGATAAACACTGTTGGCATGATGATTTCACTTGTAACACTTTACGTTTTGGAAAAAGCAAGAAATGGAAGCGTGATTGCGATATCAAAACTTATGGAGATAAACTTAGCTCAGTTTTTTGTTTTGGTGTTTGCATCATTGATTGTCGGTGTTTTATGCTTTTACCTGTCGCTTTTTATTGCAAAAAGGTTTTCTTCCTTAATTACAAAAGTTAATTATCAGGCGATAATTGTTATAATAATATTATTTGTTTCTTCGCTTACTTTGTTTTTATCAGGGTGGATTGGTCTATTTATTTTGATTATATCAACGTCAATTGGACTGATAGCGCCTCTTAAAGGAGTTCAGCGTAGCCATGCAATGGGATGCTTGATACTGCCTGTTATACTTTATTTTTTGATTTGATTCTTAGATGCCGTGCCAAAACAGGTTTATCAATCGAAACGTTTAAAAACAGGCAATAATTTCTTAAGGTTTATGAACGCAACAATAGTAAATTTTAGAATGGGAAGACACCACCAATACGATAACCAGATGATTGTAAAGCTTGATTCAACAGAATCACGTGAAAAAGCAGAGAAAATGATTGGCAAAACAGTTGTATGGACGTCCCCTGCAGGAAAAGAAATCGCTGGCAAAGTACGTTCAGCACACGGCAATAAAGGCGCTCTACGAGTCTTGTTTGAGACAGGAATGCCAGGACAGGCAGTCGGCGCAAAAGTAAGCTTAAAATAATTTTTCTTCAAATTTTTAGCAATATTCTTATATAAGATTATTATTTAAAGAAGTATGAAGATACTGCTCTACGGATTTAAATCTTATAATCATTGGAAGAAAAATATTACTGAATCTGTTGTTGAGAAAGTTTCTGATAACAAAGATATTGTGAAAGTGGTTTTTCCTTTAAGGCTAAATAAAAGAATTTTCTTAAAAAAAATTAAAGAAACAATGCCAGACTTGATTATTGGTCTAGGTCAGCATGAAAATGGTGACAAGTTTCGGATTGAACGTAAAGCAATAAATGTCAAGCGGAAGAATTTAAAGTCAGAGCCAACATACCTTTCAAAGACAAAACCGCACCATTATTTTTTAAGCATGATTCTTGACGAAGATTCAGATTCTTGGCATTCTTACAACGCTGGCGACAACGTTTCAAATTACTCTATGTATATAATATCCCATTTCTGCAAAAACATAAAATTCGCTTTTATCAACATTCCTAAAAACACGGATTTGAATAAAACTGCGACGTTTGTTGAAAGAAAAATAAAAGAATCCGAGAAAAAGTTCATGCCAAAAGGTGAGCAGTCAAGCCTTAAGAGTTTTGTAAAAAGCAAGAAATGAATATAATTTTAAAAAAATTAATTAAGACTTTTTCTGTCAGGCGAAAGAAGTTTTGCAATGTATTCGTCTTCACTGCTTAGTTTTCTTAAACCTAAAAGACCGGTTAAGATGTATACTCATTGATTATAGAGTGAATACCTTGTTCCAGATTAACATGTCATAAATTTTTTTGAAGCTATTATCCCTTTTCTGTTTTAGATTTGTTTAATAGGATTATTAGATTTAATTTTTACAACTAAATTTTTGATATCATTTATTATTTTTGTTCTTAGACTATTTATCTCCTGAGCAACATATTTTTGCGTTAACGCATCAGGATGATTACAATGAACCATTTTTATCTCAATAAGTTGTCTTAGATTTTTTACATCTTGTTCAATATTCTCAACATCCAGCAGAAGATATGTTAAAATAGGAGTTAATGGTGAATCTTTGGAAATTTCCTCAATTTCTTTCTTGATTCTTAAACTAACTAAATCTAATTGATGAGTTAATCCTTTTAACTTTTTAATGTAATCTGAAGACAATTCTTTTGAGTTCCAAATCCAATATAATTGTATATTCAAAGTTTTAGTGACTAATATTGTATAAGCTTCATTTAATTCTTCTTCAATCTTTATTTTTTTTATATCCCATGTTTTAAGGGTTTTATAATTTGTTATAGTACTTACTGCCATAAAGAATGGAGTACCTCCAATCTTTGACCCTACTGCTGCAGCAACTGAAGGATGCACACCTGGAAACAAAGAGAGTGCCGCTATAGGAACAGCCTCAAAAGCGTAGGTAGCAATGACTGCAGGAATATTTCGTCCAATAATTTTTAAAGTGTCCTTAATCAAGGTTATGTGCTCATTATATACTTTAGTTGGATCTCTAAATATTTTTTTCATATTAAACACATACCAAGTTGGGATAAAGGTTACTATTGCAAAGACATAGTTTCCAATAGCGTTACCAATTACGGCGCCAATTATTCTGTCATCAGAAAGCGAATAAACAAACCATGCACCAACAACGCTTCCAAAAGTACCTATAACTTCCCCCATTGCTAATGCAACGTTATATTTTATAATCATATCATTAGTGTTATATGCATTTATTATTTCTTTTTTTGAAGGAAGTTGAAGAAGATTTTTCAATTTTTTACCTATGCCTTCAGGAGGCATCAATTGGTGAAATAATGGCAAAAGAGTCGAATTTGTATCTTTTTCCAGTTGAAGATAAATATGATTAATTTTATTTTGTAAATCGCTTAACTCTTCAACTCCTTTGTTAAGATTATAATTCCGATTTAATTTAATCTCATTAAGTATAATAATCTGTTTATCAAAAATACTGATAAGTTCATTAATATATGATTCTTTAGCATGGATAAAATTTGCGAATGAATTGATTATATGTTTTAGTTCATCATTATCTGCTTTAGAAATATTAAAGGCCATTAACTCTTTATAATTTTTAGAGTGTCTTTTTATTGAAGCAAAAAGTGGTTTTTCAAGACCATCAATAAGTCCATATAAGTCTAAAATATCTTTTTGGACATTTTTGTACTTCTCTTGTTTCAAATCTTTCTTTAATCTAGCTAGTCTCGTATTTACTTCCTTCTGAGATTCATGTTTTATTTTTGCGGCATTAACAACCCCTTTATGAATTAATTCCATGTATTTCAATAATTTTGCAAGTTCATCGTTTACCATTTTATTATTATGAATTGACTAGAGAAGTTTAATAATGTTTTGATTATAGTTACAATGTCCGAATAGGTATAGATTATTAAGTTTTAAGATTTTCAATATACAGAGACCAAATCAACGTGCTTATTAGGTTTTATCTCAAGCGAATTATCGAAAATGTTTATTATTTCATTAACATGTCCCCTAGCTTTAGCTAAAGCGCGTTTTTTAAGTTCATCTTCACCAGGATAATACCATTCTGTTAGCATTAGCTTTGTTGCGCTTTTTAGTATCTTTAAATCAATATCTGTTTCTCCGTGCATCATTTTTAACATATGTTTTAGTAATATTTTTTCCTCAAGTGCGGTTCCATCTTCTCCAAAAGTCATTGAAGGCTGATAATATATTGAGCCTTTTGGGGTTTTAAACCCTATCCTGTGCCAGAAAAATGTCGCGTCAGATATTTTCTCAAGTTTTGTTTCACCTTGTGGCGGCATATTTGCTTCAAGCACAATAAAATGGAGATTAGGTGAAAGTTTTTTCATCTCTTCTTCAATGGTATCATAAAGCGCTTTTCCAAAATAATTTGATTTACCTTCATTATTTTTTCGCATATTCTCTTCAACGCCATTAAGGCCTATTGCGCCAAAAGTTGCACTATACCCTGGAATTCTAAATATGTTTCCATAGATTCCACCAAAACATTTTCCTTCCTTGAATATACCCAAGAAGATTACAGGGAATTCTGCGTCTCCTCTAAAAGTCTCATCTACTTCATCCCTCATCCCTTCAAGTGGGTCAACTTCTGCTGGGTCAAAGATTTTAAAAGTATAAGCTTTAAAGACATGTTTTATGAATATGCTACTTGGGTGCTTTATCTCAATTATCTCTGCTCCGTTTATTTCTTTTAATACTTTTATTTCAGTTCCTATCTTATTTATTGCGTATCTGGAATAATGAAGTATTGTAAAAATATCCTTCTTCAAGACCCCTTCTTTTGTCAGTTCCGTTGATAATAGCGCATAAAAAGCTCCGTGTTCAACTATATCCCTGTATGTGTTCCAATCAGTATTTTTTTTGAGATATTCATTTTCCTGTTTTAATACCTGTAAAAGTACATCCAAGGATTCATTAATTCGCTTGATTATACCTTTAAGGATATTAATATCAACCTGCTGAGTTTTCATGCCACTTGAAGCTAAATTTTTTTCAAATGCTTTTTTGGATATTTTAAAAAAATAAGAGTTTATGATTTCAGAATCCTCATTTATATCAAGAACTAATTTTTGCAAGTTAGTGATTATACTTCTATTTAGTTTAGGTATTTCCTTAAGTTTTTCTTTTGAGATTTTTTCAGGGGATATGCTCCAATTTGTTTGAAACTCTTTAATTAATCTAAGTTTTAAGTCATAGTCTTGTATTAATCTGGAGTAAGATTCATCTTTTATTTTGGAATGTGAATCCAGCAAGATTAAACGATTTCTTTCAGAAAGAGTTTTAGAATCTTTTTTTCCTTTTAGAAAACTGAATACGTTAACCATACTTAATATCTCTAAAGTTCTCCTTTATAAATATTCCTAAAGTGATGATTTACTCAGCCCATCATTCGCTTTATCCTTAAGGATAGGAATAGCATTGTGAGTGGCGCTGCAATGACAAGAATAAGTGATGGGGTCAGCTGAGTTGTCTTTTCTGTCATAAGTACTGCGGTGAAATTTATAAAGAAATCCAGTTCGCTGTTTCCAAGTATTATTACAAAAAGCCTTGGAAGAATTTTTGTGAATCCAAGTACTATAAGCATTAGGGCGTAAGCAACTAAAAATGCTGCCATCTTTGTTGTTGGCTCTGAGAAGTTTATGTGTGAAAAATCAAATCCTTTGGAGCTTTCATCAAGCCCGACAAGCATAAATGCGACCATTATGCTTGAAAGTCCTGAACTGACAATGTCTATCTCGTAAACATCTGAATCTTGTGATTTTGTATGAATGAACTCGTAAAAATACAGCACAAAGTATGAGATAAGCATAAATCCGCAAAGAATAAAGTTCTCCTTGACAAATGTGATTATCAGGCTTATTGCTGCAGCAATTTCTGGTCCGCTTACAAGTGCCATTTTTTAACTCCGTCAAAAATGACATGCTCTGCAATAAAAATCAGCAATGAAAAGGAGATGACATAAAAAATTCCTGACACGCCTATGCCCCTAATAAAAAATAAGGAAAATAATAAGCTGATGGATAGATTAAGCAGAAGGTAGCTTTTTTGCGGAATAAAAATTTTAACGCCGTTTGAAGGTTTTATGATATAATAAACAGACGTAAGAAAAATTAATATTCCAATTGAGAATATAAAAAAAACAGGAAATATTGATTTATTGTTTAGTGAATAGGATTCTATAAAAAAGATGGAGATTATGATTGCATAAAGATTTGCAGTAAATGTGCTTATGTGGTATTTTGTAATATTCATTATACACCACCAAAATTAATATGGTAAAAAATAAGAAAAGAAGAGATAACTCATCACCTAAATATCATCTTATGTCTGTAGATGTATCCTTTGTAGATCATGTAAAGTCCGCCAAACGTGCATCCAACGGCTACAATCCAGTACAGTATCTGGTCTGGCACATACTGAAGGAAGATGTAATTCATTTTTAAAAGTTTAAGTATCAGGACTACTCCAAATACTAAAAAAAGAATTGCTGACAAAAGATGTATTCCGTTGCCGCTTCCTGGCTGCTTTTGCTGCATATTTCCTGGATAGGGTTGGTTTGCCATTTTTATACCTTTTAAAACATAACGAATGATGCTATTACAAGGAAGAATCCTTCAATTGCGAATAATATATTATATACTAAAGGTGTGATAAATGAAAGGTTAAGTCCTATCACTTTGAAAACTGAAAGTATTTGTAACACACCTACTGCAATTACTAAAAGCGCAACAACTATGCTTACAAGTCTCCAATGGTCGTCTTCCATGAATGCTTCAATAAGGAGGTATACACCACCTACTGCTAGAAGATAAGGAAACACAGAGATTAACCAGTTTGCATGAAGAAATGTTCCCCATGTGATAACTTTAAACGTGTTTAGCAGAGGAATGACTCCAAGTGCCATCAATAAAAGTCCTATTAAAAGCGCTGACCAGTTTTTTGGATCGTCAAAATCAAACATTTGCTTTCACCTCGAAAGTATATAACTTATTTCTGATATTCCTAGTATATAAATGTTGCGTGGATTGATTATCTCAATGTGAAAAATGGAGTTGAATTGATGGTATCTGGCTTGATATCTTTCTGTCTTTCTTGTCAAGCATTATTAATTGCCCTGCAATCTTTTTTACTGCCTCGTCATCCATCCTCATTTTTTTGCATCTCTCAATTATTGCAGTCCTTCTCTTTTCCTTGTCAGCGCGTATTTGTTCAAGCGTGATATCCAGAGTGATTTTTTGATTTGAGAATGTTTTTATATTTTCAAGAAGATGATTAATTGCAATAATTGACTGCTGATTTGTGATAGTATGACTGTTTTGCACTATCTGGATATATACGTCTCTAAGTCCAAGTGATATCTGATGGGTTTGCTTTAGAAGGTCTATCTGATTTGCGGTGTCGTGATAGATGTCAGAATTCATTGCACCAACTTCTCTTAAAAGTTTCTCTTCATCAATTATCGCCCTCATCTCTTCTGCTATTATTGATGAATTCCCCGGGTCATGTACTCTTTCCCGCTCGACATTGCTTTTCTTTTGCTCAATATTATTGTAAAGCGACGTAATGATTTTTGTGCCTTCAATTATTTTTTTGGATTCTTCTTCAAGCGTTCTTAAATCGTTTCCTTCTCGTGAAATTGTTTCTGATATGTATCCTGCAATTATTCTTATGTCATTTGCAAGATTTTTGAGATTACGTTCAAATGATTTTCCAAAGATTTTGTCAATTAGCCACATCTTTAGTCCCTCTTTGTATCGTTGTATATCTTTTTAAGATCATTTTGTCCTGCTTCCGCTCTTTTTTTCAGTTCTTCAAGCAGTTTTCTCATTATAATATCATTATGAGCTTCTTGATTTATTCCATTTCCAAGCGTATTCTCTGTATTAATTATCTTGTTCTCAAGCGCCATTCCTTCGTTAGCTTCCTGTTTTATGTGCTTTTCATCTCGTATTGCTTTGTTTGGATTGTATCCTCCTTTCATGAAGTTTGCAAATTTTAAAATCCAGGTGATTAGATATATTATTACTATTGCTGCTGCAAAGAATAAGAACAAATTTGCTATCTTTTCTGACGGAATTTTCCAGTATATTGCAAGCGTTGACATTAGCGCAAGAGGTATCGCTATACCTTTTGAGCTCTCTGCAAATATGCTTATCTTTTTTATTATTGCCTCGTAAAGCTTGAAGAAGATGAATATTATTGCAATCAATGAAAGCCCTTGGCGCACCCACGTGTTTTCAAGCACGTTGATTAAAAGTTTAAACGAATTGCCAAATATTGTTGCCGGCTGCCCGGAGAATAATGACGACGCAAAAACGCTGTCTGTCAAGAATATTCCTGATACTAGGAAGGTGATTAGTTTTAGCCGCCTAATCTTTCTCACCTTCCTCTTCAGGAACTATCGCTATCGTCCATTTGCCAAGAGCTACGTCAAACTCCCAGACAACTTTGTGAGGCTTGTCTTCGTCAAGGCCAAGTAAAGCTACGTGCGGAATTGTTGTTGCAAATGATTTTTTGCTCCGCTTCCAAAGCTTTGTCGGGAACTTCACGAATTTACACCATGTAATATCTTATAGCATACTATAAATAACATAATATGTAATACCTATATAAATACTTATTGGTTTTGGGCTTTGTAGAAAAAGAAGGATTCAATGATAAAATGGTAAAATATTTAAACAAGTGTAATAATATTATATCAAATGTTAAAAAATTATAACAAATATAAAGTTTTGAAAGTTTTTCTTGATGCACCTACCGAGAGCCATAGACTCAGAGAGATAAGCAGGGCATCTGGAGTTTTTCCAAAATCTGTAATGAATTACTTAAAAGAGTTTGAAACAGATGAGATAATTAAACGTTTTGAAAAAAATAAAATCCCATTGTATACTGCGTTAAGAGATAATGAGAGATTTAAGCTTTATAAGAAATTAAGTATAATTTATGAATTGAATGTTTCTGGATTTATTGAAGAACTATGGAATAAAGTCTCACCAGATGCTATAATATTATATGGAAGTTATGCTAAAGGAGAATCTGTTGAAGATTCAGATATTGACATATTTGTTATAGGAAAAGAAAAGGAAATAAACATAGAGATTTATGAAAAGACGCTTGGTAAAAAGATTCATTTGATGTATGAAGCTTTTCCAAAAAATATTTCAAATGAGCTTAAGAATAATTTAGCTAATGGAATTGTGATGAAAGGATATTTTAAGGTGTTTTAATGATAATAAATGTGAGTGTTGACAAAGAAAAAGTCAAGTCAATGATATCTATGACTGAGACTCGGGAGAGATTCATAAAAAAAGCAGAATACAAACAGTTTCCTACAATCATCGCAGAAAATTATTATGAGATAATAAAAGAGATTGGAACTGCAATATTATTGCTTGATGGGAAAAAAGCGATTGGAGATTATGCGCATAAAGAGATTATAGAGCAATTAAAGACAAATGATTATATTGATGAACTAGAGTCAAGAGTAATAGATGATTTGCGAATAAAGCGGAACAAAAGCCAATATGAAGGAAAACAATTTGAACTAGTATATATTGAAAACAATGAGAAAAGACTGCTTTTAATAATACAAAAACTAAAAAAGATTATAGATAAAAAAGTTAAATAAAAAGGATAATAAAAAATAAAACAGTTAAATTCCTCTTGCCTGAAGTTCAAGAGTTTTGCTGTATTGGTAATTAACTTCTGAAGTCTTTTGTATTTCATCTTCAAGGAGTTTCATGTAAGCGATAATTTTGTCGCCGACAGCCTTTGGAAGCTTCATTTGTCCTTCAAGATTTCCTATTACTTCTCGGTTCATGATTATTTTTATTCCGTTCTCAACGCCAAGCGTCAGGTGGATAAGATCCCTTACTTCATCCATTATGAGTTTCATTTCCTTTTCTACAAGTTTATGTATTTCTGCAAGGTCCTTGTTTAATATTTGTTTTGCCTGCTGATTTTTGGATGCATTGCCTCTGACTGTTTTTGCAATGTCTTTTCCTACAACATTTAAGTCCTTTGCCATGCTCTTGTCCAAATCAAGTATCCTGTTGTAAAAAAACCCCATTTCCTGTTTTAGTGTCATGTCAAACTTGAAGAGAAACGACCTTAGCTGCGTTCTTTCCCTTGCAACCATTATTTCCTGCCGCTCTATCTCATCAAGCGCTTTTGTTATCATGTGTGAGCAGAAAGTGAATTCTTCCTCAATTATTTTTTTTATTTCCTGAGCCTGTGAAGGCGTAAGCCCTTTTTCTCTTACAGCTCTATCAATATTTCCTGTGAATTCTCTTTTTCTTTTTCGTAAGTCACTGACTGTATCTCGTATATGTATTAATACGCCATACTGCGCATTTTCATTGACTTTTATGATTTTTAGAACTTCACTTTCAAATTGGTGTGCGCCTTTATCAAGCTGCGGTGTGTCACCTTTTTCTATTGCTGCTCTTGTGAACTTGTAGAAGAATCCCGGCAATTTATTTGGGTCTGAGATTGCAACCTCTTCATCCATGAACCTTGTTGCAAACCTTCGTGTTGCCCTTACCTGGCTTAAAGGATTTAGACGATTAAAAAAATTTCTTGCACCTGACCTAATTGGTGCTGTAAGTTGTTCCATAAAACTGCTTGCCATATTATATCACTCCGTTGTTTTTGTTTTTTTAAAGTTATTTTTCTATTTCAGCAATTATTTCTTCTAATTGCTTTTGTATTTTCTCTGCGTTCTCATTTAGCAGTGCTTTAGTATTATGAGTGTCTACTTCGCTTATTATTCTATTGCAATCGTTATACAACAATCCCATTTTTGTGTTGAGATTGTTTTCAATTGAACTGATTTTTACAAGTTCAAGAAGTACAATTCGTATATTAATGAGTATTCTTTTTGTTTCTTCCTGTGCCCATACCAGATTTTTGGTCTTGCTTGTTATGTCTTTTTTAAATTTTTTGGCGTCATCAATTAGTTTTGTTATGTCTTTTTTGAATGCGTCTTCAAATTCAGGGGTTTTTGCAATTATTCTTTTATTTTTCTTGTTTATTTCAAGAGGTATGACTATGTCTTCGCGTGAGGTTAAGACAAGTGTTTTTGGGGAGCCGTTCTCATTTGCATTTGAACCCCATAATTTTAATTCCGAATTAAGTCCGTTTGTGTATTTATATGAATATCCTCCGAGTGTAGGCATAAGTCCTTTCTTGTATGCAACGATAAAATATCCTTTTGTGAATCGAGGATACATTTTTATTTCAAATTTTCCGTTTCGTTCTGTTTTGCCAATTTTTATGCCTGCGGGGTAC
>JAHFPP010000029.1 GCA_023266675.1 Candidatus Woesearchaeota archaeon
AAAATAACAAAAAAAAATTAATAAGGTTTATATAGATTATAATCTTCTTTTTGACTTATAATGAATTACTCAAAAGAATTGACAATAAACGCTGTTGAAAACAAAAGTATAGCAGTTATAGGAGCAGGGTTTTTTGGTATCATGACGGCGTTAAAGCTTGCAGAAAGAGGATTTAATGTAGTTATTTTTGAAAAAAATAATGAGATTATTCGTGGAGCAAGCTATATAAATCAGAACAGGGTGCATTTTGGATATCATTATCCTCGAAGTGATGATACAGCAAAATCAAGCTTCATGTATCAAAAGGCATTCTGTAAACTGTTTAAGGAAAGTGTCGTTACTAATTTTGAACATTATTATTGCATAGCAAGAGAAAACAGCCTTACAACAGGCCAGCAATACAGGGATTTTTGTAATAGACTTAATCTGCCGTATACAGAAGAGTTTCCTAAAAAAATAACTATGTCACATGACAAGGTTGAGATGTGCATTAAGGTTCCTGAGCACATATACGATGCCAATGTATTAAGGGGACTACTGAAAAATTTATTAAAAGATGAGGACAGGATAAATCTTTTTCTATTAACTGAAGTTATTGGTATAAATAATAAGTCAAGTGGATTTGAGATAGAGATAAAAAAGAACAATAAAACTGAAAAATTGAATTTTGATGCAATTATTAATGCTACGTATAACAATATTAATAGGGTAATAGCCATGGCGGGGTTTGAAACTAAAAATTACCAATATGAACTTTGTGAAGTTCCTATTGTGCATGTACCATGGAAGGATAGGTTAGGATGCGGAATAATGGATGGTCCATTTTTTGGAATATTGCCATTCGGTTTTTCGGATGAATACATGCTTTATGATGTAGAGATATCTGTTCTTGAAAGATCAGTTAGCAAATTGCCAGAGTTCAAGCACGATATAGATTATTACAATGAAAAAGAAAGAAGAGAAAAAAGATTTCAGAAATATATTGAAAAGTCAAAAGAATACATAAAAGAAATGGATAAGTGCCAATATCTTTACTCGGCATACATAGTGAGAGTTGTTCTTCCAAATAGGGATAAAGATGATGCGAGACCAACAGAAATATTATACCATAAAGATGCTTTCTGGTCAATATTTTCTGGAAAATTAAGCGCTGCCATACCTGCATCTGAAAAAATTACTGAAGAAGTGGATGATTATTTCAGAAAAAGAGGATAAATATAAAAATCTGGTAACCAGTTCTATAAAAAATTAGGGAATAATAGAATTGCAGAGGGTTATTAATAATGAAAAGAAAAATTATTGAAATTACAATAATTGGTTCTGGGCATTACGCTATTGACCTAATTTCAAAGGAGTACACAAGAAATAACAACTGTGTAATAAAGGCAGTAATTGCAAATTCATACGATAAAAATAAGGTTGAGAATTCTCCGCTTAAAAATGTTCCATTTTTTAAAGATTTGACCGAGTGGAAAACAAAATTCGGCAAAGCAGACAGTAATGACTTATTCGATTTATGTGTACACGAAAATTCAGTTTTAGACATAGTCAAAGAACTTGTAAAGACAGGTGCAAAAAATATCATACTACCAAAACCACTTCCGCTTGCTAAAAAAAGTATTGACCAATTATTAACAATACAAAAGGAAAAAAATACTAATATGTTTGTAGCATCACAATGGCATTATTGCGATATTCTGGATAAAACACGCTTAATACTTAATAAACTAAAAAAAGACAATAAACTAAAAAAAGTTACTGTTGACTTCAGCCAGACATTTTCAGAAGAACATTTGAGGAAATATTCTGTTGTAACAGCCCTTCTTCCTCATATGATTCAGGTACTAAGCAAAATAGGGCTTGACGAATTTAAAATAACAAGAAACATTGAAGTGAATAATTCTTCAAGTACAAATTTAGAGATTAAATATAAGATTGATAAGCCTTATCCTTTTGAAATAAAATTGATGACTGATTTGAAATCAAAAGAAAAAAGAAGAAATCTTTATGCATATGATGAAAATGGAAATATACTGCTAAGCCTTACATTTTCAGGGAACAATATGCACAAATACCCGATATTATATTATAATAAGAGATATTTTGAAGCAAGAGAACATGATTTGACTAAGATGGTAAAAGAGGAAATTAAATCACTGATAGACAACAATAAAAATAAGAAAGTGAATAAAATAATGAATTTGGAAGATTATTTAGATATACAAAAAATGTTAATAACAATAAATGGCAAAATTCAGAAATAATTGAGGAGAATAAAATTGTAAATTAGCAAAGTTTAATTCACAAGTTTTATGTAAAATTTCCTGTACCTTTCGGCAATTTTATCAGAGGAGAAAAATTTCGCCCTTTCAATTGCATTGGTTCTTATGCTTTTTCTTAGGTCAGGGTTGTCAACAAGCTTTTGGAGAAGATTTTTCAAATCATTTACATTTGTTCCTTCATACAAAAATCCGTCTTTTCCGCTTGTTATCACTTCATCATTTCCGCATCCATCTGTTGCCACCATCACACATCCTGCAGACATTGCTTCCATAGTGATAGTTGCCATGCTTTCCTGTATGCTTGGATTAACACAGATATCCATCTTTGAGAAATAGGATGGTATTTCTTTATGATTTATCATTCCTAAAAATTTAATTTTATCAACACATTTCAATTTCTTGGATAAGTTTACTAAATTATCCATTTCCGGTCCATCGCCAAGTATCCAGAGTTCAGAATTGATATTTTTAATCTTTGAAAATGCCATAATTAAATCCTGAACACGTTTTTCATGAACAAGCCGTCTTGCAGTTCCTATGATTATTTTGTCTGATTCTTTTCGTTTAAGTGAAAACATTTTTAAGTCTGTTGAGTTTGGAATTACATCAATACGGTTCACATCTAACCCGTATATATTTGCCCTAACCTTCATGTAATTGCTAGGGGTTACAACGCAATCGCTTTTTGTATTAACATAATTTAGGAATTTTCTTGTTAACATATTATTAGAAAGATGAAATTCTGCTCCCCACGCAGTTGTTAATATCGGTTTTTTTATTTTAGATTTTAGAAGACAGGCAAAAAACCCCGAAGGCAAAAACCAATGAGCATGGATTACATCGTAATTTTTTGATATTCTTATAAGATATTTCATTGTATTAATTGAATATCCAAGTAGCTCCAGTTTAGGTATTATTCCTGCTTTTACTGATGGAATAAGCCCTCTTTTTTTGTGAAGCGCCGGCGAAAGAAATTTTGTATATGGATATTCATATATAATTGCTCCATCTTTCTTATATTCCTTATATTCTTTTGAGGTAGAAAATATCATTACCCCTACCTCAACGTCTTTTTTGACAAGACCCTTTACGATATTTTGTATGAATGGGCCAAGATTTGATCCCTTAATAGGGTAGGATGAAGTGAGCATTAAAACTCTTAATTTTGCTTTTTTCAAATTATCACCGTATAAGTTATATGATATTATAAAGAGAATAAAAAGCAGAGATATTTATAAAGATAATGAAAATTATCGTTTGATGAAGGAAGAATTGATAAAAAATAAGATAAGACTGATAAAAGATTTTCCAAAAGAAGGTGTCATATATAAGGACATTACACTACTTCTAAAGGATCCAATAACTTTCAGGATGATAATGAACAAGTTTTATGAAAGATACAAGAATATTGATATTGATATGATAGTAGGAATTGATTCGCGAGGTTTTATAATCGGAGGCGCCCTGGCCAATATGATGGGTAAAGGATTTGTACCAGCAAGAAAAAAAGGAAAACTCCCTCATGAAAAAATTAGTGTTCATTATAATTATGAATATAGTGATGCAACACTTGAAATTCATAAAGATGGAATTAATGCAGGGGAAAAAATACTTATTATTGATGATCAGTTGGCAACTGGCGGCACATGCCTTGCTGCAATAAATCTTGTGAAAAAACTTGGAGGAGATATTGTTGAATGCGCATTTATTATCAATGTAGAAAGTCTTGGAGGCAAGAAAAGAATAAATAAAGAAGGACATGATGTATATTCAATAGTAAATCTTGATAAATAAAGTTTAATGATACAATAAAAATAGTTTATAATGGTATTAAAAAATGAAATTTATGTTAATGATTTCTAAAATACTCAATTGTTTTATTTAATCCTTCTTCAAGTTTTATCTTTGGCTCCCATCCCAATTCTGTTTTTGCTAGAGTTATATCAGGTTTTCTTTGTTTTGGATCATCCTGAGGAAGCGGCTTGTATATTATCTTTGATTTTGTTTTTGTAAGTTTTATCACTTTTTCCGCTAATTCTTTTACTGTAAATTCATCTGGATTTCCTAGGTTTACAGGACCGATAAAATTATCTTTTTCCATCATTTTTATTATTCCATCAACTAAATCAAGCACATAGCAAAAACTTCTTGTCTGAGAACCATCACCATAGATAGTTAAGTCTTTACCTTCAAGAGCCTGAACTATAAAATTTGAAACAACACGTCCATCATCTTTGGCCATATTCTCCCCGTATGTATTGAATATTCTTATAATTTTTATGTCGACTTTGTGTTGGCGATGATAATCAAAACAAAGCGTTTCAGCTACACGTTTTCCCTCATCATAACACGCTCTTGGACCAATACAGCTGACACTTCCCCTGTAAGTTTCTTTTTGAGGATGTTCAATAGGATCCCCATACACCTCTGAAGTTGATGCCTGAAGAAATCTTGCTTTATGCTTTTTTGCAATTCCAAGCATATTTATAACGCCAACAGTATTTGCTTTTATTGTTCTTATGGCATTATATTGATAATGCACTGGTGACGCCGGACATGCAAGGTTATATATTTCGTCAATATGCTTGTCTACTGGAAAAGATTTGATAATATCATGCTCAAGAAATTCAAAGTTCTTGTTTTTTAACAATCCCAATATGTTGTTTTTTGAACCTGTAAATAAATTGTCAACGCAAATTACATAGTTGTCTTTTTCGAGAAGTTTTTTGCAAAGATGCGATCCTATAAATCCTGCGCCTCCAGTTACAAGTATTGTCTTCATTTTTATTTTCGTCCAACGCTTAAATATTTGAATCCTTTGTCCCTTATTGTTTTTGGATGATATATGTTTCGACCATCAAATATATTTTTCTGTTTCATCAGTTTTTTTAATTTTTCAAAATCTGGGCTTCTGAATTCATCCCATTCTGTTAATATTACTAAACAGTCACAGTCCTTGACTGGGTCATACATATTGTCTGAATATTTCAGGCTTGGATAAATTTTTTTGACATTTTCAATTGCTTCAGGATCAAATGAGGAGATTATCGCTTTTTCTTTTATTAATTGCCCTATTAAAACCATTGATGGTGCTTCCCGTATATCATCTGTCTTTGGCTTGAATGCAAGTCCCCATAAAGCTATCTTTTTGCCGCTTAATTCTCCAACTAATGAATGGATTTTGTCTATCATTGATTCTTTTTGATGTTGATTTACATTTTCAACCGCATCTATTAATTCTGAATTGAGATTATATTCTTTTAATGTTGATGCGAGGGACTGAACGTCTTTTGGAAAGCAGCTTCCACCATAGCCTACACCTGCCTGCAGGAATCTTGGACCAATTCTGTCATCAAGACCTATTCCTTTTGCAACTTCTTTTATGTCTGCTCCAACTTTTTCGCATAAAGGCGCCAACTGATTCATAAAAGATATTCTGCATGCAAGCATTGCGTTTGATGCATATTTTATTATTTCAGCGCTTTTAATGTCAGTGAATATTATCGGTTTATGAGTTCTTGCAAGGCTGCTGTAAAGCTCATTCATAACTTTTTTTGCATTTTCTGAATTTACTCCAACAACAATTCTGTCAGGAACCATAAAATCCTGTATTGCGCTTCCCTCTTTTAGGAACTCAGGATTTGAAACAACGTCAAATTCATAATCTTTTGTCATGCTTTTTTTTATTTCATTTCGAACTTTTTCAGCTGTACCTACCGGAACTGTTGATTTGTCGACAATTATTTTATATCTGTTGATGTTTTTTCCAATTGTTTTTGCAACAGAAAGAACATATGATAAGTCTGTTGAGCCGTCATCTTTTGGAGGCGTTCCAACAGCTATGAATATCAAATCAGAATCCTGAATTGGTTTTTTTGAATCTGTTGTAAAAAACAGTCTTTTTTCGTCAACATTTCTTTTTATCATCTCAGAAAGTCCAGGTTCATATATGGGGATAATTCCTTTATTTAAGTTAGAAACTCTTTTCTCATCTATATCAACAAGAACGACATCGTTACCAAGTTCTGAAAAACATGTACCTG
Source organism: Candidatus Woesearchaeota archaeon (assembly GCA_023266675.1). Taxonomy (GTDB): domain Archaea; phylum Nanobdellota; class Nanobdellia; order Woesearchaeales; family BM511; genus JAHFPP01. The sequence goes on from JAHFPP010000029.1 coordinate 6,326, forward strand.
TAACTAGGCCGACATATCCTGCGCCAAAAATTGTTATTTTCATATTTTACCACTCCTTATATCATTAAAAAAATAATTAATTTAAAAAGTTATTTATTTATCCTTCCATAATCATCTTCAAATCTTTCTATGTCATCTTCCTCAAGATATTCTCCTGACTGAACCTCAATTAATATTAATGGAATTTTTCCAGGATTTTCAAGCCTGTGCATAGTATTTTTTGGGATATAAGTTGACTCATTTACATGAACTATCATTTCCTGTGTTCCATTTATAACTTTTGCAGTTCCTGAAACCACAACCCAATGCTCTGACCTATGCATATGTTTTTGAAGCGATAATTTACTTCCTGGATTAACCACTACTCTTTTTATTTTGTATTGAGGCCCTTCTTCAAGTATTGTATACGCACCCCATGGCCGCTGTGATGTTTTTTCGCTTGTCATTTTGATAACCCCTTCCATTGTCTTATTGCTTTTTCATATCTTTCTGGTGTTCCTGTATCAAACCATTGTCCTCCAAAAACGTACCCCAATAACTCTCCGTTATTTGCGTACTTTGGAAAAACATCCTTTTCATACATGGAAAATCCTTCAGGAATCTGTTCTAAAACACTTGGTTCCCAGATTGAAAGTCCTGAATTTATCAAGTTGCTTGGTGCATCTTCTTTTTTTGGTTTTTCTACAAATCTTATTATTTTGTTTCCTTTCATTGCAGCAACGCCGTAAAATGACGGATTTTCAACTGTTGTTAATGCAACAGTTATTTTTGCTTTGTTTTCCTTGTGAAAGTTGTACATGTCTTCAATGTCAATATCTTTTAGTTCATCCCCATTGGTTACCACAAATGGTCCGTTTTCCAGATGTTTTTTTGCAAGTTTTATTGCACCTGCTGAGCCAAGAGGTTTTTCTTCAATAACATAGACTATTTCAACACCCCACTTTGAGCCGTCTTTAAAATATTCTTTTATCTTGTCTGCTTTGTATCCAAGAGAAAATACAAACTTTTTTATGCCGTATTTTTTGAAAAGCTCAAATAAATGCTCAGGAACGGTTTTACCCTGAACTGGCAAAAGAGCTTTTGGCATCTCGTATGTTATTGGACGAAATCTCGTTCCTTCCCCGCCAAGCAAGAAAACTGCTATTTTTGGCCTGTTATGACCAAGTGTTCTTGAAACTAAAAGTTCTATGGCGTGACTTCTGTTCTTTATCTTTGTGCCGTCAACCATATAATCAATGTCTTTTATTATATTCTCGTCAAGAGTTATTGATATTTTTTCCTTCATAAAATCACCTGATTTTCTAAGCACAAAATTTCATTTTGTTGCTTCATAAAAACACCTGTTTTTCTGAACACAAAACTTTGTTTTGTTGCTTCATAACATCCACCTAAATATAAAGTAGGATAAAGTAGTATAAATACTTTACGTTGTTTTGAGGCTATTGAAAACACTTATAAATATGCTAAAAATCATATATGTATGGTTAAAATAGGAATTATCGGCGGCTCAGGTCTTGACGACCCTAAAATATTAATGGACTCAAAAGATGTTTTTGCAGACACTCCATACGGCAAGCCTTCATCTCCTTTAAAAATTGGAAAAATCGGAAAATCCGACGTTGTTATTATAGCAAGGCACGGACGAGATCATTCGATTACGCCAACTGGTGTTAATTACAAAGCAAATATTCATGCATTAAAAGAAAGAGGATGCACTCACATCATTGCAACAACCGCGTGCGGCAGCCTTCGTGAAGAAATTAAGCGAGGGGATTTCGTTGTTCTTGACCAATTTATTGATTTCACAAGACTTAGAAAACTTAGTTTTTATGATGAATTTCCTGGAGGCGCAAAGAATGCAAAACACACGCCAATGCCTGATCCTTTTGATGATAATTTAAGAAAAACAATTATTAAATCATGCAAAACACTAAAAATTCCCCATCATGAAAAAGGAACTGTGATAACAATTGAAGGGAACAGATTTTCAACAAGAGCAGAATCACACATGTTTCGGTCATGGGGTGCTGACGTAATCAACATGAGCATTGCGACAGAATGCATACTTGCAAACGAAGCAGGAATTCCTTATGCTGCTGTTGCTATGTCAACTGATTATGATAGTTGGATGAAAAATGAAACCTCCGTAACATGGGAAGAAATTCTTGACACATTCCATAAAAATGTTGGAAAAATGATAAAGCTTTTGACATACACTATCCCGAAGGTTAAACCATGAGTGAAGTAATAAAACAAAAAATACGGACTATTCCAAACTTTCCAAAGAAAGGAATAATGTTTAGGGATATCACTTCGCTTTTGCAAGACCCTGTTGGACTAAAAATTTGTATTGACGATTTTTACAAAAAATATAAGAATATGACAATTGATGTTGTTGTCGGAATTGATTCTAGAGGGTTTATCCTTGGCGGAGCATTGGCATATCTTCTTGGAAAAGGATTTGTACCGGTTCGAAAAAAAGGAAAATTACCAGGAAAAACAATAAGCGAAAGCTATGATTTGGAATATGGCTCTGCAACGCTTGAAATTCACACTGACTCAATAAAAAAAGGCGAAAGAGTTTTGATTATTGACGACCTTTTGGCAACTGGTGGCACCGCATTATGCACAGCAAGTCTTGTAAGAAAGATTGGTGGAAATATTGTTGAACTTGCATTCATAGTTGACTTACCTGAACTTAAAGGCGGCGAAAAGCTAAAAGAAGCAGGCTACAAATATTACGCGCAGACAGAGTTTGAAGGAGAATGATTAGTTCACTTGAGTTAACAGGTTATCTGGCAGGAATCATAATGGTTGTTGCTTTAATGCCGCAGATAATAAAATCCTGGAAAACAAAGTCAACTAAGGATATTTCTATTGGGTGGAATTCTATTTATATTTTTGGTCTTATATTATGGATTGTTTATGGAATTGGTATTAAGAGTTATCCTCTGACTTTTACAGTCATTGTAGAAACAATTTTAGCGATTAGTTTATTAATATTAAAATTTAGGTATGGATAATTGAGAGAGTATAACATGAAAAAAGCAATAATAACAGGTGCTTCAAACGGACTTGGAAAGGAGATTGGGCTTTTATTTTTGAAAAACAAGATTAAAGTTGTTAATCTATCAAGAACAAAATCTGATTTTAAGGATATAAAAATTGACTTAAGCAGCGATAAAGATATATCAAATACTGTTAATGTGATAAAAAAGCAACATGCTGATTTTGATATTTTAGTATTAAACGCAGGAATAATGCCGCTTGCAAAGACAGGAGAAATAAGTTTTGACATTGACAAAACATTTCAAATAAATATTTCTTCAATGATTAAATTAGTAAATAAATTATTTGATTTAATAAAGAAAAATCACAGTGATATTGTAATTATCGGTTCAACTGCATCACTGAAGGGCTACGAAGAGCATTCAGTATATTGTGCAACAAAGCATGCTGTTGAAGGGTTTATCAAGTCCTTGCAGCTAGAATTTAAGAATGATGATGTCAGAGTCATTGGATTTCATCCAGGAGGATTCAAATCTTAGAGGGAAAGGGGTTGTTAAAGATGGTTATATGGATCCTAAGGAATTAGCAAGGTTAATCTTAACACTTATAGAGTTGCCAAGGAATATGGAAGTTTCAGAGATAGTAGTCAACAGAAACAAAGTCAAGTTAGGTTAAGATTTTACCGTCGTACACCGTTAGATTTATAAATGGCGCCGGATTTCTATTGTTTAGGACGACCATAGTGGCGTGGTTCCACCGGTTCCCATATCGAACACCGAAGTTAAATGCGCTTACGTTACACTGGTGTACTGTACTTTTGTACGGGAAACTTGTAAAGTCGTCTTACTTTATTTTTCTAAAAAATTAATTAAATTGTGTTTTAATAAATTAATCAAGGTCTATAGAACATGACTTCAATTCTTTTTTCAGCTGATTGATGTCTTTGAATAGTATTGTGTGTATTCCCATGATTTTTGCATGAATAAGATTTTTCTCCTTGTCATCAATGAAGATACAGCGTTCAGGTTTTGCGTTTATCATCTTTAAAACATGCCGGAATATTTTTTCTTCGTCATGATATTTTACCATGTGAAGAGAATTTGAGAAGAATGAGTAATCAAAAAGATTCTGAAGTTTTTTATCATTTAATATTGTTTTTAGAAGCGCATCATAGTTGTCAGAGAGAAGAACAACTTTGTAGTTTCCTTTCAGCTTTTTTATCAGCTTTAGCACATCATTGTTTATCTTGTACCATGATATTTCTTTAACAAATTCTTTATATGAGATATCAGTGTTTATGCATACAGATTTCCAGAATTTTCTGGTTGTGATGTTTCCAAGCAGGTATTCTTTCTCCTCTGATTTTAGCATTTTAAGAAATTTCTCTTTGCCGACTCCTGATTTTTTGCCAAAAACATCTGCAACTCGCGGAAACAGTGCGGAGGTTGTAACAACTCCTGCAAAATCAAAGATTAGGGTTTTATGCGGTTTTGGCATATTAGCTAAAGATAGTGAGTTAAATATAAATTTATATTAAAATAGAAGTTTTGATTAAGAAAGTAAGAAAAATATTTTATTTGTTTTTTTCAGGATTATTTATCTTCTGGTAAATCTCTTCTCTAAGCTTTTTAAAGTCAACATCGTTCTTGTTTCTTAGTGAGATATTTTGGTGCTCAAGAAGTAGAAGCGATTCTTTTACCCGCAAATTATAGTCTTCAAAATATTTTAGTTTCTGGGAAAACTCATCATGAATTTGTTTTTTTAAGAGTGTTAATTCAGTATTTGCTTTATTGCCTTCTTTGCTTTTTATTGAATTGTAAATCTCATCTTTTAGTTTCTGTATTTTTTCGTCGTTGTTTTTTGAGATTTTATCCCTGTTATATTCAAGAAGTTCAACTAGTACTTTTAGGTGCTTGTTTTCATCTTCAAGCTTGTCGACTTTTCGTGAGATAATATCAATAGAATCTGTTTTTGCAAAATCTGCTGTTTTTGCGTTTATACTAATAGCACTTAAGTCTGGTTTTTTAGACTTATCAATTTCTTCTTTAAGTTTTTTTAATGTGTGAATATTTTGATTTGTTAAAATCTCTGTTTGTCGTTCAAACCTGAATATAATGGCTTCATAATTTTTTATTTTTACGTCAAACTGCTCTTTAACTGTTTTCTTAAATTCATCAAATTCCTTTTTTGAAGGATTTTTCTGGTTTAACATAAGATTATTTTTTAGGTTATTAATGTCATTTTGAATGCTTTTGAATTCTTTGAGTGTTTCGTCATATTCTTCCTTGTCTTTTTTTGATATCTTTAGAACAAGGTCAAGTCCGTTGCTTAACTCAGATAATTCTTCTTTTGATGGCGTCTTTGACAATTTTTGTTTTATGTTATCAAAATCATCTGATAGCTTATCAAGCTTTAATCTTAACTCTTCAAGTTTTTCATTTAATTTTGATGAGTATTCATTCCTTTTCTTGATATCAGAAAGTTCAAGATTTATTTTATCTGAGTACTGATTAAATAAGACATTAATGCCATCATTTAGCTTTGATATTTCTTCATTTATTGGCATTGCTTTATTTTGAGGATTAGTTTCAGAATCATTTAAAATTTTATCAATTTTGAGTGTTAAATTATTTAATTTTTCTTTTATATCGCTAATTTCAGAAACTTCTTTGTTGGTTTCTTTCATTTCAGAGAGTTTAATGTTTATTCTTTCAATATTCTGATTTGATATTAAGACTATATTTTCTACCATATCATAATATTTTTTTAACTCATCTTTTATTTTATTTTTTTCTTCTTTCTGCTCTGGAATTCTGTTTTTAGTTTCTCTTTCCTCAAGAAGCTCTTTTAGAAGATTTGAATATCTCTCTTTTGTTTTGGCGTATAGCAAAAGCTGGTATGCTTCATAGTCAAAAAAAACGTCTCTTAGCCAGTTTATGAAATCATTGTTTTGTATGTGCCTGTTAAATGATTCATCGCTGATTGAGTAAATGTTTTTATATAAATCACTTAAAGACTTGAAATATCTTCCATCATCAAGATAAAAATATTTTTCTTTGGATACTTCGATTGATTCATTTCTGATGTTTTCTGGAAGCACCAAGTTCATATCATCTTCTTTTCTAGTTTCTGCATCTTGAATACTTTGCTTTGTGAATGGGATGTCTTGAGAAGGATTGTAAGGTATTTCTTTTGGAGGATTTAACAGAAGGTCAAGTTCAAATGATAATTTTGGATCAAGTTCAAACAAAGGTTCAGTGTCAACTTTATTATTGTGATTGATTATATTTTGAATATGTGTATCTTCTTTTTTAGAAACTTCATCGCTTAGTTTGGGAGGAGTTATTACAGGTTCAGTTTTAGCCTTCCTCTTGAAAAAACTAAGCAAACTCCACATAATACACCCCTTTTTGACGTATGATTAAGTTAATGATATTTAAACATTTCTTTAAATATATATTTTAATATTAGTAGAGTGATAGTTAGGATATAAACTTAGATTACTACTTTAAAGTGATTTTTTTAATAAAATTTATAAATAAAATACCAAATCCTTGAATGATGGATTATAGCAATGGCGCCAAGGAAAGAATAAAACTTCTTGAGATAATAGTCAAAGAAAGATCATCCAGAGACAGTAAAGCTGTTAAAAAGCTTCTTTCAAAAAAAGAACAGAAACTCTATCACGCTGCACTGCCTTATTATGAGCTTGCTAACGCCAATGGACATGTCTGGGATAAAAGGCACATTGATTTTTCAACATCATTAACTGTAAAGGAATATGACTCAGAGTTTCGCGACATAATAGTGCCTGCAGTTATATTTCATGATTCAGGACGATATAAAACTCTTGACTCTAGAGACAATATGAAGTGGGACAGCTTTGCAAACAGAGTGTGGCATATGTATGAAGGCATGAGGATTGTTGAGATGCATATGCGAGGAAAAGATTATAGAAACGACTCCATTGATACAGTAAAGAGTATTGTCGGGCTTCATGACTGGAATTATTTGGTGAAATTTGATTCTGACAAGGAAATTTCTGCGCTAAATAATCCTTCAATAATGTTTGGGGATGAAACACTCACACTTGAAGAAACGTATAATGCAATTGAAAGGCTGTCAAGAACTGGGCTTCTTGAAGATGATGTTTTCAAGGTCTTCAATGATGTTGACAGAATAAATGTTCCTGCATCAGTAAGCTATTACAAAGATTACTACAAAAAACATCACGCTAAGTTTGGCAATGTAAGAGATTTTGCATTAATGCGAATGGTTGAATTTGATTTGGTAACTGTGTTTCTTGAAAGTATTGAGAATTGCGCAAGCAGGAAAGTCCTGTATACACCGCATGCAAAAAAGATTGTAGGCGAAATATTGGATGAAAGAATGAAAGAAGCAGATATTAAAGTATTATCTGTGAGTTCTCATTTTGATAAAGATGAATTCAGAAGCAGTATGGAAGGGATAATTGATAAGGAAAATATGTATGTTAGGTTAAGCTAGAATTTTATCAAGAATCTTCATCGCAACTTCTTTTTTGGCTGGGTACGCAGCAATTGAGATTCTTATATGAAAACAATTGCCATCATCTGTTAATACAAACTTATTTTCTAATAGATATTCTTTATCAAGTCTTATGAAAAAATCTGCCGTATCATCAAGTCTGGATTCCTTTTGCTCAACTAATATTTTTCTTTGTCTGTCATCAAGCTTTGACATCAAGTATTCAAAAAAAGCCTGTGTGTAGCGCTGTTTTTGAAGAGTCACTTCAAGAATTGTTATTTTCCTGTCAAGAATAATATCTGCTTTCTGAGATTTTAGTTCAATCTTTTCTTTTTCAAAATCAAAAGGAACAAGCGAAACTAATGCCTGTTTTATCTTTTCCTCATCATCCTCAGGCTTGCAAAAAACAGTTAATTTTATTGAATGGAAATATTTCATGATTATTGTTTAATTCTTATAGATTAAATACTTTATTGTTTTATTGAATGGCATAGTAGCATCAGATTCATTTAAATATAACATCTTTTTATGATTAAATAATGAAGCATAATTTTAAGATTACGTTTATTCTCATAAGCATATTTCTTCTTTCTCAGATTTTTGGCCTTTATGCACTAAACAAAGATATGACTGTGAATAAGAATATGACCACAGGGAAGATTGAAAGCGTAAGCTATAATGACCCAATAATTGGCGAGCGTCCAGAAATGAACAGCACTGAGGCGTTTTGGTATATGATTAGCGCGATAGTTATAGGAACATTGATACTTCTTATTATTATAAGATTCAAAAAGGTAAAGCTATGGAAAGCCTGGTTTTTTCTTGCAGTATTAATGACTGTTAGCACAGCGCTTGGAATATTTCTTCCTGGAATCATAGCGTTTGGGATTGCTCTTACACTTGTCATATTTAAAATCCTTAAACCAAATTTTTATGTACAGAATATCTCAGAAATATTGATGTATACAGGAATTGCCTATCTTTTTGTTCCTCTGTTTAAATTAAAAAACGGCGTTATTATGGGAGTGCTTTTACTTGTTATAATAGCTATATATGATGCATATGCCGTTTGGCATTCAAAACACATGGTTAAGATGGCTAATTTCCAGACAGAGGCAAAGCTTTTTGCCGGTCTCACAGTTCCTTATAAGCCAAAAGAAAATAATAAAGTTGATATAAAAGTTACAATACCTAGCGGCTCAGATTTTAAGAGTGTTGAAAAAAGCGAGAAGATTGCTATACTTGGCGGCGGAGACATTAGTTTTCCACTGATATTTTCTGGAATTGTGATGCAGTCACTTATAATGGAGTTTGGCGTTGACAAGACTCTTGCTTTCTTTGAAACCCAGATAATAACAGTTTTTGCTGCGCTAGCGCTATTGCTTCTTTTCATATACGGAAAAAAGGACAGGTTTTATCCTGCCATGCCTTTCATATCAGCTGGGTGCCTAATAGGTTACGGCATAATTATGCTAATACAACTAATTTAGTTACGTCTCTGCCATTCTTCTTATGCCTAAATCCGTAAAAATGTTATTTCTAATTTTTGTATTGTAAAGATTCCTCATTGCTCTCTTAAAAAGAATAAACTCTGGATGAGTCAATGGTTTACGAAATTTTGGCTTGCTGCTATAAAATGTCGGGTTGTATATTTTTTTCATATAGCGCTTTACTTCCTTTAGCTCCATGTACCTCTGTGCTACACTCACTCTGGATGTTTTCTTGTCGTTTACATAATCTTTTAAGCTTATCATATAAACCGCCCCCGTGATAAGAAGTTATATGTTTTCTATGCTTATAAAGAATGAGGTTTAATTACAGTTTTATTGATCGTTCAGCAAGATATGTAGCAAATAATAAGTTGTTTATATCATAAAATTGCTGTGCTTTAGGAAAGATGTTTTTTCCAAGGTCTGATACATGATGAATGTGACTTCTTGTTGTTATAAAATCAAGCAGGTATGGAAGCTTAGCCATGTTTTTATTATATGCTGCAAGGTCAAATCTATCATTTATTTCTCTTTCAACACCTGTTAATTCATTTTCAAGTCCTGTTGTTTCTATAAAAGAGGATGGAGAATATAATACAGAATTTATATCAGTTCCTCCAAGTCTGTGTTTTTCATAAGTTCGATGGTTTCCTTCAATAATCGCATATCTTCCGTTATCTATTGGAAAAACCCATATCGGCGAGGCTTTTGGGGTCTTTCTTAACGAGTTTAATTTATCCATGCAGAGTCCAACCTGTAAAGGCTGCAAAAGGTCTATATCTATAGAAACTTCTGATTTGGATTCAAGTCTTTCCCTAATATTATTAGTCATAAAGTAGATGTAGCAGTATTCCTATATAAATCTTTTGGTTTTTTACTACTTATTAGTAACTATACTGTTTATTCAAGAAAATTTATAGGTTTTGTACCTTTTCCAAACATTTTTTTTAAAATTGTAAACCTGTAATGATTTAAAAGTGATTTTATGTACTGAGGTGTCTTTCCTTCTATCTCTCTTTTTACTTCATCATATTTATGCCGTGATTGAGGTGAATCAGGACTTATTTCATTATGCCAATATTGACGCCTATC
>JAHFPP010000030.1 GCA_023266675.1 Candidatus Woesearchaeota archaeon
TATGCGCACCATACAACGCAGACTTTGACGGAGACGAAATGAACCTCCACATCCCGCAGACTGAGGAAGGAAGAGCTGAAGCAGAAACATTAATGGCAGTACACACGCAATTGATTTCGCCAAGATACGGACTTTCAATAATCGGCTGTAACATGGACGCAATAAGCGGAAACTACATGCTAACAAAATACCTTGACAACGTTTTACGTGAAGAAGCAATCCAAATGCTGATAAGCATCGGCGTACAGGATATAAAAAGGCTTCCAAACAAGGAAAGAGTTTCAGGCAAAGATATCTTCTCACTAGTGCTTCCAGATGATTTCAACTTTAACGGAAAAGCAAGAGACGGCTCAGCTGTTATAATTGAAAATGGAAAGCTAAAAGAAGGAGTCATGGACAAGGCAAACCTTGGCGAAGGACACGGACTCATGCTACGAAACATTCACAAAAAGTACGGCTCAGAAAAAGCAATGGATGTTCTTGGAAAAATATTCAGACTAGGAATAAAAGCTTTACAGACAACCGGTCTAACAGCTGCAATATCAGACACTGATTTAACTGAAGATGGAAAAAACAGAGTCAACAAAATACTAACAGACGCGCAAATTGAAGTTAGTAAGCTAGTTGAAGGATTCTACAAAAACGAGCTTGAAGCATTCCCTGGACGAACAATTGAAGAGACACTCGAACTAAAAATACTTGAAGCTTTGAACAAAGCAAGAAACGACGCAGGAAAAGTAACTCAGGAAACAGTTAACAGACTTGGACACACAGCAATTTTGATTGATTCAGGTGCAAAAGGGACAGTAATCTCAATGGCTCAGATGGCCTCAGTAGTAGGACAGCAGGCTTTACGTGGAAAACGAATGGACCAAGGATATGACGAGAGAACACTGTCATGTTTTGAACGAAAAGACCTCTCTCCAAAAGCAAAAGGATTTGTTGAAAACTCATTCAAGAAGGGCCTTAAACCATACGAATTCTTCTTCATGAGTATGACAGGACGAGACTCACTGATGGATACTGCGCTACGTACTCCAAAATCCGGATACTTATACAGAAGGCTTGCAAACGCAATGCAGGATATAAGAGTTGAATACGACAGCACAGTACGTGACGCAACAGGAAGAATCGTGCAGTTCAAATACGGCGGAGACGGCATTGATGTATCAAAATCAGAAGGCGGCTCAATCAACATCAAAAAAATCATTGAGACAATCAACGAATAGGTGAACAAAAAATGGACCCAATACTAAAAGAATATGAAGACGTTCTTCCAAAAAAGATTCTTGAAGAAATAGATACGCTTTTGCCAAAAGGCGCATCAGCTACAAAGATAAAAAAAATAGCAGACAGAGTTGTTGAAGAATACAAAAACTCTTCAGTTGAAGCCGGCGAAGCAGTCGGACTTGTATCTGCAGAGTCGCTAGGTGAACCAGGAACACAGATGACACTAAACACATTCCACTTTGCGGGAGTCGCAGAGATGAACGTTACAATGGGTCTTCCAAGAATAATTGAAATACTTGACGGACGAAAAAATATTGCAACGCCAATGATGGAAATCTACCTAAAAGATCCTTACAGCAAAGGAAAGGACATCAGAAAGATTGCTGAAAACATTAAAGAAACAATGCTTAAGGAATTCATCACCGAAGTTGACATTGATATTGCAAACATCTCAATGGAAGTAAAGCTTGACAGAAAAAAGATGGATGACAAAGGAGTCAAAGACACAAGAATCCTAAAGGCTCTTGAGCGAATAACAAAGAACTGCACAATCAAAGTTGAAAATGGAGTAATCTACCTGAAACTTAAAGGAAAAGATGTGAGTATAAACGAGCTTTACAGATTAAAAGAAAAAATAAAGGGAGTTTACATAACAGGCATAAAAAATATTAAACAAGTATTGCCTGTTAAGCGAGACGATGAATTTGTAATAATAACTGCAGGAACAAATTTAAGAGAAGTTCTTGAGTTAGAATTTGTTGATGTCGCACGAACCCGCTCAAATGATACATATGATGTTTACGAAGTTCTTGGAGTTGAAGCTGCAAGGCAGACAATAATTTATGAAATTTGCAAAGTCATAGACACGCAGGGGCTCAACATTGATTTAAGGCACATAATGCTTGTCGCTGATGTCATATGCAATTCAGGCGCAGTCAAAGGCATAACAAGGTATGGAATAGTAAATGAAAAACCTAGCGTCCTTGCGCGGGCATCATTTGAAACTCCAATAAAGCACATAATCGAAGCAAGCCTAAGAGGAGAATTTGACGAGTTAAACTCAGTCATTGAAAACGTAATGCTAAATCAGCCTGTCCCTATCGGAACAGGAATACTGAAGCTAAAGGCAAGAAACAACTAAATACGAGGTCAAGAATATGGCAAAATCAAAAATAATAGACGTTAACGAAGAAATAAAAAAACTTGTTGCAACACCAAAGGCAATAGTTGGAACACAAAAAACACTCAAAGGTTTAAGAGCTGGCAAAGTGGCAAAAGTGTTCTTAGCAAAAAATGTTAAGGAAACAACTAGAAGCGACGTAGAAAAATATTCAGGAATCGCAGGCGTTGAAATAGTAAGACTTGAACTAGGAAACGACGAACTAGGCACAATATGCAAAAAGCCGTTCTCAATCTCAGTTCTTGGAGAATCAAAATAAATCAAATGGAAAGTAAGATAATATATACAGGCGAAACGCTAAAATTAATGTCGCTGTTTGAGTCGCTAACTAGAACAAGGCTCAAAGACTGCTTCACAGACAACAATGATATGATGACGTTTGTTGTCATGAATGGCGAGATAGGAAAAGCAATTGGCAAGAATGCGTCAAACGTTAAGAAACTTGAGAGCATGCTTAACCGCAAGATTAAAATAGTAGAATTTAATTCCGAGAGAGTAGGCTTTATAAGAAATCTTGTCAACCCAATAAGGCCAAGAAACATCACAGAAAACGAAGGCATAATCACGATTGAAAGCAGCGATTCAAAATCAAGAGGACTGTTGATTGGACGAAATGCTTCAAATTTAAGAAACTTTGAGACAATCGCAAAGAAATACTATCCAGAGATAAAAGAAATAAAGGTAGTATAAGAAATCATATTAACATAAAGGTGAATAATAAATGGGAAAAAAAACAAACGGAATTAACACTGCTGCAAAACTTAAGAAAAGAAGAGCAGTAAGCAAATGGATGGATTACAAATACGCAAGAAGAATGTTAAATTCAAAAGAGAAATCAGACCCTCTTGAAGGAACATCACAGGCAACAGGAATAGTGCTTGAAAAAATCCAGCTTGAAGCAAAACAGCCAAACTCAGCAATGAGAAAATGTGTCAGGGTGCAATTAATCAAGAACGGACGACAGGTTACAGCATTTCTACCAGGCGACGGCGCAACAAAACTAGTCGACGAACATGACGAAGTAATGATTGAATCAATCGGCGGAAAGATGGGACGAGCAAAAGGAGACATCCCGGGAGTTAGATGGCAGGTAATAAAAGTAAACGACCAGTCACTACGAGCATTACGATCAGGAAAACTAGAAAAAGCTAGAAAATAAACACGAGGAAATAATCATGGTTGAAATAAAAGCATTTAACAGATGGGGCACAGAAGGAATAAAAGTTGACGACGTAGGATTACAAAGATACATAACATTAACGCCAACATTCGTGCCAAAAACAGGAGCAAGATACGCAGGCAAAAGATTCCATAAATCAAAAGTGTTTATAGTTGAAAGACTAATAAACAAAGTTATGGTTCCAGGCCACAAAGCAAAAAAGCACGTTATATCAAGCGGACTAAACACAGGAAAAGCCCAGACAGCTTACAGGATTGTTGAGAAAGCATTTGACATAATCGAGCAGAAAACCAAAAAGAACCCAATCGCAGTATTTGTAAAAGCAATTGAGAACGCTGCACCACGTGAAGAAATAATCACAATCGAGTACGGTGGAGCAAGGTACCCAAAAGCAGTCGAATGCGCACCGCAAAGAAGAGTGGACATTGTCTTAAAACTTATGGCTCAAGGTGTATACCAGAAGTCATACGGAACAAGCAAAATAGCATACGAAGCATGGGCTGACGAAATCTTAAACGCTTACTACTTATCCGCAAACAGCGCAGCAGTGCAAAAGAAGCTCGAGCTTGAAAGACAAGCAGACTCTTCAAGATAAAATTATATTTTTGTTTTTTTAAATATATATTTTTTGAATTTAAAATTAACAAAGGATATGCTTTCTTAAAAAAATGAAATAGTTATTTAGTATGGAATAGATTTAGTAAGATTATTTAAAAGAATGCTTATCCTAAACATAATTGAACTTCTTGTTTTTTTACTAAATTTGTATGGCATGTTTCTTCCCTTATTGATTTTAGGTCTTGCATTATTTTTATTGCCAAAGCTTCTGCCATCTTAACAGGAACAGCATTACCAATCATTTTATATCCGTCTGCAATCTGGTCATAATAAAATATAAAATTATCTGGAAATGTTTGTATTCTTGCACATTCCCTAACTGATAACCTTCTGTATAAATGCTCTTTTCCTTTAACAAATTCTCGCTTATCTGGCTCGAGGAAGTTCATTTTTGGAGCTTTTGGATGACACGGTGCATGCCTTCCCCCTGCCTGTATTGTAAAAGATGGTTCATCCCACCCCCTAACCCTATTCCTTGACATGTATATGGTTGAAAATCCGCCATTCATATATTCATGGTTTTGAATTTTAAGCTTGCCATTAGTCTTGTTATTATGACTTGCAGCAATTGGCTCCGGTAAATCCTTAATTGCATCTTTTAATGTTGGCTTAAATTTTTGTGGTTCTGGAAACTCAAATTTCTTTCCCATATTATTATGGTATCCGACAATTATAATCCTCTTCCTTTCTTGAGGCACACCATAATCTTTGGCATCTAAAAGTTTAAATGTTACATTATACCCTATCTTTTTAAAAGAATTGATAATATTCATAAATTCAGGTAAATGTTTTGGTGAAAGAATACCTGAAACATTTTCTGCAAGAAAAAACATTGGCTGCTTTTGCTTAATTAACCTTACATAATCATAAAAAACTTTTCCTCTTGGATCATTTATTCCTTTCATAGCACCTGCAAGACTCCAACTCTGACAAGGTGGTCCTCCAACAAATCCCACAACATCGGGGATATCGTGTGGCTCTAGTTTGGTAATTGATTTTTTATTAACTGTTATACCATGATTTTTTTCAAATGTTTCCCAGCATCCATTCCAATTATCATTAGCAAATGCTACATCAAACCCTGCATCAGCAAAACCTAAATCCAAGCCTCCAGCTCCTGAAAAAAATGATGCTATTTTCATTTTATCACAAAAGTTATTAACTTTGCCTCCAGAAGTTTAGCAGGATTATTAGGGTCTTTTATTTTTACATCCTTAACAGAAGTAAATTTATTTGATTCTATCTCTTTTATGTCCTCTTTCGGATAAGAGAGATATTTCTCTTTTGTTAATATTGCAAAAAGATGAAATTTATTATTTTCAAGCTTGCATGAATCTTTAAAAACTTTAAGAGGGTTTTCAATGGTCCACATCCCTCTAATCCTTAATTTAGTTATTCCGAGTGGATCAACTCGCTTAACTTTGCCTAACTCTTTAGTGTCTCCCTTTTCTAAGCCGAGTGAATCAAGTGCAGAATCAATCTCTTTTTTTATTGGTTGATAAACCTTTTCATAAACTGAATGGTCTGCTGCATAACATGTGCCATGAACAAAAAAGATATAATTTACAACTCCCTTTTTTGCATTTCCTATTACATAAAATAATTCTTTTTCTATCCAATTCCCATTATCACATTTTTTACAGTCAGCTGTTATTCTAATATCCTTAGCAAGTAACTTATCTTTTGGTGATGAACTATTTAATGATAAGTCACTTTTCAAGCTTTCAATTTTTTTAATTTCAAAAGCATCACTATTTTTTATAATAATGTCTGGCGGATGGTTCTGGTTTCCAAGCCATGAAAAAACTTTTAAGTATTCCTCTTCTTTTTTATTTTGTGGAAGTCTAAATGATGATGCAATAGCATCTTTTATGTAAAACTCTAATTGTTCTCCAGTCGCATTAATCCTAATTAAATAAGTAGAAGCATAGCTTTTCAGATCATTATTTTTATATGAAGCGATATTCAATATTGCCCTTAAAATGTTATTACCCATATCTCCCACGTTACATAGTATATATTATAGATGTTTATAATGTTTCTCTTTTTAAACTTCGCGGTCACATATGTCCAATTGTCCAGTGCTAAAGATTAATAATTTTTCTCCTCCAACTCGCAACAACCTTTATAAATTTCTATTCAATTCCTTCACTCATGAATGACCCTAAAGTTGCTTTGTTTGATATGGACGGAACGCTGTGTGATTATGTGGGCTCGTTAAAGAGAGATCTTGAGAAACTTAGAGCGCCAGACGAAGCCATAGTAGACCCGTTTAAAGTTAATGGTCCGCAGTACCAACATATATGGAATCGGATGGACCTTATTAAGGCTGATGAAAAATGGTGGGCAAACCTGCCAAAGCTTCAGTTGGGATATGATGTTCTAAAAATGACAAATAAGCTTGGATATTATAATGAAGTATTAACTCAGGGGCCAAAGAAAAATCCTGCAGCACTCGCAGGAAAACTTACATGGCTCATTAACAACATTGAGGAAGATATTGACTATACAATGACACGAAACAAGGGAAGGCATTACGGACGTGTACTTGTGGATGATTTTCCTGATTACGCGCTTACGTGGCTTACGCACCGAAAAAACGGCCTAGTAATAATGCCATCCAATGAATACAACGCAGGATTTAAGCATCCGCAGGTTATACTCTACAACGGAAGAAATAAAGAGGAAGTAAGAGATGGACTAGTTGACGCATTGAATAGATAAGTTTTAAATATAATCCAAACAGAGTGTGATTATGAAAGATTTAAAATATGCAAATATTGCAGTATTCGTAATATTTTTTGGAATAGCATTAATAGAAGCATTGAAAAATCAGAATTGGTTTGAAGCATTGCTTTTTCTAGCTTTAGGCATACTTTCTCTTTGGGCTGATTTTAAGAAATAATTGATTATGTTTTTTCTTAACATTATCTTTGACTTTTCCCTTGAGCAATTAAAAATTAAATTCTGCTAAATTATCAAATCCAAAAGATTAATATATTTATTTTAAAAAAGGAGATGCATGATAAAAGTTGGATTAGAGTTATCTTACAAAACAGATAGAGCCGATGATGAACAAAGATTAATAGCAGAAATTGACGTCAATGGAAACGGGTCGTTTATTGGCGGTGGATATTATCCAAATTTAGGCACCAAACATTTATTGAGAGGATATGTTAGAAAGGATGACAACCTTGAAAGATTATTATTCCTACTTTTCCCTGAAAGCACAAATTTGGCAGATACTCTTTTTAGTTTTGAGAGAGAAGGAAAAGATTCAATAGAAGGAGAGTATTCTGGGAGATGGAATATTATTCCTTTCAAAGTAAGGTTTGACAATGCCAACGGATTATTTTTAGCCTCAAAAAATTTTTATAGCGGACTTGGAGACGCTGCAAAAGTCAGAGTTTATCGTCAATAAAAAATCTAAAATAGAAAGCTTTTTAAGAAGTTTATAATCTCAAAAAAACAGGATGGGAAAAGTTGCTAAATTAATTGTTTTTATACCAAAAGAAACGTTGGAAAATGAAACCAGGGTTTCAGCAACACCAGATACTATCAAAGCATTAATCCAGTGTGGTGTAGATGTTGTCGTTGAAAAAGGAGCAGGAAACAGCTCATCAATTTCTGACGATGATTTTAAAAAAAGCGGCGCAGAAATAAATGAGAAATTCTTCCATGACGCAGACATCATAATC
The DNA here is from genome assembly GCA_023266675.1 of Candidatus Woesearchaeota archaeon. Classification (GTDB taxonomy): domain Archaea; phylum Nanobdellota; class Nanobdellia; order Woesearchaeales; family BM511; genus JAHFPP01. Next base: position 7,907 of record JAHFPP010000030.1, read on the forward strand.
TCTGTAAACCCTTTGACAAACCCACAAATAAACACAATTAAAGAAAGCTGCGTATGTGTCTCATTTTTGGATATTTTTTCGACACACGAGATAATAAGCGCGGCAGCTGAGAAGAGGATAACTTATTTCTCAATGAACCTTATTCCACGGATTTCGCGCGCGCAAAAAATGGACGCTCTCTCTTCACAGACAAACATTGCAGGATATAAGGCAGTAATAATGGCTGCAAATGAATTGCCAAAAATATTCCCGTTGATGATGACAGCAGCTGGAACTTTGCACCCTGCAAAAGTTGTCGTGCTTGGCGTTGGAGTCGCCGGACTTCAGGCAATAGCCACAGCAAAAAGGCTTGGCGCAGTTGTTGAAGCGTCAGACGTGCGGCCATCAGTAAAAGAGCAGGTTTTAAGCCTTGGCGCAAAGTTCATTGAAGTTCCTTTTGACAAGGATTCAGAAAGCAAGGATGGATACGCAAATGGAGCGTCAGAAAAATTTTTGAAAAAACAGGCTGAGGAAGTAAGTAAAAGGATAGCTGCTGCAGATATTGTGATATGTACCGCTCTTGTTCCTGGCAAAAAAGCGCCAGTATTAATCAGTAAAGAAATGGTAAAGTCAATGAAAAGCGGCTCAGTCATCGTTGACATGGCAGCAGTTCAGGGCGGTAACTGTGAACTAACCGAAACTGATAAAATTTCAACTCATCACGGCGTGAAGATAATTGGCGTGACAAATATTGCAGCAACAGTGCCTGTGCATTCTACGCAGATGTACTCAAAGAATATTTTAGAGTTTTTACAATGCATAATTAGCGCAGGAAAATTAAATATTGATTTGAAGGACGAGATAATATCAGCGGCAATTGTCACACACGATGGAAAAATAAAAAATGAGAAGGCGCTAAAATGATTGAATCAACATCAGCGGATATCATAACAAACATCATGATATTTGCGCTCGCATCGCTTTTAGGGTTAGAGCTAATCAAACACGTCTCAAGACTTCTTCACACGCCGTTAATGTCGCTAACTAACGCCATCTCATCAGTAGCAATAGTCGCTGCACTAATTGTGATGTCTTACGCTAACACAACTCTAACAATAACGCTAGCAGCTGTAGCAATCGCTTGCGCGGCAACTAACGCAATTGGTGGATTCATGATAACTGAAAGAATACTAAAGATGTTTAGAAAGGACGGCAAAAAATGATAGCTGAATCACTAATCCAGATTATTTATATTATCTCTGCAATACTTTTTACGCTCTCAATAAAATGGATGAGCGAGGTAAAAACTTCAAGAAGAGGAAACTTCTCTGCAGCAATAGGCATGATTCTTGCAGTCATCGCAACAATTCTTGCTGTTGGCACAAATCATTATGAGTTGACAATTGTCGCAGTTGTGATTGGTGGAATATTTGGCGCTGCTATGGCAATGAAGATGCCAATGACTGCAATACCTCAGCGAACAGCGATATCACACGCATTTGGAGCGCTTGCAGCAGCACTCGTTGGCGCAGCAGAGTTCTTTTACAACACTCCAAGCATCGACACGTTCACAATGAGCATACTTTCAATTGAAGTCATACTGGGATTCTTAACTTTCACAGGAAGCATCGTGGCTTTCTTAAAACTTCAGGAATTAATTTCAGGACGACCAATAATTTATCCTGCGCGAAAAACCATAAGCTTCCTTGTTTTTGGAGGAGCATTATTAAGCGCAATATTATTAATAATAAATCCCGGAAACCAAACATTGTTTTTGATAATGGGAGCGCTTTCATTGGTATTTGGAGTGATTCTTGTGATAGCAATTGGCGGCGCAGACATGCCAACAGTGATTGCAATACTAAACTCATTTGCAGGACTCTCAGCAGCAGGCCTTGGATTTGTATTAAACAACAAACTCTTGATTGTTGCCGGCGCAATTGATGGTTCTTCAGGACTCATACTTGCAATACTCATGTGCAAAGCAATGAACCGCTCGTTTACAAATGTGCTATTTGGCGGATTTGGAAATATACAAAAATCAAAGGCAGGAAAAAACGCCGTTGAAAGAAATATAAAATCAATGGTAGCTGAAGAAGCAGCGCCTCTCTTGTCTTATGCTAAATCAGTTATAATAATTCCTGGGTACGGCATGGCAGTAGCGCAGGCTCAGCACGCGTCAAAGGATTTAATGGACTCACTTGAAGAAAAAGGCGTCAAGGTAAACTTTGCAATACATCCCGTTGCTGGACGAATGCCAGGACATATGAACGTGCTTTTGGCAGAAGCTGATGTTCCTTATGAAAAGCTTAAAGAAATGGATGAAATAAACAGCGACTTTAAGCACACTGACGTTGTAATAGTTGTTGGTGCAAATGATATTGTCAATCCGGCTGCAACGCACAACAGAGCTAGCCCGATATACGGCATGCCGATACTCAAAGCGTATGAAGCAAAAATGATTATAATGATAAAAAGAAGCCCCGGTGGACTTGGATTCTCAGGCATTGACAACGAGCTTTTCTGGCATAAAAATACCACAATGGTTTATGGCGACGCAAAAGAAGTCATAAACAAGTTAGTGCAGAATATTAAGGAAAATTAGATGCAAATGATTTTTTTATAGTATAAGTGAGTGTCTAACTTAATTTTTCAAAAAGTTTATTAACCAATAACTCCAAAAAGAGGTTATGGAATCAAAAAAGAGGGAAAACAACCTAGTTCCAGTTCTTGTGGCAATAGTTGCCCTAATATCATTATCTATCTGGTATCATTACCTTGGAGACTACGCAATAAAAAGGGTTGATGCTGTTCTTGGCGTTGAAAACTCACTTAAAATTGATGATATAGTTATAGAGAAGGGATTTAAGGATATAGGTGGAATTAAGATGCCTGAGATAAAAATTAGCTATACAACGTCAAAACCATCTGAATCATATATTCAAGTTGATGATATTCAGTCGCACCTGACAATATCCAAAACATTCTCAAAAACAATAACGCTTAGCAGGGATTTCTTTGGAAAAACTGTTGAAGTGAAAATCTATGCAAGGGATGCTGAAGGAAAAGAGGCTGTTATGTACAGAAATATATCAATTCCAACAAATATTGACCCTGTTATAACCATATTAAACAGCTAAAATTTAAATAGAACACGATTTTCTCAATTTTATGAAGCTGTTACACATAGAAGCAAGAAGCGACAAGGTTATTGTACTTCCGAAAGTTTTCATAGATTCACTACCTAAAACAGTGGCTCTTTTCACAACCGTTCAGTTCCTTGATAATGTTGCGTCAATAATTAAAAGTATAGAGGATACTGGACGAAGAGTGGTAAAGATTAAGCCAAGACACTGCGTTTATGAGTGCCAGATACTTGGATGCTCAATTGAAAAGTTTAATCAGGAGTTTGATTCATTTTTGTATGTAGGAGACGGATATTTCCACCCAAAAGCGCTGCTACTAAAAAACGACAAGTCAGTGTTTATATATAATCCGTTCTCAGAAAAGCATTTTGAATTTGACCGCTCAGAAATGGATGCCCTTGCACGAAAAGAAAAAGGCGCCATACTAAAGTTTCATTCGTCAAAAGAGATAGGTGTTTTATTGACGATTAAACCAGGACAGTTTTTGATAAAAGAGGCCAATGCTTTGAAGGCGAAGTTTCCTGAGAAGAATTTTTATTTCCTTGTTTCAAATATAATAGACTTTAACTCGCTTGAAGACTTTCCGTTTGTAGAGGTTTTTGTAAACACTGCATGCCCAAGAATAGCGTTTGACGACAGCATAAAGCTTCCAAAGCCGGTTGTTTTTGTAGAAGATTTACTGTAGAATAATATTAAGTTCTAACAAATTAGAGAATTATTATAAATGATAATCAAGTCCTTTTCTTTGGCGTAAATGCTCAAATAAGTGGCAGTCTATCTCGCTATATCCGAAAAGTCCTTTGTCAAGTCCAACATGGTATCTGTCTCGCCTATGCCTTTCGTTTTTTAATATTTCAGGAGTAATAGGTTCAAGATCTAGAAAAGGAGTTTGTTTTTCGTCTATTCTAAATGGACCATGGTTATCTGTTTCAAGATGAAGATATACATTACCTCCCATAAAATCACGTGAGAGTGTTGGATGGTTGCCGAGGTATCCGCAGGACACTAGTTTTCCTTTTTTTGTTGATAAAGCGATAAATCCGTAATATTCTCCTTCAGGATTTTTTAATTCTCCTGTCTGAAGTCTTGAATCTTCAAGACGGGTTGTGGATTTATGTCTCATTAAATCAAGTTTTACACCCATCTCGTCAGAGAGTTTTTGAACAACTTCGTTGATATCCATAGAGATTAAGTGTAATCTTTTGAGTATATAAATCTTTCGGTATTTGACACCATTTAGTAGTAATAAAGAGATAGCTTTATCAAGATGGTGCTATAAAAACAACAAAGCTCATCGGATTTACTATAATATAAAACTTTCGAAAAAAACAGATAAGAGAACATTAAGAAAAGATCATAGTTATTTTTTATCCTCAAGCGTTGCATTTTTTACAATCAGTTTTGCAGTGTTTTCATTTTCTTCAATGATTTCACTCTCGTTTATAATCAATTTTTTAGAAAAAATCGGGCAGTCAATAACCAGACTCTCAAATTCTCCACCCTCTCCAGCCACATTAAGTTTGTATTTTTTATTGAGCAAAACCAATTTTTCAATTTCTTTTTCAGTGATAATTTTTCCAAGCCATGATTTATCAAGTCCGTACGCTGCAACTGATGAGAGGATAAATTCAAACTTTTCTTTGAGCAGCTCTCGCATCTCAGTTTCCTGGTCTTTGTGCCAAAGTGGCGAAAAGACAGGAAGCGCAAGTTCATCGCAAATCTTTTCAATTCTTTCACGCTGATAATTTGAAAACAATGCACCTGTGACAACCCCTTCAATATGATATTTTTCCTTGGCTTTTTGAATTGCTTTTTTTAAATCAAGAAGTTCTGTTTCTTTCTTTCCGCTAGTTTTCTGCTCAACAAGTGGATAACCCATAGATTTTGCCTGCAAGGATGCCAAGTCAATGTTTGGCGTGTGAAACATAAAAGAATCCTTGTTCTCGCTTTTGATTGTTATTAAACATGATATCTCATAATTCCTTTTTTTCATGATGTACGTTGCATATGTTGAATCTTTTCCTGATGAGAAAAGAACACCGAGTTTTTTGTTTGGACGATTTAAAAACGTGTTAAGATAATCGGATTTGAAATTGAAATTTTTTCGGCGCGAAAGCTTGTCAATTGCCTTGTCAAATCCTGAGCCGTACTGCGCTGCTTTTTTTGGACGCCACGCAAAATGTTTTGGAATATCAAATATCTCTTCTGCAACCTCACGAAGTATTGCTTTTTTCTCGTGAGTAATTTTGTATTTTCCTGGAATCTTTAGCGAGTATGCTGCCAGTTCCAAATCGAGGTATGGAAGGCGAAGCTCAATGTTGTTTGCCATTGTTATGACGTCGTCCCTGTAAAGGTCACGCTCATGAAGCTGCAGTAGGCCATGAAGGCACTCCTTGTTTAATTCATGGCTTTTCTCGTGCCGCTTATATCCTGCAAACAGTTCCTCGCTTCCAAGACCTGAGAATATTACTTTTACTCCATCCTCTTTTGCACGCTCGCACGCTATAAAAAAAGGGAGTGATACGCCTGCCTTTACAACGTTTGAATCCTCAATTAATGGAATTATTTTTTTTAAGTATGAATCAACTTCGTCAAGCGAGACAGTTTTTACCTTTAGCTTAAACCCGATTTCCCGCGAGGCTTTTCTTGCCCAGATAAGGTCGTCAGATTTTTTCACTCCTTTTTCCTTAAGCGCCGCCGTGTAGCATGTAAAATTGACGCCAAGAGATTTCAGTGTCTTTGCAATTACAACTGAGTCTATTCCTCCTGAAAACAGCACCCCAACTTTTCTGTCAGGTACTCTTTTGGCAACAGAGTTTATGATTAATCCTGAAAGCTCTTTTTTAATCTCCTCTTTCTCTTTTTTTGTTTCAGGAGTTATTTCAAAAAAGTCTCTTCGTGATTCAATTATTTTTCCTGTCTTTAGATTGTATTCAAGAACAGTCCTTGGATTCAGTTCTTCAATATTTATGAACCCCTGTTTTAGAAGCGCCTTTTTCTCTGACGCAAACGCAAATGAGTCTTTGGTTTTAACAGTCCACAATGGTTTTTCGCCAATTAAGTCTCGTGCTAAGATTACTTTTTCCTTTGTTTGGTATGCGAGTGCATAAGGTCCGTCAAATTCTTTAATTGCAGCTATACTGAGTTTATCAAAGAGTTTTAAAACAAGTTCTGCATCGTTTTTTGCTTTAATATTGTGTTTTTTGCAAAGTTCTTCCCAATTGTATATCTCGCAGTTTATCACAAGAACACCGTTTTGTTTTAACGGCTGCTTTATGTTTTTTACAATAGCGTGAAGGCAGTGTCCTAACACATTTTTTGAACTGTTTCCTTTTGGAAGTTTTGACAATTCAACATCACTGATAACCTGTTTTCCATCATAAAATCCGTATCCGTCGCGTCCTCTTTCCTGCATTGTTTTTAAACCGTCAAGGACTATACTATAAGCATTGAGGTGGTTAAAGACACCTATTATTCCGCACATAACTTAGAGGTTAGCAGTATAATTTTTAAATATATCCTTATTCTTTGCGACTATGAAACTAAAAAGACCGGAGATAATCGCACCAGTTGGGGACTTTGTAATGCTTCGCGCAGCAATTGACGCCAAATGCGATGCTGTATACTTTGGTACTGAAGAGCTGAACATGCGTGTTCGTGCAGGAAGTTTCAAGATTTCTGAATTAAAAAAAGTTGTGAAGCTATGCCATGAAAACAATGTGAAAGCGTATCTGACGCTAAACACAATAGTTTATGACAATGAAACAAAAAACGTGAAAAAGATAATAGCCGCTTCAAAAAAAGCCGGAATTGACGCAATAATATGCTGGGACATGTCGGTTGTAAATGAAGCGCTAAGACAAAAAATGAATGTGAATCTTTCAACGCAGGCGTCTGTCTCAAACTTTGAAGCTGTAAAATATTACGCTAACCTTGGAATTAAAAAAATAGTTCTTGCTCGCGAATGCACACTAACACAGATAAGAGAAATAATAAAAAAGATTAAAAAAGAAAAACTTGACGTTAAAATCGAGACATTTGTGCATGGCGCAATGTGCGTCTCAGTATCAGGAAGATGCTTTATCTCGCAGTTTATGCACTGCAAAAGCGCGAATCGAGGCGAATGCCTTCAGCCTTGCAGGCATGAATATGATATCATTGACCGCGAGACCGGCGAAATGCTTACTGTTGACAATCATTATGTGATGTCTCCAAAAGATTTATGCGCGATAAGATTTGTTGACAAGCTGATTGAAGCAGGTATTGACAGCTTCAAAATTGAAGGGCGTGTAAAGCCGCCTGAATACGTCAAAACTGTCGTTTCAGCTTACAGGGAAGCAGTTGACGCATATTTTGAAAAAAGATTTACAAAGGAGTTTGCAGAGGCGCTTGAAGAAAGACTAAAAACAGTCTTTAACAGGGGTTTTTCAGACGGATTTTTTATGGGAGAGCCGATTAATGAGTTCACGGATTCTTACGGCGGAAAAGCAACTGTAAAAAAAGATTTTCTTGGAGTCATAAAAAATTATTACTCAAAAATAAACGTTGCAGAGCTAAAAATTGAATCAAACAGCTTAAAAGTCGGCGACAAGATTATGATTCAAGGACCAACAACCGGGGTTGTTGAAGAGATTATTAACTCAATTCAAATTAACCATCGAGATGTGGACAAAGTGATTAAAGGCAAATCTGCCGCTGTGAAGCTAGCAAACAAAGTAAGATTGAATGACAAGGTTTTTTTGATTAAGGAAAGAAAGCAATAAAAGGAATAGATTAGTTCTAATTATTATGAATTATGGGATTAACCTGGATTTAGACAGGATAGTTAGAGACTTACATAAATTTTCACATTTATATGAATCTAAAACTGAAGGAGGATTAATTTTAATAAATTCACCTGTTGAAGATATGATAAAAAATGAGTATTATAAATCAGGAATTATAATTAGTGAGGAGAATAAATATTTAAAACAAATATTAGATTCACGAAAGTATGACTCTTTTGATCAGAAAGGATATATTTTTGTTCCTCCAAATGTAAGAATTGAAAGATTGGCTCAAAAGGATATTGGTTATGGAATTTTAGGAACAGCAAATCTTTCGGCTGGAGTAATACAAATTCTTGAAACACTTTATGGAAAAGACTTTGAGGAAGTGTTGACTCATGAAACAATTCACCTTGAGAACTGGGACAAAAGCGAATCGTGGGTAAGATATGAGACTAAAAACAGATGCGATTTTCCAACGAGATTTCATTGATAATTGATGTTTGAACTAAAGAAAGCATATTTAGTTATGATTTGTCACGATATAAATC
>JAHFPP010000077.1 GCA_023266675.1 Candidatus Woesearchaeota archaeon
AATGAATGGAGAGGAGTGTATCTTGACGGTAAACAGCTTCCGTATGAAGGTTTAAGATTATGACTCAAACAATTACAGCTGCAGAAAAAAGAAAAAAAATAGTCATCATAGACAATGGAACACAGTACGGGCAGCTGTATGCAAAGCGTTTCAGGGATTTAGGCGTTGATGTTGATTCAATAGATGCAGGAGTTTATTACGAAGGTGAAAAATTAGTAAGACCAAAAGTTTCTCTTTTTGATATTTTAGGTTATGCAGGTGTTGTAGTTGCAGGCGGCAAAAGCAGCGTGACTGATGATGAAAGCAAAAGAGTTGACATTGACCCAAGAATCTATTCTCAGTTTGACGGACCTGTTCTTGGAACATGTTTTGGACATCAGGATATGGCAGACAGAATGGGCGGAAAAGTCATCTCCGGATTAAAGCAGTGCGGACCTGTTTTTTCTGCAGTTAATCCTAAAAATCCTTTATTTTACAATCTTGAATTTGAAGTGCAAAGGCTAAATTCCACGCACAATGACGGCGTTAGTGAGATGCCAGAAGGATTTAAAAGAATTGCCTACAGCATTAATGATATTACTGGTTTAGAACACATTGATGCAATGTGCAAGAATCCTGATTCTGGAAAAAACAACTGGAGAATCGGAACACAGTTTCATCCTGAAACAAGCCTTACTGAAAATGGAGAGACAATGCTTAGCAATTTTATCTCTCTTTGCGGCTTAAAAACAAATAAAATCCAAAAAGAAGAAAAAATAAAGCCTAATATTGATGCAATTGTTGCAGAGCAATACACAAAAATAAAAGAGGTTACCAAAGACAAGCAGATATTTCTTCCAATTAGCGGAGGCATAGATTCAACAGTCGCCACAGCAATGCTGCTTCATGCAGGAATCAGCAGAGACAGCATCCATGCATTTCACATTGACACAGGATTTAACAGATTAAATGAAAGTGAAGAAGTTGTAACAGCATACCACCAAATGGGATGGGACTTTGTAACACTTCTTGATAAAAAAGATTTTTTTGCCAATTTTTCTCTTTCTGAAGAAGACCTTAGAAAAGATTTGCAGGGAAAAGGATTTAGCAAAGTAGCATTAAAAGATGCAGTTTATTCAGAGCATAAACGATTCTTGTTCCAAACAGCTTATGCAATCGTTATTGAAGAATACCAAAAAGCATTGGGGCTTGATTTTAGCAATTCTGTTCTGGTTCAGGGTACAAACCAGGCTGATAAAGTTGAAAGCGGAAAAGGCGGAAAAAAACATAGCGGCTCTGCACATATAAAATCACATCACAATGTCGGTGCATTTAATAACAAATACAAAGACGCAGGAAATTTTCTTGAACCAGTGGACAGGTTTTTCAAGCCGGATATTTATGAGCTTGGAAGCAGATACAATCTTTCTGAATTCTTTTCTTCAAGAAAGCCATTTCCAGGACCAGGACTACTCTTAAGGATTGGAAACCACAACATGATTGAAAGCGGTATGTACAGCCAGCAAAGCATTGACGGACTTTGCGCTGTAGCAAACCAATTTTCAAACATGCACAGCACCTCCGCTTACATAACACCAATAGAGGCTGTTGGCACATGCGGCGATGAAAGAGCAGTTGGTGTTATGGCAATACTTCAGGCAAAACAAAATCATGAAGAAAATCTTGTAAATAATTTAGATAACCTGCTATATATTGCTGGGCAAATACCTCACTACACAACTTTTTCAAGACAGGAGTGCATAACAAGGTGCCTTGTTCCTTTATACGCGTTTGATTCCAATAAAACCAATGAGTTTACAGAAGCAAAACTTGAAGGAAGAGCAGTTGAAGAACTTAAAATATTTGACGATGAAGTAAATAAAATTGTCGACTCTCTTGGAATAAAGATGACTCAGACAGTAAATTATATGATAACTGACAATCTTGGGGAGCAAGGAAAATACACTTTTGTTTTTAGGCCATGGCAGGCGCCAGACCTAATGACAGGAATCCCGCTTATACCTGAAGACAAGACAGTCAGAAAAGAATTAATTGACAGATTAAAATCATTAAAAGACAAACACGATTTTATAGGAAACATCTGCATTGACTTAACATACAAGCCAATTGGCGGAACAGAAATAATGTGATTTTATTGAATAATAAACAAAGGTGAATAATTATGTCAAACACAAGTGTATCAAAAAAATATCTTGATGATTTTATAGGGGACGGAGATTCAGCTTCAGCTATAATAAATAGAAGACTTGCTGCAACAATTGATGGTAATGAGGAGCTTGTTAAGGTAATAACTGAAGGAATGAATGGTGTCGCTGGCGTAATAACTCCTAAAGGATACGAAGCAGTGGCTTTTACTGTTGTTGGCGATGTTTCTAAAAGAGACCCGCTGGAATATATTGCAAGTGCAGTTAGAAATGTTACTAAGCAATCAAAAATACTAGGTGTTACACCAGTTGGATTTTCAGATAATCTTGATGTATATAGTAATGATTTACCTTTTATAGAAGAAATTGCAAATGTTTTAACAGATGAAACATTAAAACAAAGAAGTCAAGGATTTACATTTAGTGGATTAAACGGCGAATGTGCAATATTACCTGGAGTTGTCAGTGAAGAAACTAAAACAAACATCTCAATAACAGTTGTCGGATACAGAAAACATAATGATATTCCACAAAATCCAATATCACAAATAGAAAATGGCATCCAAATTGTAAGATTTAATCCGAAAGGAAAATTAATTTACATGAATTCTGATGGTGTAGGAACCAAACCGCTTAACCATGTAAGGCGAGCAGAAATAAATGGAGATAAATATCTCGCTGCAGGATATGATGATGAAGCTGCAATGAGAAGAGATGATAGTGCAAAAATAGCTGCAAGAGTTATTGCATCTTTTAGTGTTCTTGAAACACGCGGCGATATTTCATTAAAATTTTTCCAAGAACGTGCAAAACAAAGTGATAAAACTTCTAAAATTCAACAAGTACTTTTAGAAGAAAAAGTTGGAGACAGAATTCTCGGATACAAACATGGTGCAAGGGCATACAGTCTTGGTGGAACAAATATTTGTATTATAGATGAACAAAGGTTAAAAAAACAATTAATCCCAAATATCGGCGACCGTTTAATAGTAATACAAAATCCAATACCTAACCCGAGGTCAAATGGAATAAGCGCGTTAAGGCAGATAGCGGAAGAAATGTATGGTTCTGACTGGCATAAGCATCCTGAGGCAAAATATCTAATTGAATATTTATCTTCGCCTTCAACAATATTATATCCGCTGTTCATGGATTTAATACAAAATGAGCTTGCTACCGCAGTATATCACATGAGTGGAGGCGCGCTTAACGGAAAACTTGCAAAACCACTATTAAAGCACGGACTTCATGCATCAATAGATAACTTATTTCCGTTATCCTATGCACAGGAAAAGATAATTGAATTCTCAAAGACACCTCTTAAGAATAGTTTTGCAATATGGCCAAACAACAATGAAGCGTATGTTACAGCATCAGCAGCAAACGCAGATTTGGCTATGGCAATAATAAGAGACTTTGGATTAAATTTTATAGATGCAGGAAGAATTGAAAAAGCTGAAAACGGAATTGGTGTTACACTAAATAAAATACTTGATTCAGCAGGCGCGCCAATAACTTATACGGGTGGAAAATTTTAGGGGGTAATTAAAATGACAATTGAACAAAAAGCAATTATTAAAACAAACGATTTACCAATCAGACATGAAGAAGATATTCATGACGGAAAAGTAAGGTCTGTATACTGGCTTAATCATGAAGACAGCAAAAGAATATCTAAACAACATAATTTTGGAGAAACCGATGTTGGCGTCATGGCAATCAGTGACAGGATTTCTGCTTTTGAATGCATATGGGAGTCTGAATCAGGTCTTAAAGGAATACCCGGAAAGGGAGCATCATTAAACGCAATATCACAATACTGGTTTAAGCAATTTGAGAAAGAGGGACTTGCAGGACACCACATAATTGAAACTCCTCATCCTCTTGTATGGCTTGTAAAACGAGCAGAGCCAATATTAATTGAAGCAATTGCAAGGCAGTACATAACAGGAAGCATGTGGAGAGATTATAATGAAAAAGGAATAAAAACCTTTGGCGGAGTATTGATGGCAGAAGGGTTAAAAAAAGACCAAAGGTTAGAGCAGCTTCTTATTACACCATCAACAAAAGGAGTAATCAGAGGAATAGAAGGGATACCTGAAAAAGATGATGTAAACATAACACGGGAACAGATAGCTGCAAATTATAAAGCTTTCGGATTTAAATCTGCTGATGATATAGCTTTATACGAAAAACTTCTTGCACAGGGGTTTAATGCAATAAGCAGCAGACTTGATACACTTGGGAATG
>JAHFPP010000031.1 GCA_023266675.1 Candidatus Woesearchaeota archaeon
AGATATACACTCATATCAATCCACAAGATTTAGTTAATAGGATGTGGGAATAATTAATAAAAAATATATTTAAATAAAAACAGAAAGATTAAATAACTTAAAGTGTGTAAGAAAGAATAATGAACATAAAAGATTATATTTTACCAATTGGTGTAAGTATTATTTTTTTAGGTGTTACTCTTATTTTCTCAAGTAATTTTAGTATAATTTTGAAAACAAAAGATATTTCAACTGAAATTTTTACTTTCTCATCAACCTTATTTGGTTTAGTCTTAACTGCTTACGCTATACTTTTTGGAATTTTACCAGTCATGTCAAAAAGTTTTAAACAATCACAAACAGTAAGTGATATTAATCAATATTTTAGAATGTGTTTATATGTATTAGTTTTGCATATAATTATCTCTTTCTCATATATCCTATTTAATAATTATACAATGTTTGTAATTAATTCTTTCTTTCTAGGTGCAGATATAGGATTTTTTATATATATCATAAGTTTAATAAATACAATCTTTGAAGAAATAAAAATATAACTTTAAAAACTTAATAATCTTTTTTCTTCTTCAGCATACACTCTCTTAATTTCTTTCTTAAATGATTCAAACTCAGATAATCCTGATTTATTGACAGAAACATCACAAGAAAATTTTAGATAAAATTTATCAAGAATATCAATCTTACCAATGTTCTTTCCATCAATTATAATACTCTCATATCCTCCTTTATCAAAAAGCGGTTTGAATATACTAAAAAGTTTTTCTTTTGACATTTTACTAACTCTTTGTATCTTTATTATATCTTCATGCATGAGGGTATACCCTTTAATCTTTTTTTTACTGCTTCCTTCTACATTTTCCTCATATTTTACATATTCAGGTCTAGCTTTTTTAAGGATGATATGTTTTACTTTTTCAAGTAATTCTTCCTTTTCATTCTTTTTAAAATCTCTAGCTAGAGTTTTACATTCAGAAATTTTAGTTTTTACTTTATTCTCAAAATAGAGTGTTAATGTTGGTGTTATGTACCCAAATCCGTCATGGTCATATAAAGCTAAAAGTACATTGTTTTTTTTTATTAATGCAAATAATGAATGGTGCTTTACTTTTTTATGTTCATCTAAATAATCTGGTTTATCTTCTTTTTTCTCAAAATCAGAAATAGTTATATTATCATTTTTACATTTTGATAAAGAGAAAAACATAAAATCCTTATCTTCTTCGATAAAGGATAATGATGCAGAATATTTTTTATCATCTAAAGCTATAAAATTATTGAAACGATTTTTTTCTGAAAATTCTTTATTAAGTTTATCCCATTTAGGAGGAGTTTCAAATGTTATTTTAAAAGGATAAATAGTTTTGTTTGTGATAGTCATAGCTTACCCTTTTTATTAAGTTTATTTAAATCTTTCTTGAAAAGCGAAAGTTTCTTTGTTTTCTTTAGGTTAAACCATTATCAAACTTTCGCATAATGGAACAAAACACGAAAGAAAAAGAATTAATTATTTAATAAAGATTAACCCGAAAACAGCTATTAAAAACCACAGAACAATTAATGAAGTTATGATATATCTGATAATTTGCCAACTTAATAATAAGTTTTTACTTTTTACATTAATCTTTGGGTGTATAAAGCGATTATAAAGATACATGATTAAATAAAAAAAAGCAACATATGCAAGAAAACTGCCAAGCATACCAAAAATACCCCCACTACTAACCCCCTTTATTATATCTTGGTGGATGTTAGAAGCTAGCATCAAAAAAGATATATAAAATAATATAACCTTTTGAAACCAAGACAATTTTCTAACTTCAAAACTTTCTAAACAATAAATACAAAAACCCGCTTCTTTTTTTACAATATTTCCACATTTATAACAAAAAGTATCACAATATTTACATCTATGAAAATTACCTACTTTTATTAACTTCCTTTTACAATATTTACAATAATTTTGTTTCATTTTTTCAGCTATATCCAATTAATACTTTATTTATGAGGGATTGTTTATTGAACAATTTGCATAGACAATACTGTAATTCATATAAACTTCTTGAGCATAACAAGTTCCCCAATAGTCTTTTGGCATTCCAAACCAAGTTTCCCCTTGAATTTTATCCAACCAATCCCAGTTTCCACCAACTATTTGTCCCAAAGGTTGTAAGACAAGATGGATAGAATAAACTCTATTCTCTTTTTTTAATATATTTCCTTCTTTATCAACCTCCTGAACAAATTTATTATAAACTAATGAATTACAATATAAAAAATTTACATTTTCTCCAACATCTTTCCCACTATGACACATATCACTAAAAGTGTAATGATAATTTACTATCCACCCGTCCGAAGGAATGCTTGTTCCATCTGCCCATGTAGAATTAAATTTTTTATCACCTAATCCTGTTTGTATTTTATGTTTATCTGGACTTTGTTGACAAGTCCAAATATTTATTTCATCGACAGCTACTTTATTAGGAATTATATTTTTTGGACAACTTTGATATTTATTATCAAGATTATCATTAATTTGAGAGTTATTAAATATTTCACAACCAACTATAAACAAGGAGGATATTAGTATTAAGAATATTAAAATTAGTTTAGTTTTCATAATAATCTTACCAATACTTCCTTATATTAAATATTATATTTAAATGTATTGGTACTTGATGGGTACTTGAAAAAGTATATCTATTCTAACATCGAATTATGGTTTAGGTGAATTTATTTGACAAGAAAAAACTATTCCAATGTTTCCATACCTGATACTTTAATTAAAGAAATAGATGAAATTATTAATAAAAGTATTAAGGGTTATTCTTCAAGAGCTGAATTTATTAAAGACGCAATAAGGGATAAACTAAAAAATTTAAAAAATTGATAGTTATAGTTAAATAAATTTATTTCTTTTATTAAACTCTTCAAAGCGTTTTAATAAATCTGGATTTTTCATCATATCCATAAAGTTCTTAAGAGTATTATTCATATCTGAATTATATCTCTGTTCATCTTTCAAAGCTATTTCAACGCTTAAGGGTTTACCGCATCTATAACAATATCTTGATTTATTGTCGTTTATAGCTGTGCAACTGCATTTTATTGGTAATCTTTTATTATCTTCTTTCTTAACTAATCCATTTAATTCCATAAAAGCATTTTCTACTTGTTTTGCACATAAATGAACATATCGTTTAATCTGTTTAGAACCTCTAACCCATCCCATATAATCACAAAGAACTACTTCAACAAGATTAGGTGCTAAAAGAGTAGCTCTAGAATGTCTAAACCAATGAAGATTATGTTTTTTATCCAATAATTTTGCTCTTTCAAAACAATCATTAACTATTTGTTGACATCCAATATGAATCAAAGGTTTATTCAAACTTCTACCACAATTACTTAGCCATACATGTGCATTCTCATTATTTTTAAAAGGATGTAAATCTAGCCATTTTGTTAATAAAGGTAAAGAATGTATTATGAAAACTCTTCGTTCACCAGTTTTTCCATCTAAACGAGCTAAAGCATAATTATCTTTAAATTCAATATCTTTAATTTTCATATTAAGAAGTTCTCCAGCTCTACATCCTGTTTCGTGTAAAAATTTAATTAATGCTTTTTCTTTGTAAGTTTTACAGCCATATTCTATTATCTTGTCAATATCCTCTTCTTTTAAAATATTACTATAATCAAGACTTCTAATCTTACAACTCGTTTTTATCTCTTTTTCAATTATTTTATAAAACTTATTAGCTTCAATTATCTGTTGTTTGTCTTCACTTTCTAATCTTTTGTCTATTTCTTTAAACCATAAGAAGAATTGTTTAATGCATCTTCTATAATCTGTTTTTGTTTCTTCTGAATAGGTTTCTTGTTTGTTATAATAAGCTAATAATCCAATAAGGTCATCTTTACCTACTGCATCAATATCTTTGTTTAAAACTAAGAAAATACGTCTTAGTTGACTACTGACTTTACTAACCCTATACTCACTAACATTTCCTTTAGAAAACATATAGTTATGAAATAAAGTCATTAATTCTTTATTTCTTGGCGTTGTTTCCCATTTTTTAATAAGTTCTATCTCTCTTTGATATGCTCTTTTCTTATTTGGGTATATCTCAAGTTTTGTATTCATTTCTATCTACTAAAAATATAAGAATTAAGTTTTATAAATAATATCCACACTATTTTACTTAAATGTGTAAATACGGCTTTTTGTCTAATAGACTAGATGCGGAGCTGCGGCGTTTTTTTTATTAAAAAGATTTATATAAATAATTCAGATTAATCTAGTTATGACCTTAAATGTACTTATTATTTTGGTTATTATTTTATTTTTAACTTATTTCTTAATAAAATTTATTAGAACTCTCTTATCAATACCTAACAGATTATTTTTATCTAATAAACTAAAATCTAAAGCGGATTATAAATTTAATAAACTTCTTATGAACTTTAAGTGGGAACATAATCGAAATCCCACTAAAAATGAGCTTTTTAGGATAATAATAAATGCTAGTCACATAACAATAAGAAGAAGAGGTTATATTGGTCATTGGGGACGTCAAAAAGTAAGAAAATATTTATTAGAAAAATATAATGTTGTTAATAAATATATCATGCGATAGCTTTACTCTTGCAAAAAGTTTCTTATCATTCTAATAAAGAAAAGTGGTGCCGAAGGCGGGATCTGAACCCGCGACCTCAAGATAACTCAAAATCAATGATTTATGAGTCTTGCGCTCTAGACCAGGCTGAGCTACTTCGGCAACATCATGAAAATCCATGATTTCCAGGACGCAGAAAATGCTTTTTGCATTTTCAAGCGTTTTAATAAAAACCTTGACTAAAAACAGAGCGAGTTAAAACAAGTTTAACTCACTGTAGTTCAAAACTTAGAAAAAATAAGCTATTTAAAAACTTGTCGGCGATTATTAAACTATCTCGTCAGCAATAAGTCTTTGGAGTTTTTCTATTTCTCCTTCCTTATACTTTGTTGACGGCCAGTGTTTTAAACCATCATCTTTAAACCTTGGAACAATGTGGATATGCGCGTGCAAAACAATCTGTCCTGCAGCCTTAAAATTGCTCATAAGGATGTTTATCCCGTCAGCGTTTGTGGCTTTCTTGACTGCGTCAGAAACAAGCTGCACTGATTTGAATAAATTCATTGCGTCTCTTTCATCCATGTGTAAAAGCGTTTCTGAGTGCCTTTTTGGTATTACAAGGACGTGCCCCTTGTTTACCGGAGCTATATCCATAAAAGCGAATGTGGAGTCATCTTCATATACTCTGACACATGGCAACTCTTTTCGTATCAATTTACAAAATATGCAATCAGGGTCTTGGTGCATTTATTTCAACTCTTCAATTGTTTTTCTGATTTCTCCAAGGTCTTTGATTTTTAAATCGTGTTCTCGGACATTTCGCCTGTCAATAAGAATTCCGATTATGCCTTGCTTCTTTGCGCTTTCTATATCGGAGTCCATACTGTCTCCAATCATTACAAGTTCATCAGGCGTAAATCCTGTTTTTTCCATTATCTTTTCAAAACCGCCTTCTGACTTTATGCATCCAATCTCATATGATACTGCTATTTCATCAAAATATTTCTTAAAGCCAAACCTGTCAAGGATATCTTCCTGTGTTGAAGGCAGATTTGAAAGCAAAATAAGCTTGTAGTCTTTTTTTAGCTCTTCAAGCGTTGCCAGTGTTTCTGGGTAAAGGTTTGACATTATCTTTGCTTTGTTCCAGAGTCCAACAAGCCTGTCAACCCTGTTATATTCATTAGGTGATACATTGAACTCTTCAAATACTCTCTGTAGTCCCTCTTTTATGTTGTCATACTTTGTTGTCATGAATGCTCTTTCAAATCTTATGACAAACTCAGGATACGGCATGTCAAACAAACCTAGAATCTTTTTTGTCTGTTTTGTCGGCGAAGGATAAACTCCATTTTCAAGTATAGTTCCCCATAGATCAAATATAATTGCCTTAATCTTCTTTTTATGCACTGCCTTTTTTGTAGTTTTTGTAGGTTTTTTTTCTGTCATCCCCCCAATTATTAAACCAGTATTTAAAAGGTTTTTGGTATGCTAATTTTTAAAATATATTCAATGCTATTTTTTGTTAATAAGCATGTTTACACCATCTATTATGCCATAATTTACGGCACTTTTGTTTTTGTTTACTTTAATAGTAAGATTTTTAAACACCTGTTAAATCCTGACGAAGTAGACCACATTAGTCTGATATTTGAGCCCGTAGCTCAGACTGGTGGAGCGCCGGTCTTATATGGCAGCGCTTTACATAAAGCTCACTTAGGTTAGCCGGTGGTCGAGGGTTCAAAAATTTATATGAGCAATTATATAAAAAAGTGAAAGTCCCTTCGGGCTCATTTATGCTCCGGTAGTGTAGTCCGGTAATCTTTTAGGAAAATATTCCTTAAGGTTGGATAACCAATCATTTTGCCCTTTCGAGGCAAAGACCCGGGTTCAAATCCCGGCCGGAGCATTTTATATTTATTAAAAAATAGTTAGGAGGAATCAAACTTGAAACGAAGTTCACGACGCTGGAAGAAAAAAGGACAGATGAGATGGAAATGGCAGCGAAAGAGAATGAGAAGAGAAAAGAGAAAAAGAATGCAGAAATAAGCATTTTTAACTTTTTTTAATATTCTTAGCCTTTCTTTTTTATCCTTATTATTAATCTTTTAAGATATGATCTTTATTCTACATTTAGTTTATTCAAAAACACTTGTTTCTTTTATCTTTTCTAATATGTATCCTTGAGAATAGCAAACTTTAAATACTAGTATAATCAATACTGGTATACTAAAATAGTATATTGGTATGGTGAATTGATATGTATGAACATAACACAGATAAATCTAATGCACAAAAACTAGCAGAAACACTAAAACGATGCGGTCTCGCATCAAGCGTTTCCCAAGCACATCAAATGGCAGGGGAGATAACATCAACAGAACGAAAAGTTCAAACATTTTTTGATCAAAAAAGACAAGAAATGAAAGATGACCATATGCGAATTGTTCATCCTAACAGGGAAGAGTTTCAAAATGCAAAAGCAAAAGACATTGTTTCTACGCAAATAGAAAATTTTAGAAACGGAAATTCAAAGCAATCAGTTGAAATTTCTACTCCACCAAAAGTAGATATGAATGTTGAAGTAAAAACAAAAGAACCATGGAGTATTGTTGAAGTTTCAAAGCCAGTGTTTACTGAAGAAAAAGTAACACTTACCATTCAAGAAGTTGTCAAAACTGAAGAGTCTTCAAAAACAGTTGAAACTGAAGATTATGTTAATAAATTCATAAATAAATCAGAAGAAAAATCAGCTGAAGAAACGCCGTTGGTAATACATTTACCTGAAAATAAAGAAGTTAAAGAAACTGAAAAACATGTAGAAACACATGCAAAAGCTAATCATACACCAGAACCTGTTGTATCACATCCCAAACCTGCACAGCCAAGCATAGACATAAATAACTTCTTTAATTTTCAGAAAAAAGGAAAAGTTTAGATAATTTTATTATTTTATCATTTTTATTCTCAAATTATTTTATTTTATCAGAGGTAACCATTTCTAACAAAACACTTATATATAACCAAAAATCTATTTTTCTCATGATTAAAGGACAGGTTATAAGCGGAAAATTCGGTGAAATCGCAATCAGGCAGAAGAGCGGACAAGAGCTTGAACTTGGCGAGTTATTGATAGGAAAGAATGAGGATTCAAAAATTCTTTTGCAAGTCTACGACTTAATGTTTGGCTCACAGATATCAAAGGAAAACCTGGAATTAATCTCCGGCATGATGCTTGAAGAGAATTCTGAAATGAGTTTCATGGAGCCGCACCTAAGAAATTACAATATCGCTTTATTAAAAAACCTAATCACAATTAACGGCAAGGATGCAAAGACATCAAAAAACCTTCCTTCATTCTTTTCAGAAGTCAGGGAAGTGACCAAAGAAGATTTAACGTTTTTAACAAAGCCAAAAAATGCTTTGTTTGTAGGAAACCTTCGAAGCGGTTCAAAAGTATTAGACATTGATTTATACCTACCTGGCGAAGAAGTGTTCTCTCATCACATCCTCATCCCTGCAACAACCGGCCGAGGAAAATCAAACTTAACATCATGCATGCTTTGGGATGCTGTTGACAAAGACTACTGTGGGATACTGGTTCTTGACCCTCATGATGAATACTATGGAAAAAACAAGCTTGGGCTTAAAGATCATCCAAAAAAAGAAAATGTTATCTACTACACGCCAAAAAATCCTCCAGTCGGAGCACTCACACTCTCAATAAACATCGAAAACGTCAAGCCATGGCATTTTAACGGCGTCATAGAATGGTCAACTCCGCAGACAGAAGCACTAGGCGCATATTTTAAGAAATACGGTAAGAAATGGATAGAGTCAATAATCCTTGACAAGCCAATTGACGGATTTTCAGAGGGAACACTGGCAGTTCTTAAAAGAAGACTGCTTCAGCTGTTAGATCTTCAATTCTCAGAAAACGAGCTGACAAGCTATGGTGTTTTCAAGTTAAACTCAGGTGACACAACGATAAAAGACATTTGCTCTCACTTGGAAAAAAGCAGGATAGTAATAATTGATACATCAAACTTTTCAGGAAACGTTGAGATATTAATTGGGTCTTTAATCACTACAGAGATATTTGACAAATACAAAAGCTACAAGATGAAAGGAGAGCTTGACAATAAACCTGTAATCTCAATAGTGCTTGAAGAGGCACCGAGAGTGCTTGGAAAAGAAGTCTTGGAAAAAGGTTCAAATATATTCTCAACAATAGCGCGCGAAGGAAGAAAATTCAAAGTCGGCCTTGTTGCAATAACACAACTCCCTTCATTGATACCTAGACAAATACTTGCAAATATGAACACGAAAATAATACTTGGAATTGAAATGGCTCCAGAACGGTTGGCAATAATTGAAAGCTCAGCGCAGGATTTATCGTCAGACAATCGAGCAATTGCATCTTTGGACAAAGGCGAAGCAATAATCACATCAAACTTTTCCCGTTTTGCAATGCCAATAAAAATCCCATTCTTTGAAGATCACATCAAGAAAAGTATAAATACGAGCAAAACAAAAAACTCATTTGAAGGAATCAAATAACAAGGTAAAACAAAATGTCACTTTTTTCATCAGAACCATCAAAACATTTAATCAAGGATGTCAAGATTATAGCAAAAGAGGCAAAAGATTCTGAAGAAGAAATATCACATATAATCCGTGATGTTGATGCACAGCTGTATGCCATAACTGAAGCATGCAAAAAATATCAGGCATTAACTCCCATAAAAATTGACATAAAAACAAGGCTCTTAAAGCTTGAAAAAATATTTGAAAATCTCCATGACGGATTTCCTCATGTAGATGTCTATAAAGAGGTATCACAAAGGCTAAGAGAGAGGCAAAATGAATTAAATACAAACATGTTTCAAACTTCTTCACAGTTCTTAATCCAGCTAAACCATCTTTTACCATATATAGAACAGTCAAAAAGGGACTTGATGATTGAAGCCGGGAAATTCAAGAGCATAAGCAGTCAATACAGGCAATAAGCTTCTATAAAAAACCAATCTATTAAAATAACTTCTCATTATCTGATTCTATGAAATTTGCACATTTAGCTGACTGTCATATTGGAGGGTGGAGAGACCAGAAGATGAAAGACCTTCCTTTGACATCATTTGCATATGCAATAAACGAATCAATCAGTGAATCTGTGGACTTTGTTCTTATCAGTGGCGACCTTTTTAACACAAGTCACCCTCAGATAGACAGTTTAAAAGTTGTTGTAAAAAAACTAAGAGAGCTAAAAGAAAAACATATCCAGGTTTATATGGTTGCAGGCTCGCATGATTTCTCTGCAACTGGAAAAACAATAATAGATGTTCTTGAAGAAGCAGGGTTAATAATCAACGTTGTAAGAGGCGATGTTATTGACTCAAAATTAACCCTTAGATTTACAGTTGACAAAAAAACAGGCGCAAAAATAACAGGAATGCTTGGAAAAAAAGGGAGCCTTGAAAAAAAATATTATGACAATCTTGACACACTTATGCTTGAGAAAGAAAACGGGTTTAAAATATTCATGTTTCACACAAGCATCACTGAACTCAAGCCAAAAGAACTTGAAAGAATGGAATCGTCTCCTATCTCAATGCTTCCAAGAGGGTTCGATTATTACGCAGGAGGGCACGTTCATATAGTTGAAAACAAGACGCTAGACGGATACAAAAACGTTGTTTACCCAGGACCCACATTTCCAAACAGTTTTAGCGAGCTTGAAAAACTTAAAACAGGAGGATTTTATATCTATAACAACGGACACGTAAACTATACTCCAATACCTTTGTACTTAACTCAATTTTTAAGATTTGATGCAAACAATAAACTTCCTGAACTGTTAAACCAAGAGATAATCAAGAGTATCTCAGACAAGGAGTTTACAGATAAAATAGTTCTATTAAGGTTTGAAGGAACACTAAAAAGCGGAAAAACTTCAGACATAGATTTTTCAAAGATTTTTCGGACATTATATGCAAAAGGCGCGTACTTTGTCATGCGAAACACCTCAAGACTTGAGTCAAAAGAGTTTGAGGAAATCCAGATAAAAGAGGATTCAGTTGAAAAGATTGAGGAAAAAATAATGGATGAGCATAAAAGCGGCACAAACCTCTTTAATGATGAGAAAGATACAATAAAACATTTAATGGGCGTGCTGTCACAGGAAAAAAATGAGGATGAAAAAAACAGCGATTACGAAAAAAAGATAATAACAGAATTAGACAAACTCCTCACGCAATAATTATTTCTTCACGTGTTCTTCCATAAACTTCTTTATGGCGTATTTTGCCTCTCCAAGCGTTTGGTATTCATACACTTCTACAGGTGACTTCACATACTTTGAATTCATTTTTCCGATTATATACCTTGAAATCTTTTTAACACCCTTCTTATATAAACACAATACCGGTTTTTTTAGTGTTACCATATCTGAAACTTCTGCACCAACCCCCAAACTTGGGTTTGATATCTCAAAAATACCTGCATCAGCGTCCTTCATCCACCCATAATCCAAATCATGAACCTCTGCATCTTTGTCAACAATAAAATTTCCGTTCTCTGAAAGCTCAGACATCAGTGTGTAACCTAATGCTTTTATTTCATGAACTATGTATGCGAGCTCCTCAATTGAAACATTTGAGTGTCCTCCTCTTATTGAGCATCCAAAATATATTTTGACCATTTATTTCACCAATGATTCCATCATTTTCTTAACTTCCTGCGCGCTTGCCTTGCCTTTACTCATCTTCATAACCTGCCCAACCAAATAATTTAGCGCCTGATCTTTTCCTGACTTATATTCATCAACAACAAGTGGGTTCTCATTTATAACTTTATTGGACATATCAAGCAGCGCATTATTGTCTGAGACTTTTTCAAGATTCTCATTCTTAACATATTCTTTTACATTAAAACTGCCTGCTGCTAACTTTTCAAGTATTTTCTTCCCGACGTTTTCAGTTATTTTATCCTTTGAAATAAGTTCAAGGATATCAGCAAAATGCGATGAATCAAACTTTATGTCAGATAGTTCCATCTCATTATAGTTTAGCACTCTTACAAGCTCACGCCTCACCCACTTTGCAGCAAGTATAGGATTTGTTTTTCTTGCAACTTCATCAAAAAACCCTGACAAATCATAATCAAGTGACAGAACTTTCGCATCCTCAAGTGAGATACCATATTCACTTACATATCTCTTAACTTTTTCGTTATGAAGTTCTGGTAGTGATTCCTTTGCTTTTTTAATCCATTCCTCAGTTATATCTGTAATCACAAGGTCAGGATCAAGGATGTAACCGTAATCCTCTGCAGTTTCTTTTGTCCTCATTGAACGTGTTGTTTTTGAATCAGCGTCCCATGCGCGTGTTTCCTGAATAATAATTTCTCCACATTTCAAAGCATTTCTTTGCCTGCTTATTTCATACTGTAGCGCATTTTCAATCTCCTTAAACCCAGTTATGTTTTTTACTTCAACCTTCACATATCCGCTTTCTTTGACTGAAATATTTGCATCAGCCTTTATTATGCATTCATTCACATCAAATATTTTTATGTACTTTAAAACATTGATTAGGTTTTTCATGAATTCGCGAGCCTGTTTTGGCGTTGTCATATCAGGTTCAGTAACAACCTCGCAAAGCGGTCTTCCGCTTCTGTTATAATCAACAAGAACAAATTCCGAGTTCCCAATGCCTCCAGGATGCGTTATCGATGCAGGGTCTTCTTCAATATGGATTCGTGTAATCCAAACTTCTTTATTATCGGATAATTCAACTTTCCCGTTTTGTCCAAGCGGAAGTTCATACTGTGTTATTTGGTAATTCTTTGACATGTCTGGATAAAAATAACTCTTTCTTGAAAATACAAGTTCAGGTGATATTTTGCAGTCAAGCGCAAGGCACAGCATAAGCGCATACTCAACTGCCCTTTTATTTAATACTGGCTTACTGCCAGGGTAGCCAAGGCAAACTGGGCATGTCAATGTATTTGGCTCAATATTTCCATATGTCCTGCATGCGCAAAAAAGCTTTGTTTCTGTATCAAGCTCAACATGAACCTCAAGTCCAATTACAACATCAGTGTTAAATTCTTTTATCATTCATTCATCTCTCATCAAGCGCCTGATTGACAAGCGCATCAGCTTTTGATTGGTACAAGTCTTCCCTAAAAACATGATTATATCCTACTTTACTAAAATTCTTCTCTTCTTTTTTGACTTCATCAAATAAAACTTTCAGGTGATCTTTTGAGATTTTGTATTTTCCGGTAATCTGCCTTACTACAACCTCAGAATCAGATGAAAGGATGATTTCGTTATTAGTATAATTCTTTGCAAGATTTAATGCCTTTATGATTGCTTTATACTCTGCAACGTTGTTTGTGGTTACACCAATCTTTTCTTTGTATAACTCAATTATTTTATCATTTTTATCACGGATAATTATGCCTATCGCGGCTAATCCGGGATTTCCGCGTGAGCCGCCATCCGTATTTATAAAAATCATACCATTTTTTTCTGCATCATTATTTATCCTGATAACTTTTTTGCTTTCTTTCTCTTTTTTTTCCTTTTCTTTTTCCGCTTTCCAGACTCTTTTTTCTTCATCCAGCGAAACAATTTTCTCCTGAAATACATGAGGCTTTCTTCTTTTGAATTTATCAATTACAGATCCTATCGCGGAATCTATGCTGATTCCATATTTTTCTTCGCATATGGCCATCATTATCAATGCATCCCAAAGCACGTCACCGAGCTCTTCCTTCAGGTTTTCAAGGTCATTATTTTCAATTGAGAGTATGACCTCTTTTGCTTCATCAAGCAATTCCTTTGAATAACTTTCAATATTCTGCTCTTTGGTCCAAACACTGTATTTCCTGTTTTTTCTTACAGCTTCAATTAGTTCATTTAATTTTTCACTCATTTTCAAATTCCTTTGCAACCTGAATAAGTTTTCCTTCCTCAAGATGATTTGAGATTATCATCATGCCAACAGGGAGATTCTTTTCAAAACCAACAGGTATATTTATATGTGGAAGCCCTGCAAGATTTGGTCCTACTGTCATCAAATCGACTTTGTAGTGCTGCAGCGGTGAAAGCTTTTCCAACTCATCAAACCTTGGAGCAAGCATTGGCATTGTCGGAGAAATCAATGCATCAAATTTTTTGAATGTATGACTATATTCTTCAATTATCTTTGTTCTCACTTTAAGCGCCTTGATATAATATGCGTCCCTTTGTCCTGACATTCTGGCAAAAGTCCCAAGCATTATTCTTCTTTTGGCTTCCTCTCCAAAATTCATTTCGCGCACTTTGGAGAAATACTCGTTAAAGTTTCCTTTAAGCTCCTCTTCTTTGCCGTATCTCATGCCGCAGTATCTTGCTAGATTAGTTGAAGCCTCAGAAGTAGCTATCAGATAATATGCTGATATACCATACCTATTTGTTTTAGGAAGAGAGACCTCGTGGTATTTTGCGCCAAGTGATTCAAGAGTTTTTATTGCATCCCAAACTTTTTTTTCAACAGATAAATCAACACCTTCTCCAAATGTCTCTTTGATTATTCCAAAATTCATTCCTTTTACATCTTTTTCAATGTATAAACTGTAATTGTCAATATTATTTTTTAATGATGTTGAATCATTGGAGTCATGTCCTGATATGACTTCCTGGACGCTTGCAATACCATACAACTCTTTTCCCATTGGTCCAATCTTGTCAAGTGAGTTTGCATAATCCATGAGTCCATACCTTGAAACTCTTCCGTATGTTGGGCAAAGTCCAAAAACTCCGCAAAAGGAAGCAGGATTTACTATTGAGCCGCCTGTTGATTCACCAAGAGAAATATGCGGAAAACTTGCAAGTTGCGACATTCCTCCACAGCCTCCTGATGATCCGCCTGTTGCGCAATCCTTATCAAATGGATTAAGTGGATGGTTTAAGCCGACATTAACATTAGTTGAAAATCCTCCAAATCCAAATTCATCCTGCGCAGTTTTCCCAATAATTATGGCGCCTTCATCAACTAGTTTTTTGACAGCTGTTGAGCTAAAAGGAGGAATATATCCATTAAGAATTTTAGAGCCTCCTCTTGACTGCACGCCTTCAACAAGTATTGCATCTTTTACTGAGATGAACAACCCTGAAAGGCGACCTGTGGCGTGTTTTTTTAATTTTTCAGCCTGGCTTAAAGCAAGTCGTGCGGATATCTCATTCATATAATAATATTCTTTGTTTATCTTCTCTGTTTCTTCAAGCGCTTTATGAGTGGCTTCAACTATGTCAATCTCGCCTTTTTTTACCTTGTTTATATGTTCGTGAATTTTATTCATTTTTCATTGTTTTTTTAATTATTCTTTGCAGAATATTTCTTTCAACAGGTCCATATTTATAGATAACCTTAAAATTTCCGCGGGTTTTATTGTTTGATATCACAAGGTCATCAATTATTACCTTTGCATGCGGAACAAAGTCATTGTTCACAAGGTCAATTGGCATTCCTCTCGGATAAAGCCGTTCTTCCTGCTTTTCAAAAAGATAATTTTTGTTAACTTCTATTTTTTTAGGAAATCCTTGATCGCTGTTTAATTTTAAAATCCAGTTGAATTCAATTTTGTAACCCATTTTACACCGCTTTTGGTCCCTTGAAATATCCTTCTTTTTTGTTGTTTTTGCTTAGCATTAATGCTTCACTTTGCGTAAAACCTTCTTTTGGTGTATCTTCACGAAGGATGTTTCTAATTTCAATTGGTTGGATGGACATCTTGGTGTCTTTCACATCAACTTCATTTAATATCTCAAAAGATTCCAGTATTTCCTTAAATTGTGGAACAAACTTCTTAATTTCACCTTCAGAAAGATTCAACCTTGCAACTTTTGCTACGTGCCTGATTAGTTCTTCATCCACCCTCATGGTTGTTTATAGAATGCACTTTATTTAAAA
>JAHFPP010000032.1 GCA_023266675.1 Candidatus Woesearchaeota archaeon
CAACGTAATCGTGCCATCCTTTAGTTTTGCCTCTGTAATGTCCTGAATAAACAACAGTGTATCTGTCAGCAGTTCCATGTTCTTTTTCGTGTCCACCGTTATCATAACAACGAATATAACGTGGAACTCCATTTGGAATAAGTCGAGCCTTGCGTTCTTCTTTTTTTGCTTCTTTTTTACTTAATGTCGTTGTTGCCATTTTAGTTTGTTTTTGTTATAAACTTATAGGTCAAGTAAAAGAAAAAAAAGAATTAGTCTTGTGCTTCTCCTTCTAATATGTCTGAATTAGAAAGCCCTTCTATAAATATTTGTGGCTGACTATCCAATTCACTCATTCCAATAATTTTATCCATAGTTTCCAATACATCTTGTACACAAGATAATTCAGGTTTTCTGCCTGTTGGAAAAATGTCCATTTGAATTTGAACGGTTACGGTTATTGTTTTCATATTTTTTTTTATTTACGTTTTACAAAATCTTTGGTATCAGTACAGAATTTTTCAGCATCTTTTTGAAAACAGAACTCTTCAAGTACTTTATTGTTTGGCGTACCAATTTTGAATTGTGTAACTGCCACAGATTCATCCAAGAATATTCTCAGGTTATTTATCTGCTTTACTTTTTTTAATCCTCTAAAGGGATTGTATCCGATTTGTCTGCTCATAATATTATAGGTCAAAGAAAAGAAAAAAAAGAATTAAGCAAGATTAGAATAAATCGAATTAGTGTGAACAATTTTACCATGCTTAGTAATTTTGTTTGGATTCCAAGGACTTGGAGCAAGATATTCCTCTTGAACTGTTGCATAAGTTTTAAACCCATTGCATTTATCAATAGCTTTTTGTTTGCTCTTAAAGGAATATCCTGAATAAATTCCTGCTGAATAATGAATTGTGAATTTTGCCATCTTATAAGTGATAACCAATTTGTTTAACATTTTTCTTTACTTCTTTTTCAAATGATGTACCTGCACAATTGTGTTGGTCTGCCTCATCAATAAGAATTGCAACAACGATTGCTTTTGGAATAAGCATTGGATTAGAATTTTCATCCCAAGCATCAATGTCTATTGCGCTTGAATTCAAAGCTCTGTCAACTTTAGCTTTTTGTTTATCAAAACTTTCTTTCAGCATTTTAAGTGCCAATTTTTTGATTTGTGCTTTCTTTTTGTCTGTTGCGTTCATGTCTTTGTTTTTTATTATAGGTCAAGGAAAATAAAAAAAAGAAATTACCAAGTCATTACAACCACATCATCCAATTTAAAAAATTCACAGATTGGTTGTTTACGAGATGGTTTGCCTGTTGTATATAAAATTCTAACAGCAACCACAGGAAATTTTAATTCAGCATCAAAGCCAAGAATTTTATATTGTTTTTTACCAATCTCAAAAAATTGTCCTTTTTTACGACCTGCAAGTTCATCAACGAGTTTTATATCTGAAAATTTTTTATCCATGATGTTTGTTTTTTATTATAGGTCAAAGAAAAGGAAAAAAAGAATTAGAATTGAGTATTATGTTCATTGAATACTTTGAGTTTAACTAAGCTTATTTCATTTTTAACTTGAACAAATTTTTCTTCAAGTTCAGACAATAAATTTTTAGCCTGAGTTTTGCTTAATTCATGTTGTTGTATTCTAAAATCAAAATCAAGCGCTGATTCTATTGTATGATAAATACCCCAACTTTCTTTTTTAACAAAAATTGTTTTATCAAAGTTTGCTATTTCTTGTTTTAAATTACCAATAGCAAATTCAAGGTTACTATACTTGAATTTACAATAAGCTTGTCCAATGCTAAAGTTTTTAACCCAACTTTTATGCAAGTCATTTTTACAAATAGCTTTCAGTACATCCACGTGCTTACCAACAACTTTACTTGATAAATGCCCATGATATTCATGGTCTTGAAATTCCTGGATAATTCCTGCCTTAACTGGAAAGCATATTGGTAAACCAAACATCCTGTCAATGTAAAAATCTGTATCAATGCGTTTTGTTTCCATATTGTTATAGGTCAGGGAGAACAGAAAAAAGAATCAATATTTTACTAACGGAATGAAATTTTCTTTTGGATAAGTTTCTTTAAATAAAAATACTTCATCAGATAAATCTTCTTCTTTATATGTAACTGCTTCGCCAACTTTCAAATTTCCGCCTTGAACATAAACTTCTCCTTGATAAAAATAAATCTTATCTTGAAAAATAGAATCAAAATAATATCTTGTCAAAGAGTAAATATCTTGAAAATTACTTTCTTTACTATCATTTTTAATTAACGTCATACCAACACTATGATAATAATCATCTTTATCTCTTTTAGTAATTACTTTACCTATGGTATAATACTTATTTAATTTTTCGCCAACTTTATTTTTATACTCTTTAAGTTTTTGAATCATTGTACTTTCAGCAAATAATTCTAAATAGATTGTTGAAAGCTCTTCCATACAAAAAGCAAAATTATCTATTGAACTAATTGTATTATCAGAAAAAATCAATTTAATTTCAACATGGTCAGGTCTTTTTAAAGTTGCAGAGTTCCAAACCCAATGAACGCTTCCATCTTTTTCAAGTAATAATTTTAGCAAATTTTTAATAATTACATTTAAGTCTATAAATGGATTATTCCAATATTTGTCCATCATTTCATCATGCTTATCTCCAAACTTTTCAAAATTGGTTTTAAGCGTAAAAGCCCCGTATTCGATTTTATGTCTTCTTTCGTTAGCATCAGAATTTTTAACAACCTTTGTGAAAATTGTTAAATGTTGTTGGTATCTCCTAACTACTAAGGTAACATTACCATAGGTAAATGTCGACCAACTATAATTTTTGCCTTTGTTCTCTTTAACTTTGTTAAGGTCAATTTTTTTATCCAATGATTCGATTGTCATTGAATTTTTAAGTCGTTGCAAGCCTTTGATAACATAATTCAAAGGTTCTTTAAACTTTTGCGTAGTTTTTAATTCATATTCTATATGACGAGTTATTTGTTCTTTATCAAATTGAAATATGTCCATGTTGTTTGTTTTTTATTATAGGTCAAGAAAAATAAAAAAAAGAATTATGGTTTTTTCTTAGAATAAAATCCAAGCCACATAGCAGCAAAAATAAGATATGCAGCGAATTTTCTAATCATAATTTGTTTTAATTGAAAGTAATTGCTGCATCAAAATCTTTATTAGAAATAAGGTCAAGGAATTTTTGAAAACCATCTTCTGATTCAATTTCAGATGCAGGAGAAAGTGATTTTACAAGTGCGAAAATTGCATATTCATTTTGTGGTTTAAAATGTAAACCTTGTCTGCTTATAAATGAATGTGAAGACATCTCTCTAATAACTTCATCAACTGTGTCCATCTCAATATCGTGAACACTTACACTATGAGCAAATGCAATTTGAATCTTTAAGTTTTCAAGTTCACGTAAATCAATTTCATCTCCATTAATCGTATCAACTTCTTTGCCATTGATTCTGAATACTACTTTCTTTGTCATTTTCATTTGTCAGGGAGATTTTGGTTTTCTTATATTATTATAGGTCAAAGAAAAGAAAAAAAAGAATTTAATATACAGCAACCTCTTCCAAATCAAAATCTCTCATTTCAATTTCATTATCTTCATCAGTTGATTCGGCTGTCAATTTCAATTCATCTTCAGCTCTGAAAACTTTTGTTTTAGATACAATAAAATGTTCATTGATAGCCAAGGCAATTGCATTGTTAAACTCAGAGGGAGAGGCTTTGTCTTTTTTAGATATTACCGCAATATTGTTTCCTTCTTTATCTGTCAGTAAAAAATGTCTGTTGCTTTGCATGATGTTTTGTTTTAGATTATATTGTTATAGGTCAGGGAGATTGGAAAAAAGAAAGGGCTATAAACCCTCTCTAAATAATTTGACTGCATCAATTATTAATTGAATTTTTGCCTCTTCAGCAGGGTTCGGTTCGCACCAAATAAAAGGCATATTACCATGATTCCAACTACCTTTAACTTCCATGTCTTTGTCCTTTTCAAGACTTTGAAGTAGTCGGTCAATAGCTTTTATTTTTGTTGTGGATTCTACAACCAAAAACCTTGTGTTAAATCTCTTTTCTTTTGAAAGGTTATATTCAATGTCATACATACGAATCCTATAAGAATCGTCATAAAAGAACTCATTTTTTCCGTCTTTGCCTGTACGATACATTGTAGGTTGACCAATAGAATAAACCGTATTTGGTATTTGTTCAAAATTTTCCTTTAAAGGGTTTCATTTAACCCTGCTTTTGTGCATTTTATGAAATTCAAGAAAATTTCTGTCAGTCTTAATTATTTCAATAATACTTGCATCTACAAAAGAATAATGAAGGCAACCATTATGATATGAAAATCCTGCAACTCCAATTAATTTATCCCAAAATGTTGAAATATTACCAAAGGTATTAGAACGGTCAGCGGATATAAGTTTATTATCAGATAGAATAACCGAATAAGTAGTATCATACCCTGATTTTGTGGTTACATCAATACGATAAAATTCACATACTTTTCCTTTAACCTTAAAAGATTCATATAAGTAAAATTTATTTTTGAATTTATTGAAATAATCAAATAGCGGTTTTTTCTCTTGAAAGGCAAAGAAACGGCAAGCCACTTCATATAAGTCTTTCTCGTTAAGTTTTTGAGGTTTTGGTTCTGCTGTCATTTTCTTTGAGTTTGTTGGTTATATCTTTATAGGTCAAACAAAACAAAAAAAAGAATTATATTAAACTCATCTCATATAACTGTTGAGGTGTTTTAGTCCCAGCGTGTTCGGTAAACAATTCAATCAGTTTCTCGTTTTGTTCTGCCGTATCCCATAAATATTGTGCGCAGCCCTCAAAGGTATTGAATATCAAAATAAATTCCAAGTTCTGTCCTTCAGTTTCGCAATAAGGCGCTTCCATTGTTTTTGCATCGTATTGCTTTGCCAATGCTTCAGCTCTCGTTTCTCCAAATATTCCATCCCAAGTGTAAAACGATTCATCTTGCATCATTGGTGCAAAGATGTTTCCAAGCCCATGCTTCAAGCCGTAAACTCTATGTTGAATTTGTCGGTTTCCAAGTTGCAGCTCGCAATAGTCCATAGATATGTTTCCTTTGCGAAGGTCGGAGAACTCCTGAATGTTTAACCACTCTAAGAATGATGCGAAGTCTTTAAATTGTTTTTTTATGTCCAGGAATTTTTTCATCTGTGTTTGTTTTGGTTATATTCTTATAGGTCAAACAAAACAAAAAAAAGAATTGCTATCCAAAAATAATGTTTTCATAGAACACCGTTTGCAAAATCACATCAGCCGTATCTGCATCATCATTCTCTTCAATCATATCGTTTAAATGGTCGAGAGGTGTCTTTTGTACACGATTGTGGACATCTTCAAGTGTAATTGACTTATCCATATCACCATCTCCTTCAATGTCCTTAAAAGAGAGTTTTTTGCCCATTCTTAAAATTTCCATAAAAACATCTTCAAAACAAACGCCTACATTTGGAGATTTTGCGTTAAGACTTTCTTTTGCTGCTTTATAATCATCAGCATCATAATCAATATCAAGACCGTAACCCATCATTTGACTTAGACCATTGCATAGTGCATTGTGGAAGTATTCTTCTGATTCTGCGGGCGTTAATTTGATTTCCATGTTTGTTTTTTTATTATAGGTCAAAGAAAATAAAAAAAAGAATCTTATAACATTATTTTTAATTTTGCAATTAATGGTTTATATAACACATCTCCAACTGTATGTTGAATCATAGAATCCAATTCATTCGGAGATTCTTTTGCTAAAAATCTAATAGCGTCCGCATAAATAGAATCAGGTGATTCGATTGCTTTTTTAACTACATGTCTAATAGCTTGTTTGTCATTTTGGAAATTTAGCATATCTCCAAGTCTTTGTAACTCAAAGATATTATGCACAGCATCTTGTAAGCCAGTATTTACTATACTCCATCCTTCTGATTCTGCAACAACATTTATTTGATTCAGTGTATTTTTCATATTGTTATAGGTCAAGGAAAATAAAAAAAAGAATTAATACTCTAACTTCTTATATTGTTTTAGCGCCTCTTCTGCTGAAATTTCACCTGATACAAAAGCGGTTTGAATAGAAAGAGCTTTTAGTACTGGCTTAACGAGATTTCTAATCATACATAGTTTGTAGCCGATTATTGCGCCAATAAGCATTGATACTGCTGAAACCAAGATAAAGATAATCATTTGTTTGTTTTTTATAATAAAATATAATATTCCCAGTCGCTCATTCTTGAAAAGGCACAATCACTTCTAAAAACTGCTTTCTGAATTTTATTTAAGTCTTCATAATTACCACCCATCAACACAGCTATTTTTTTAATAACATTAGTTGCTAATAATGTTCTGCCAGTAGAAGATGTTTTTTCATTTTCACGTACCAACTCGATTATTTGTGTTATTAGTTCGGCTTTCATATTCTTATAGGTCAAAGATAATAAAAAAAAGAAAACTTAATTCCAGTTATCAGGATTTGCCGAACCGCTTTTGATTATTGCAGCAATAACATCGCAGTTATCCACGATTGCATTACCACCATGTTTTGTTTTCAGCTTAAACAACTTATCTTTAAGTGTTTTAATATCAGGGAACTTTTCAATATCCTTGTATTTACTAAGTATTTTATCAATTGATTGGTTGATGGTCATAGGGAGAATTTTCTATAAATATAAAATAATTTCCTTTGAATCTAAAGTTAATTTTTCTTAAAAAATGTCCAACCTTTATCATCCAAGTCAAGTGTATAATTACCGTTCTGAATCCACTTTGGAACGCTGTCAGGGCAAAGTTCAATAAGAGGCTTTAAGTTGCGTAAATCAACACGTTTAATAACTTCAGCACAATCGTCTTCAACTTCTTTTGCTAATTCAAAAATACGAGTAAATTTACCTGTTTGTTTAAATTTTACCAATGTAGCGATTCCAAATTTGCCGCCATTGTTTGTGCCACATCCTAATGACCCATGAGTAGCACGTGTATTTTTATAACAGAACTCTCTTACGCAGTTTTCTTTTAGTTTATCAAATGTTATCTGTGCCATTGCTTTGGGGTTTTTTATTATAGGTCAAAGAAAAGAAAAAAAAGAATTAATAAAACATATCAGGAGAAAATCTCCTATAAACAATTTCATCATCTCTAACAACTTCTCCGAGCCAATGGGCAGGAACAGGTATTGGTTCTGTTGACCAATCTTCTGTATCAATCAAATCATCAGTTTTATACCTTGTTTCGTGTAAATGTCCAAATAATACCGCATATTTCTTACCTCTAATCATTTGAGTTGGAATATCTGAATTTTCCTTCTCAAATTTAATATTTCCGCCATAGAATTCATCCTCTGCTTTTTCTCTTAAATCATCGGCTATATCTCCCATTGTTTTATTTTTATTATTATAGGTCAAAGAAAAGAAAAAAAAGAAAAACCCCCTTATATATTTCAGGCTCGATAGCCGAAGGGGGTTTTTACTGTGTAGTCAATATGTTATCTATCTATGTTCCGTTTATGTTGTATAGCGATAGTGTTTTATAAATCTGGCGCTCTAATTGGGTGCATCCTCTTGGGCTTTTAGGTGAATAAAAATCGGGCAAAAAATAATTGTGCAATTTTTCTCGACTGCTTACGGCTCTGTGCTGCGGACTTACATTAGTTCTAAGTTTTTTTAATTAATATTTTTTATATGTTTGAGTGTTACTCTGAGAACTTATAGGTCAAGGAAAATAAAAAAAAGAAAGACTACATTTTTTCAAGTTTATATTCAGCAAAATCTGCAATTGCATCGTCCCAACATCCAATAATATAAGGAACTACTTCTCTTTTTTGATTTAATCGTGTTCTTATAATTCTTTTTTTCTGAAACTTCTTTGATATGGGGTGCATAGTATCATTTTCTAATACATCCTCCCAATTGGTTTTTTTATGTTTTTCAACAAATTCAATAGCCCAAGATGAAATCAAATCCACAACTGCAATGTAGCCTATTTGACTTTTATTATACAATCTCTTTAGAATATGGTCAGCTATAATAGCTGCTACCATTGAACATTCTCTTGCATAATCCTTTTTATTTAAAGTTTTCATCTTTTGTTTTTTATTATAGGTCAAGGAGAATAGAAAAAAGAAAAAGTTATTCAATCAAATTCATATCTTCACTAAAAAATTCAGTAGAAAAACATACATGATTTTTATTTCCTTTCATATCAGATAAACCATGAACTAATACAGTATAAACATAAAATGGTTTACGATTTTCTGTATTGTAACTAATATGAAAAGGACAAATTGAACTTTCAAAGTTTAAATTGGCTTTAACTCCAATCACAACAACTCCTTTTACATTATCAATACATTCAACTATTGTTTTAAACCAATCCTTTGATTCTTCGTGCCTTTTAAATACAGATGATTCACACGCTTTTTTTCCTTTAATAATTTTACTATATGTATTTAATGTTTTTTGTGTACTATCAAATTTATATACAAAATTTCTTTCAATTTCAGTTTTAAGATTTGTTATAGAGTTATTTCTCCATTCGTGCATAATTGCATCAATTACCTTGCGTCTATTAGATTTTCCTTCATAACTCTTTTTATCCCATTTAATTGATACTTTATCTCCAATATTAAATTTTTGTCCAGTCAAATTTATTTCGACTTCTTTTGTACTATCGTGCGGATATATTGGTCTGTTTGGCATATTGTTATAGGTCAAGGAGAATAGAAAAAAGAATTATAATGTATATTCCATACTTGAAACTTCTTTGTATGATTCAGGCAAAGCGCCAAAAACATTAAATTCAATTCCGTATGTACCTTTGTAATGCCTGCCTGCATAATGTTTAATATCTGCATTGTCAGGTGTAATATGAGGAAAATCTTTTTTTACTTCATCAAACAATCTTTGAAAGAAACCAAAGCTGCTTCCATAGCTATTTGTACGAACAATAACTCTTTTCTCATCAATAGAGTTAGGTTCTTTGTCAAATTTAGCGAACTCTTTTATAAAATTCATGGCTGTTTGTTTTTTATTATAGGTCAGGGAGAACAGAAAAAAGAAAGACTTATTTTAATGTACATTCAAAGTGTTGAATTGCTTCTTTTACTGCTTCATCAACAGTATTAGATGAACCTGATGCGTGAATGTTGTACTTCCCGCTATAAGAATTACAGTCAAATTTTAATTTCGCCTTATCTACATCATCAAAACGACTAAAAACAGTATAGCAATAATTGTGTTCATTGTATAGATTAATCACTAAACGCCCAACAATTGTTTTAAGTTCAAAGGAAGTCATAAAATCCATACGATTAACAATAGGGAGCGCACCAAGTTCTAAGATTTTTTCTATGAACTTTTTATTGAACTCTGCCGCTTTTTTCTTTGTGATTTTACCTGACATGGCTGTTTGTTTTTTATTATAGGTCAAAGAAAAGAAAAAAAAGAATTACTTACAATTTGTCCTTAATGATTCTAACAAGTCAGCATAATATTTATCTTTCAGCTCAGGGGATTTTTCCCAAAGCGCATTGCGTAACGCTTCTTGTTTTTTCCACTCAATATGTTCAATTGTTAATTTTTTTTCTAAATTTAGAGCAGCATCAAACACATTTTCAAGATTTTGTGATGAAAATGAAGTTCCAACTCCATGAGCAGTTTTATAACGATATTTTGTTTCATCCATTATATTGCCAAAATCAGCCTCTTTGTCAGATTGTTGAACATCGTGATACTTTCTATCATCTGTACCATCGTACACCTGCAATTCAATTTCGTGCCCATCATGTAGGTCTTCAGTTTCGCAGATTGTTTTTATAAGATAGATGAATCCATTATAAGAAACATCATTTTGTAATGTGAAGCCGTTTTTAATTGCCCATTCTTTTGCTCGTGCATAGTTCGGACAATCTTTGTTTTTTTCTATTTCCCAGTTTTTAAGACGTTCTTGATAAGGGTTTTTTGTTTCCATATTATTATAGGTCAAAGATAACAAAAAAAAGAAATTTAATGCGTAGAAATATGACTTTGAGCGCCTTCTTTATGCAAAAAACAAGCAGACGAACCTTTAACATCAAAACAAAATAATTCTGTGGTTTCTTTAATCCTAAAACCTTTATTTGTTCTTATTACATGAAAATAAACAATCGCAATATCTTCAGGATTTGTGCTTCCCTGGATTGTTGGATTGGTTTCCCAAGCAGCTTTCATTGAAACGTACCCAAGTCGTTTGTGGATATTGTAATTCCTGCAATACTCTTTGAATTCTTTAAAATCGCCATTGTAAACTTTTTGCAGTTTATCTTGCCAACCTCTTGCTCCTGACATACAAGTTACTTGTTTCATCTGTTTGTTTTTTATTATAGGTCAAAGAAAAGAAAAAAAAGAATCACTCCACATCAGCACTCAATACAACATTTTCATCTCCAAGAACATTTTTAACGTGCGCTATTCCTCCTTCAGAAGCACTTTTTATTCTTGTCTTGCCATCGGCAATATCTTGATGGAATACAGAACCTCTAAAGTATCTATCATAATTCTTTTTAAATTCAGCAGAATCAACAATATATATTTTTGCCATTGTGTTTTTTTATTATAAGATTAAACAAAAATAATTATGAACCTATACCAAAGGGAGAGCGTTGTGTTCCACGATTTTTAGGAAAATCAAATTCATCAGGCAGTTTTTCAGAATGTTCTTCAAGAAACAAATCGTTGCCCCTTAAATATGCTTCCTTTGAATCTAAACTTAATCTTCTGATTTGGCTCGGTCTTTCACAGCCTCCATCGCTTAATAGAAACTCAATTCCATCATTTATGGCTTGTTTTCTTGTTTTAGAATTTAGTCCTGTATTAAGATAATCCCCTTTATCTCTGTCGAATAGTGAATACATATCTGTTTGTTTTTATATTATAGGTCAAAGAAAAAGAAAAAAAGAAAGGGAGATTTCCCTTTCAATCAACATCATACCCGATGAAATTATCATCATTGATAAGCAAATAATAATAACCATTACCACAATCTTTAAATTCGAGGGAAAGATAACCAATAAATTCACCCACTTCTCTTTTTGCTGTGCTTAAACTCATGTCATAACCTGCAAAACTTACACCGCTGCAAATATGCCCCTCTGATTGATTTTTTATTGCTTCACGTAGTCTTTGTGCATAATGAGGATATTGTTTGCCTATGCGCTCAATTGATACCACTTTGCCATCAATTTTGTTTCCTGTGGTAATGTGCAAGTCATATAAACTTTTAGGACGAGGTTCACGAGTTGAATCGTATTCATCTTTTTTTAAATCTTTTACCCAAGTTTCAAAGTCAGGCAATTTCTTACAGTCCTCAATAAAACTATTTGTAAATGTTGCCAAACTTGCAAGTTTTTTATATTTGGCAATTTCATTATATTGTGATTTCAATTTAGCTTCTGCTGTTTTTGGCTCAGGTTTTCCTTGAAAAGTTTTAAAGTCTGAAAATAAACCTTCGCCCACAACATAACCAACACGACTTTTGCCCTTTGGAAAATAACATAAACGCTCATTGGTTGCAACGAAAAGTCTATAAAGTTGTCCTTCTTTTGTTTTGGCTGAAACAATATCTTTATTTTCAACTGCATCTTGTAGTTCGTAAATATTTTTTGGTTGCATGGTTCGTTTGTTTTGGTATATTATTATAGGTCAAAGAAAACAAAAAAAAGAATTTACAAACTTGAAAGTAAATTATTTACATCATTTAAAAATCCAATATGTTTTTTTAAATCATAATCAAAAATTGTTAATGTAAAAACACTAATATTAAAATGTTCTTTATTTGATAAACAAGATAACGAATTTGTTTGTTCATCATACCCTGCCTCTTCAAATTCACTCTCAAATATCGTAGGAGGATTTATAAGAAAAAATAATTCATCATATTTCTTTTTATTTAAACTTGCGAATCTTTGTATTAATTTTTGATTAACTTCTTTTGTAATAGCAAAGTATATATAACTTTGTTCATCTCCACGAAGAACGCCTCTTTTTGAAAATAAAGTTTGTACATTTTGATTCTTATTGATATTAATTAATATTTCTTTTAAGCCTGAATCAATTGCCCAATAATCATTTATACAAGGGAGAACATTCATATTGAAGTCTTCCATGTATTTCTTTTTAAGTTCTGCAGTTAAAAATTTCATATCTTGATTTGTTTGGTTATATCTTTATAGGTCAGACAAAACAAAAAAAAGAAAGGGAGAGATTTGGCCCGCCCTTTCTTTTCATCTTAAAGTAAATTATTTATTTTGTTACAAAGCCAATATTTTTTTTGAACTTCTCAACATCTAATACTTCAAATGGCAATAAATCATCAAAAAATTCTTTATCATTACCTGCTAAACTTTTTAGCCCAATAACTGCCCTGCTGACATGGGCACGAGCAACACGAAGACTCATTCCGTTTTTCTTAGCATACTTCTTTGCTAATACTTCAGGTTTTCGTCCTTTAACAAGATTAATTGTTACCTCTTGTTTAAATGGGGAGAGTATATCAATATACTCATCTAACATTAAAGATTTTTCGTTACCAAATCCACACATATTTTTAAGTTTTAGATTATTTATTTTATTATACGATAATTAGATAAAAAAGTTTCAAATTATATCATTTTACATTTTTTGCTTTTGTCTTTGCTGCTCTTATACCTGCTCCAAGCCCCTTTACTTTGCCACCTGTAATTTCATTCAATCCATTAACTACCATAGTAACAAAAGCCTGATAAGTAGCAACTGGTTTTTTATTTTTCTTTGCCAATAACTTAGCTACATTATGCGGTTCTACTCCTGATAGAATAGTTAGACCAATTGTTTTTTTAAAGGGAGAGAGCATAGACACATACGTTTCTGCTTTTTGTCTGTTAGATTCTTTTTTCATAGTTCTTTGTTAGATAATTGTTAATTTATCTAACAAAGATATAAAAAATTTTCTATAAATATAAAATTAACTTATAAAAACTAAAAAGGGAGATTTCCCTTTTAGTCTTTTATCCTTTGAAGTTGTGCAAATATCATTTGATTGCCTTTTTTATCTTTATTGTCAGTATATACTTCAGGCATAGAATATATTGCATATCTTCCATCTAAACATAAATCTTGTAAAAATTTTAAAAGAGTTGAGAAAACTAAACTTTTATGGTCATTTTTAAGTTGCTCTACTTTTGCGCCACCTAAAATTTTAGTAGCAATTGTATTAATATTTTTGTCTCTTGTTGCGAATGTCATAGATATAATTCCTTTTTTCTTTACAAGATTTTTTTCAACAGTTTTTGACACTAAGCCTTTATATATTGAAAATGTTTCACACATATCAAAATCAGCATGAGCAAGTGAATCTGAATCCAAATAATTAAGATGTTCTCTAACAGAATAAGGGTAAAGGTGCAATTTTAAATTAAACTCTTTTGTTTTTCTTTTAATTTCATTTATTGCTTTTGGACAATTTTCGTTGCCAAGAAATGTAAAATTATTGTTTGGAATTAATCTATTTATTCTAAAAACATCATCACAAGTTTGGCTGGGCATAAAAAATAAAAAACCTTCTATAATTCCTGAATCTAAATAAGAAAATGTTTTTTTATCTCTTATTCTATCTTTCTCTTTTCCTTCAGTATTTTTAAATTTAAAATTTGCTTCTGCATTTTTCTTTCTTGTTATCCAAGCCTTATTTGCTCTGTCAGAAAGTTCTTTTTTGCGTTTTTCAATTTCAATATCTTTAGACCGTAAAACTATTTCTGAGTTTTTTCGTCTTGTTGCCCATGCTTTATTTGCTATATCAGAAAGTTCTTGCTTACTTTTTTGTAGGTTTTTCATTTTCGATAAGTTGTTTTTAGTTATATACTTATAGGTCAAATAAAAGAAAAAAAAGAAAGGGAGAGGTTTAAAATTCTCCCTTTATATTTAAGCGGCTACTCTTAAATAAGTGCCTTCGTAGATGGCTTTTAATTGATTTGCAATACCACTTTCATCGTTACCTAAATCTTCAACAGTTGCCCTACAAAGATTTGCAATAAATAAACCAATACTAAATTTTTCAGTGTTTAATATTAACAATACAAGTTTTTCTTGATATTGACGTGTTTTTGGAAGTGTATTATTAGATGAATAACAATTTTTTATTGCATTAATTGTTTCATTTGCTTTTTTATTCACAATTTTAAATTCGCCACTTTTAATATCTGCGCTTACATCTTTTCTGCTTTTTAAACTGAAAATCATTGGCAAAACACTACTGGTTACTATTTTGCCTTTCAATGCTTCTGCTAATATTATATAGTCTTTTTTACCCTCTTTTACGCTTTGTTTAACATACTCTAATAAAGCCCACGGTTTTTGTGTATTATTTAATGTTCGCATTGCTGCAGACTTGTCCTTACCATTATATACAATACAATAAATTTCAGATTGTTTTGTTTCTCTACTACCTTTAAAAAGATGTTGCCCATCTAAAATAATATATTTATTTGTTTTTATATCAAATGTAACAACAGGACAACGCAATAAACCCAAAAGCTGCAAACTAATAGACATTTTTTTAATATGACTACTATTGGAATCTCTATTTGTTTTATCAAATTGTAAAATTCCATCTTCTTTTATAAATTCTGAATATGGAACTGCAAGAATTAATAAATTAAAAAGTTTAAACAAAGTTGTTTCTAAAATTTTACCGAATTTAATTGTTTTGATAGTTTTCATAATGTTGTGGTTTTTAGTTTGTTTATATTATTATAGGTCAGAGAAAAGAAAAAAAAGAAAATTTCTAAATTTAGAATTTTTATATATCTTGTTTTCTTTTCATATTATTATAGGTCAGACAAAACAAAAAAAAGAAAATACTTTCAGCCTGAACAAAAATATAACATACCAAAATATAAGGCAGGAGTGGATTAACCCTGACCCTTTTCGGTGGTCGACTCAAGTTGTAAACTTTCTGTCTTACATTATTATAGGTCAGAGAAAAGAAAAAAAAGAAAAGGAAAAAGAGAAATAAATCCCTTTGCCCATCCAAGCGGTTAACCACTCCGCAAACCAAAACTAAAACTAAACCAACCAAAAAAAACTATTTAATGTGTCATTGTGAGGTTCAATGTGCAAACAACCGCCCCGTTTGCATTGGGACAACCTGTAAAAATCAGGTTTCACAATATTTTTAAGCAACTTATTTTCTTATACTTAAAGCTGCATTATATTTTTTTTCATATTCTTCTGCTATTAACGGATAACCTTCTTTTAATCTGTCCAACGTAGGCAAAACATCATTAACTGTCTTTGAGCCCGTTTTAAGTCCGATTAATAAACCTGTCATTTT
>JAHFPP010000033.1 GCA_023266675.1 Candidatus Woesearchaeota archaeon
TTTTAGTGGGGTGCTTCTAAATTATTCAGCAATACCTGGAATTTCAATATCGCAGGAAAATGGAACATATCTTCTAAATTTATTATCAAACGGAACTGTATGGATTAACATTACTGTATACAAAAATTCTTCATATGCAAATGAGATGGCTGATTTCAGCTCCAGAGGACCTGTTACATGGGGAAGTAAAAAAATAATAAAACCAGATATTACTGCGCCTGGTGTAAGCATTTGTGCAGCAGAATGGGCAAATGCATGGAGTGATAGCAGATGCATTGATTCAATGCACGTTTCAATATCAGGTACATCAATGGCAACACCACATGTTGCAGGATTAATAGCATTAATCAAGCAGAAAAATCCGACATGGACGCCTCAGGAAATAAAAAACGCGTTAAAAAATACAGCAGTTAATCTTGGATACGACCATAACACTCAAGGGTATGGACGAGTCAATGCGACAGCAGTAATAACACTTACAGAAAAACCACCAGTAGCAACGCTTGACGCAATAGACTATTCAAGAACAACTTTCAATATCAGCGGAAGCGCGTCTGCTTCATCTTTTACAAATTATTCATTATATTATGGAGTTGGAACTGAACCTTCAACATTTTTTCTTATATCAATTTCAAACCAAAGTGTGGCAAATGGAAATTTATATGCCAATTTTAATTCATTAACTCTTCCAAATGCAACTTATACAATAAAATTGATTACAAACACAACAAATAATGTTGTCAGTGAAGACAGAGTACTTATAATAGTTAATACAACTACAACTCCTCCTTATTTTATAACTAACAACACGTTAAACTTAGAATACTATTATCCATTAAATTATGATATAAACGCAACAGGAACAAATAATATAAACATGATTTACAGTATTAACAACTCGAATTTTAACATAAATTCTTCATCTGGTGTAATCACTAATACTTCTCTTCTTTCTTTAGGAAATTACAGCATGCAGCTTAACGTCACTGACACAGTAAACGTTAACAGTACAACATTTACTATAATTGTGGCAGACACGCTTAATCCAAATTTTTCAGAAGCAGTTCAAAATCAATATTTAGAATACAATTCAAATTTTTACTATGACATAAACGCAACTGACCAGAACGGAAGAATAACTAGCAGCATTGTTTACACAATAAATAATTCTACAAATTT
This sequence comes from Candidatus Woesearchaeota archaeon, assembly GCA_023266675.1. Taxonomy (GTDB): domain Archaea; phylum Nanobdellota; class Nanobdellia; order Woesearchaeales; family BM511; genus JAHFPP01. The sequence goes on from JAHFPP010000033.1 coordinate 1,180, forward strand.
CACTATTAACCAATCAACAGGTATGATAACTAATATATCCTTTCTTGAATTAGGCAATTTTCCGTTAACTATTTTTATAAACGACACAAGAAACCATATTTCAAATCAATCTTTTACTATTTTTGTAAATGATACAATACTTCCACATTTTACGAATCTTTCAATAATTCATTATGTGGAGTTTGGAAACAATTTTTATTATGATGTCAATGGAACAGACAATTATCCTTCACTAGCAACTTATTCTATTAATTCAAGTATTTTCACAATAAACCAAACTACTGGCGTAATCGTAAACAATTCATACCTAAACATAGGCATGTACTCATTAAACTTAACAATCACTGATTACTCAAATAATAGAAACAGTTCAATCATAACGATAAATGTTTCAGATACAATTGCACCAATAATAAATGATACAAAAACAAATCTGACAATAAGTTTTGGAAGTGACGGGGGAATATTTTTAATGTGGAATAACGATACGCAAGTTGAACAATTCTCATATAATCTGTACAAAACAAATAGCAATATATTCACGTTGCCGCTAAATATTTCTCTAAAAATATTATCAAACACAACGTTACTTAATTACACTGACAATTCAAGTAAAGAAAAAAACTTAACTTATTTTTATGTATTAACAGAGACAGACAGTCATGGAAATGAAAACTTGAGCGCAATAACTGCAGTACTTAACTTAACTACTCCTTTGGACTGCTCAAATGATTATGATATTCTTGGCTCTTTTAGCGCATGTGTTTCAGGAAGCAAATCAAGAACAAACACTAGAATTTGTTACATACTTAATGGAACAACTACAAATCCAATACCTGAAACAGCATCATGTACCAGTGGCGGGAGTAGTGGAGGCTCTCCTGGAGGAAGTAGCGGTGCAGCTACAGGGTCAGCAAGCGAACTTTCCAGCATATCATCAACACTTCCAGAATTAAAGTCTGACACACCAACAAGTGTAAGCATTGATAACTCAGCAACAGGACTTTACGAGGCAGAAGTAAATGTTGCTGAGAACATTCAAAACATTAAATTCACTTTTTCAAAAATAGACACGCTTCCTGAAGGAACATCTTCACCAAAAGAATCAGAGAAAGTTTTCAAATACATAGAAATAAAGATGTCATCAGATAAAGACAAAGTCAAGCAGGCAAATCTGAAGTTCAAGATAGAAAAAACCTGGATTACACAAAATAATATTGATAAAAATAACGTTAGACTGTTCAGATTCACAAAACAGTGGGATGAACTCTTAACAAAAGTAACAAACGAAGACCAAACATATGTTTACATGGAAGCAGAAACACCAGGATTCAGTTTTTTTAAGATATCCACAATCCAAACCAATCAATCAATTCATCAAAAAAATACAGAAGACGAAAAAACACCAAATGTTTCATTGCCACAAAACATAATAATTAAACCAGAATCAGAAGAAAATAAAAACGAAACAATGTTCGTTAAAAATACCTCATTAAAAAATAATTTATTTCAAAAAAATAAATCATATACTTCTATTTTCATAATCTTATCAATATTGATTTCCTCAGGAATAATATTCTTTATAGTGGAAAAACACAAGCATACAATTGTAAAATCAATAATAAATGAGGAAAGATATTCCAAAATACTGGATTCATTTTTTGAAAAAGCAAGAGAGCATGGAGTAAGCGCGGAAATTGTAAAGCAAAAACTACTTGATAAAGGATGGAACAGGGAGAGGGTTTTGGAAGCATACAACAAAGCAAAAACCATTTCTCAAGCAGCAAAAGAACCGGAGAAAGCGCAAGAGCCAGAAAAAACAGATGCAGAATCTAAAAAACTAAGGCATAAATTACTGCATAAACTGATGCCTCACAGAAAAAGGATAAAATAAACAGATAACTTTAAAAAACACAAAAAACGTCAGATTTTTATATATGTAACTTAAAACGAGCATTAAAGATATGGGGGATTATATATGACAACAAAATCAAGGGAAAATTTAGAGGATAAAAACACGATGAAACTCACACTTGCAGAGCCAAAATACCTAAAGGAAAGCGTAAGTATAATATCAGACCTTGTGAACGAAGCAAGGTTTCTTGTGCGAAAAAATGCAGTTGAATTAATAGCAATGGATCCTGCAAATGTTGCAATGGTAATATTCAAACTTTTATCTTCAAGCTTTGTTGAATACAAAGTTGAAAAAGAAACCGAGATAGCAATAAACTTAACAAGTTTAAAACAGGTTTTAAAAAGGTCAAAGCCGTCAGATATGATATCACTTGAACTTGAGGAAAATAAACTAAAAATATTACTTAAAGGTGTAACAACAAGAACGTTCTTTCTTCCAATAATTGAGCTTGAAGAAAACTCGCAAAAAATTCCTGATTTGAAGTTTCCCGTGACAATCCAGATGCAGTCATCAATGCTTGTTGACGCAATAGAAGATGTTGACATAGTTGCAGAATCTGTAAGTTTCATTGCTGAGAAATCAAAATTCATGATTTCAGCAGAAGGAGACCTTTCAAAGGCAAAAATTGAGATAAGCGAGGATGAACAGACAAAAATACTCTCTGAAGCAGCAGGTCAAGTTAAAGCAAAGTACTCAATTGAATACCTGAAGAAGATGATACAGGGCGCAAAGATATCTGACGACGTAACAATACAGTTCTCAAAAGACTACCCGCTAAAGCTTGAATTCAAGGCAATGAACAAAGTCCAAATAGCATTCATCCTTGCGCCAAGAGTCGAGAACGACTAAATCTTTTTAATCTTTTATTTTTTTATAATTTTATTTTCTCTAAATCATTAAATTAATATAATACATCCAAAAGAAATACTCCTTATGGAATCAAATGTAGATTTTGCAGAGATACTTGAATCATTTTTAAAAGCAGAAGGTGATAATTATTTTTTTCTGTCAGAAAAACTTATAGTTCAGACTAGCAAAGTATCAAAAGAAATTTTGCAGGAATTAAAAGAAAAGGGATTCACACCTTTACCTCACCGTTCAAAAGAGTTTGACTTTAAGGTAAAAGAAGGATTTGTCTACGAAATAACTGACCAGAAAGTTGCAGAGAAATTCTTTGAGGCAGTAACTCACAAAAATCCTAAAAAAACCTTTGACGAACTAATAGCTGAAACTAACTTATCAAATAGTTTCAACGATTACAGAAAAAAGATTTTCTCAGATACTCTAATAAATTGGATGGGAAAAAACAGCATCTCTCTTCCAGGACAGGTTTTAATACCAAAAATTGAAATCATCATTGCAGACAAAAAATCAATTCCTGATGAAATGCTTGCACTAATGCCAAAATCATGCAATAAATGCAAGAACACAGTAGGATTATCGCCTTTATACTTCAAATCAAACGTTTCAATCGATAACGTTCTCATGGAAAATGAGCTCAAAAAACTTTTTCTTGAAAAAGGGGTAGAACATTATAATTTTCTTGGAGAAACAAAAAAGGATTTGTTATCAACATGTAAATGTCAAAAGTGCGGTAGTACAGACATAAATTGGGACTTTAACTAAAAATCCTTTCCTTTCCATTCTTTATAGAATCTGTTTAGAAATTCAAGCATAAACTTATGCCTTTCTTTTGCAATTTTCTTTGCAGTTTTTGTATTCATCATATCTTTTAACAAAAGAAGTTTTTCATAAAAATGATTTATTGTAGGACCGCTGTTTTTTTTGTATTCTTCAAATGAATTATGTACTTCAGGTTTGATGTTTGGATTATAAATTTCCCTATTTTTATGTCCGCCATATGCAAATGTTCTTGCTACGCCAATTGCTCCGATAGCATCAAGCCTGTCCGCATCCTGAACAACCATTCCTTCCTTGCTGCTCATTTTCGTTTTTACGCAGCTTCCCTTAAATGAAACTTCTTTGGTTATTTTGCAAACATGAGAAATTATTTTCTCATCAACTCTCATCTTTATTAGCCATTCTCTCGCAAGCCTTGGACCAACATCATCATCGCCATCATTAAACTTCCAGTCGGATATATCATGGAGAAGAGCTGCAAGTGAAACTACAAATAAATCAGCGCCTTCTTTTTTCCCAATATAAACAGCATTTTTCCAAACGCGATAAACATGCCACCAATCATGGCCAGAGCCTTCACCGGATAATTTATTCTTAATATGCTCTTTTGTTTTTTTAAGAACCTCTTTTTTATTCATGAAAAAATAAAGAATGATTATGAAATATAAACCTTTTGTAGAAAACTTAGAATAACAATACTATCATTTCTTAAAAACTTTTTTTATATTGTATCCTATTGACAAAAAGAACTCTGCAAAATCAGGATTTATCATCCTTGAATTCTTGTTTAACCCGTCAATTAATGCAGCGTCTTCTTTTTTTAGCTTGAAATCAAAAACATTAAGGTTTTCTTTTAGATGTTCAAAACTGCTAGCTTTTGGTATTACAATAATATTTTTGTCAATCATCCATCTAAGCGTTGTCTGCCCTGGGGTCTTATTGTATTTTTTTGCCACGTCAATTATTGTTTTGTCATCATTAACTTTTCCTCTTGAAAGAGGAGAATAAGCTGTAACGACTATGCCATTCTTCTTGCAATAACTCAAAAGTTCTTTTTGGTTAAGGTATGGATGAAACTCAACCTGATTAACACTTATTGGAATACTGCATACTCTTTTTGCTTCTTCAAGATGTCCAACTGTGAAGTTTGATACACCAATCGCCCTGACTTTTCCTTCGTCATAAAGTTTTTTTAGCGCTTCAAAAGTTTCCTTGAAATGAATGCTTTTGTTAGGCCAGTGTATTAAATATAAGTCGATATAGTTCGTTTCAAGTTCTTCAAGCGCACGCTTGCATGAAGAGAGCACATTATCATATTTTAAATTATCATACCAGACTTTTGTTGTTATGAAAAGTTTTTTTCTGTCAGTCCCATGAATCGCTTTTGCAATCTCTTTATGATTGCCGTAGAAGTCTGCAGTGTCAATGTGAGTGTATCCAAGCAGAATTGCGTCTCTGACAGCTCTTTCACAAGTTTTACCTGTAAGCTGCCATGTGCCAAGGCCAATAACTGGCATTTCAACGTCGTTGTTTAGCTTGATATTTGGAATCTCAACTTTCATAATATAATTAATGTCTATATCTATTAAAAAGCTTTTGTTTATAACATCCACATATAACTTTATAAAAAACAAAAATAAGTTATTATAAATTCTTATAAAAATCGAATTATTAAAATGAGAAAATACATCAAAGAACTTGAGAATGAATTAGGAAGAAACATCGACTTGAAATATAAAGATGGTGCTATTCGCTTTTTTAAAGAAGAAGTAAATCCACTTGGTGTCCGTACAGGAAAAGTTAGAAAAATAGCATTAATATTTTATTCAGAAAACAAAAACAAGTTTTCTAAAGAAGATTGGATAACTTTATGCGAAGCTTTATGGCAGGAGAAAATAGGCGGTAAATCAGTTTCTTGTTTTGAATACGGAATAATTATCAATCAAATTTTAAAAAAACTAGTGAAAAATTTAGAAAAAAAAGATTTCTACATCTTTGAAAAATGGATTGATAAATATGTTACCAACTGGGCTCACTGCGATATATTATGTGCAGGAATAATTGGTGAAATAATCAGAAAATATCCAATTCTAACAAATGAAACACTAACATGGGTTAAATCAAAAAATCGTTGGAAGAAACGGGCATCAGCTGTTTGCTATATCAAACTTTCTATAGAAAAAAAGTTTTTACCAACAATTTTTAAAACATCAAAATTATTGATTAATGAGAGTGACGACCTTGTGCAGAAGGGATACGGCTGGGCACTAAAAGACGCGTCAAAAAATTATAAAAAAGAAGTAATTGAATTCTTATTAAAAAATAAAAACATGCCAAGAACAGCACTTCGATACGCATGCGAAAGACTTTCTAAAGAAGAAAAAGAAAAAATATTATATTAGTTTCTACTTAAAAATAGTAATCTTTAAATAAAACGTTCCAATTTTTTACAATATTAATTATTTTCAACAAAAAGTGGTGAAGGGGGAATTAAAAATGGCAGAAATCGAGTATGTCAAGGAAATTGGTAAATTTGTACAAGTTAATCACATTTTTGCTACAGCAACAGACAAGTTAGGTTTGGTAAGCAACGTAGAAAAGGATAAAGATGGAAAAGTTATAAGAGAAATAGATGGACTGCCTGAAGATGGTTTAATAGGAGTATTATCTAGAGAAAATCCTAACGCAGTTGTTATATCAACAGGCGGAACTGCAAAACTTCTTCAAAAAGCAGGATACAAAGTTGTTGAAGTTGGTGATTATACTAAATGGCCAGAGATGTCAACTGGACTTGTAAAATCAATGCACCCTAAACTTTATGTAGGAATGCTTGCACATCCTTTTACAAAAAGCGATGCACAGTTTATGATTGAACGTGGAATTCCGTCAATTGATATGGTTCTTGCAAACTTTTATACACTTGATGTTGCAGTTGCTAAATACCCATTAGGCACCTGGCATGAAATGAATGGTGAACTAGTTTCTGCTTTTGAGATTATAAGGCAGAATATAGATGTAGGTGGACCAACAGCGGTACATACTTCAGATAAAGGTCTTTTGACAACTGCTGTTGCTACAAGGCCTTCTGATTATGTGAGATTTGCAAATGACTTAAGAGATTTTAATGGTAGAATAAGCCTTGAGTCAAGAGTGGAAGCGATGAAAAATTGTGTAGAAGATTTATTCAGATATCATGAATCATTGTACAAATTTACACGTGGAATTAATGCAGAAGTTGTAGAAGCAGCTTATAAAACAATACATGAGGATAATCCTGTCTTAGTAGGAGGAAGATGAAAATGGCAGCCAAACCTATTCAAGAAGAAAGAGCACAATATAGGACTCCAGTTGTTGAAAATTTTCCAGACAGATTAGGAGTTGTCAATTTGGATGAATTAGCATCAAGACTTTCAGAAAGTCTTGATATTTTAGGACTAAGAGGAAAAAAGAGAAGAGAAGTTGAAACAGCAGTAAGAGATAGTGTTGTAGGCAGTTCCACTATCTTCAATAAAAACCTATCATTAAGATATGGTCAAAATCCAGGGGCTCCTGCAGCGTTTTACAAGGAGATTGGAGCAAGCGGTCCTTCAACTGCAACTATGGAAGTTATACAAGAAGGGAAAGGACTTGGATTCATCAATATTGGGGATTTGGATTTAGGTCTTCAATTTGCAAAATCCTGTTATGATATCTCAGAAGGAAAATTAGTTGCTGCAATTGTCAAGCATGAGATGCTAAGCGGAGTTGCAAGAGGAACAAATCCTTTTGAAACATATAACAGGGCATTTTATGCTGACGATTTAAGCAATTTTGGTGGAGTTGTGGTATTATCATATGAGCCAACACCTAACATAGCAAGGGTAATTGTTGAACAAGGAAAACTTAGAAACACAGAAGTATTAGTCGCACCAGGTTACAGTGATGAAGTCAAAGAAATACTTAAAGGCAGGAAAGATTTAAGAGTTGTTCAGATAGAAAATATGTCAAATCCAATAATTAACAATGGAATAACTTACAAAAGAACCGATGGAGGACTTCTTGTTGAGAATAGGTTTAGCCCTAAAACAAAAACCATAGATGACCTAGATTGTATATCTGCTACAAAGCCAACAATTAGCGACCTTTATACAGCATTATTTTTATGGCAAGCTACTGCGTATACACGATCAAACGCAGTACTAATCGGAGTAGAAGACACTGTATATGGAATAGGCTCTGGTCAAAGAAGCAGAATTGATGCAGCAGAAGATGCAATCAAACTTTCAAAAAGAGGATATGGGTACGAGGGAACTTTTATGGCATCAGACGCATTTATGCCTGCAACAGATGTTGTTGAACTTGCGAAAGAAAGCGGAGTGAGAGGAATAGTATACCCTAAGGGTTCGCTAATGGATGATGCTGTTCTTGAAAAAGCAAATCAGTATAATTTGGTAATGCTTATTACAAGGAAGCCTGGCTCAACAGAAGGAGGAGAAAGATGTTTCTTGCATAGATAATTTTTTAATATTTTTTTCCATTATTTCTTTTATCTTTATCAAATTCTATTTTGACTCCACTCTAAAATAGTAACCTTTATAATTAAGCTGTTTCTTTGAGAGACTAATTCATTATTTCGAGGGGTTAATTATTCAATTGCACACAATAGAAGTTGTAGGTAAACCTTTACCAAGTTCAAAGACAGTAATTTCTGATTTAGAGCATAAACTAATGCAGCTTGGTATTAATGCTCCTGCAGTAAAAAAAACTGCACTTTATACTGTTACTGGAAATAAGAAACTTGAAAAAAGACTGTCAGATGTTGCTTCTTTAGTACATCACGATTTTACTGAAAAAGCACTGATAGATAAAGAAATTGAAGCAGCAGATTGGGATTTTGCCATAAAAGTTGACAAAAAACCAGGAGTAACAGACAATCCCGCAAGAGTGCTGCAGAGATCTTTGCCAAAAAAACTTAAATTGCAGGCATACAGTTCTGATGTATATTACATAAAAGGAGATTTAAGCGGTATAGATATTGAGCAGTTAAAAAGAGTTTATTCAAATCCACAAATAAATGACGTAACAATATTATCAAGAAACGAATTTTTGGATAACAACGGATTTGAAAAAAAAATCCATCCTGTACTCTTGGGCAACAGGCCTGATTATTTCTGGTTAAATCTTTCTCAAATGGATGAAGCAGAGCTTGAAAAAACAGGCAGGCTTGGAACATTAAACCTTAAATTTGTAAAAGGACTGACTACTGAAGAAACTGACAAAATTAGAGGAGGCACACTTGCACTTGTCAACAAAAATTATGGCCTTGATTATATGCATGCTATACAGGCATATTCTGAAAGTAAATTAAACACAAAAATCGGAAGAAAAAAAGGAAAGATTACTGATACTGAACTTGAAGTATTGGCGCAGATGTGGAGCGAACACTGCAGACATTCATTATTCAACGCATCAGTACCTGAAAGCAAAGAAGGAATATTCTCACACTACATAAAAAATCCAACACTTGAAGTTTTAGCAAAAAAACCTCACCTTGGAGTTTCAATATTCAAAGACAATTCAGGAGTTTTCTCATTCAACGAAAAATGGAATATATGCATCAAAAACGAAACCCACAACAGCCCGTCTGCGCTTGATCCATACGGAGGCGCAATAACAGGAATAGTTGGCGTCAACCGTGACCCAATGGGAACAGGAATGGGAGCTGAGGTCATCTTAAATTTTTGGTCAAATTTTGTCGGACTTCAGAACAATAATCAATCATTTTACAAAAGCAAGTCGAGTGACGGAACATTATCTGGACTTATATTAAATCCTCTTCAAATACAGACAGGAACTTCAAAAGGAGTAGAAGACGGCGGAAACCAAATGGGCATTCCTATCTTACTTGCAGATTTTAATTATAATGAAAGAAACAATGGAAAACCAACTGTTGTAGTAGGAAGCGTTGGCAGAATGCCAAAAACTGTTAATGGAATCGAATCCTACAAAAAACACATTGATGTCGGGGACAAATTATACATAATAGGCGGACGCGCAGGAATGGACGGCATTCATGGCGCAACATTTTCATCAGAAGGATTAACATCAAACAGCCCTGCAACAGCTGTTCAGATTGGAGACCCATACACTCAAAGAAAACTCAGTGAAGCGCTTTTAGAATTAAGGGATAAAGGATATATCAAGTTCGTGACCGACCTTGGCGCAGGCGGCGTTGCATGCGCATCACTTGAAATGGCTGAAGAGACAGGCGGCCTTGAAATGAATCTTGACAAATTACTGTTTAAGTATCCAGGTATGACAGCAACTGAAGCACTTCTTAATGAATCGCAGGAAAGAATGGCAATTGCTATTGACAAAAAACATAGAAAAAAAATAGAAAAAATACTCAAAAAACATGATGTTGAATTTTCAGATGTAGGGATATTTACAGATTCAGGAAGAGCAGAAATATCATACAAAGGAGACACAGTTGTTAATCTGGACATGGATTTTATACATCACGGCTTTCCAAAAAGAGAATTGAAACCAGCAGAATACAGGATGTCTGATGCAGAAATTAAAACTATAAACGACGGTTTGGATTTAAGCTTAAAAAAAGCAAGAAGGTCAAAAAACTATACATTAAAAACTTTCAAAGAAATGATAGCGCGGTCAAATCTTGGCTCTGTTGCACCACACCTTGACAGAATGGACTCAACAGTTAAAGGTTTAAGCGTTCAGCACTGCATACAAGGAAAAGGTCGCGTCTCAACAAAAGCCTGCGCATTTGTTCCAGATACAAGTTCAAGCGAAGGATTAATACTATCATATGGACATGCAGAAAGGCAGTCCTATATTGATTCAGAACAGATGGGGATTAATTCATTTCTTCGAAGCATAGGAAACAATATTGCAATGGGAGGACGCCTGGATTACATGATTGGAACAGACCAGTTTGTATGGCAGAAAAGTGACGACCCGAAATACCAGCAGATGTTAATTGAGGCAAACAGAGGCATGGCTAGTGTCATACGAGGATTTGAAGTTCCAGTTATCTCAGGAAAAGATTCAATGTACAACCAGGCAACTGTCTATGACAAGAATGGAAACAAGATTGAAAGAGGAGTTTTCCCAATGCTTTTCATGACAACAATCGCTAAGATTGATGATGTTAGCAAAATAGTAACTGCTGACGTAAAGCAGAAAGGAGATTTAATATATGTTGTTGGCGCAAAAACAAAAGCAGACATGGGAGGCTCTGAATTCAACAACATGTGGTCAGAAAAAGACGGCATTGAATACCATGTAGGAAATGTCAGCAGGGAAAAATCTGAAGATGTTCTTGACACATATAAACGAATGAACGTAGCACAATTAAACGGACTTCTTCAGTCTGCACAGTATATTGGAGACGGAGGACTAGCACTAGCGCTTAAAGATGCAGCAGTTGCAGGAATGAAAGGAATTGAAGCGGATTTTTCAAAAGTCCATAAAGACAATTCCATCACTAATAACGATGAACTGATGTACTCAGTTACAGAGGGAAGATTCTTAGTCACAGTAAAAGCAGAGAATAAAGACCAATTTGAAAAGATGTTCAAAAACAAAATAAGCAGGATAGGCATTGTGAACGGAAAAGAAAGCCTCACTTTTAAGGATGGAAGAGATGAACTGATGGATGTCTCATTAAAGGAAATGGTAGAATCATATCATGGGATGAATTAAAATGAAAAAAGAATTAGACTTAATAAGACCAAAAGTGCTTATAGCAACAGGATGGGGATTCAATTCACACGAAGAACTCGGATACTGCTTTAATCTTGCAGGCGCAGACACAGATTTTATTCATCTGTCAAAAATTCTTGAAAAACCAAAAATTCTAGACAAATATAATGGACTTGGTCTTCCAGGAGGATTTAGCGGTGGAGACCATCTTGGTGCAGGACAATTTGTAGCCAATATGATAAATCAATCTCCTAAAGGAAGATCTAAACTTGAAGAAAAAGTCAATGATGAAAATTTTCCGATAATTGAAGTCTGCAACTCAGCGCAGATATCATCAAAGTTAGGATTGTATCCAGTTGAAGTTGGAACTGTGCAAAATGATGTTGGAAAACACCAGACACAATACTGGGATTTAAGCATTGATAAAGATTGCAGTTCTGTCTGGTTAAATGAGCTAAGAAAAACAACAGAGCCAATATTTGCACCAATTTCTCACGGCGAAGGTAGATTTCACTTAACTGAAGAAGGACTGGCAAAAGCAAAAGAGATAGGGATGATTGCGCTTAGATATTCATCCAATGGCGCAATGAGTGAATATTTCAAACATGTCAGAAACGGTGTTTACAATCCAAACGGCTCAGTTGATGATATTGCAGGATTCTCATGGAAAAATAATTTAGCACTCTTCCCACACTTTGAAAGATTGCATAAAAATTCTCAACGACCAGATAAATATGAAGCTAAAGAAAGAGGAGTCAATCTACATGCAAATTATGAGCCAACAGTACTTCTTTTTAAAGGCGCAGTTGATTATATGAAAACGCAGATGCGAAGGTGAAAATAATATGAGAAGACCAATTTTAGTAATCGGTTCTGGTGCAAGAGAGCATCAGATAGCAATGATGTATCAAAAATCAGGATATAAAGTAGTTGTTAGTCCAGGTAATCAAGGTATGACTCTAGATGATATTCAAATATATCCCGGAACTTCACTCAAAGACGCAAATTCATTTTTGAATGCAGCAAAAGAACTAAATCCGGAATTAGTTGATGTTGCGCAGGATGATGCGCTTGCTGCAGGAACAGTTGACTTATTATCAAAAGAATTCTTTGTATTTGGCCCTACAAAAGAGGCCGCGCAAATTGAATCAGGAAAAATATGGTCAAGAGAAAAACAAGTCAAATACGGAATATCAACACCAGAATTTGAGGCATTTGAAAGAGAAAACAGCACTTCTGCCATAGACTACGCATTTCATCTGTTAAGAACTAATGAAACAGTCTTTTTTAAAGCAGATGGTCTTTATGCAGGCAAAGGAGTCATACCAGCTAGAAATGAAAAAGACATAGAATTCGCTTTACATGAAATTAATAAAATGGGAGACGCTTCAAAAAGATTCTTAGTTGAAGCAGGAATGGTTGGTGAAGAATTCTCGTTCTATGTTATGTGTGACGGAAAAAATTATTTGACATTTAAATCAGCACAAGACAATAAACGAGTATGGAATGGAGATAACGGACCAAATACAGGAGGCATGGGAACAAATTCTCCTGCACTTGTAACAACAGGAATTGAAGATATTATCACTAAAACTATAATTGAACCATTAATCAATGGACTATCAAACGATGGCATAGAATATAAAGGAATAATATATTTTGGTGGAATGAAATTAACTGATGGATCAGTTGGTGTAGTGGAGTTTAATTCCAGATGGGGAGACCCTGAATCTCAGGTTGTTTTGCCATCAATACAAAATCAATATATGGAGCTTGCTTCTCATGCAATTGACGGCACATTAAATGAAGTGCAGTTAAGGCAGGATAATCTTTCAAGAGTATGTGTTGTTGGAGCATCATCAGGATACCCAGGTGATTACGCAAAAGGAAAAGAGATTTTTGTTGACAAACAAGGATTTCCAAAAGATGCATATTTTCTAAGCGCGGGAATAAATGTAAAAGACAACAGAATGTTTACTAATGGAGGACGTGTGTTTAATATTATTGGTGTTGGAGAAGATGTAATTAAAGCAAGACAAAATGCGATGCAGGGAATGGCATGTGTCACAATTGAAGGTAACGGACTTCACTACAGAACAGACATCGCATGGCGGGATGTTCAAAGAGTGCAGCAGCAAAACTATAAATAAAATTTATATACAAAAAAATGGAAGAACAAATTATTCCTATATATTCAGGAACAAATATTAATTGGGCAGGAGCTGGCTCAGGAAGCGGAACAAATCTTGAAGCTTGTGCAGATAAAGTAAAACCTCCATGCGTAATTTTTTCTGATAAAAATCCATATGACCCACTAACTGGAAAAGGAGCAAAGGTAGCTGAAACTGATCCAAAAAAATTAAAGGAATATAATTTAGAACATTTAATTGGAGTGCCAAGATTAATTCTAAACGGATTTGAATTATGTGGTTCATGGGAAAAAGCAAAAGGCAATCCTGCAGCAGAAGCAGAGTACATGAAAAAAAGCTTAGTATTCAACCAAATGATTGTTGATGAATTGCACAGATTCGAAGACAAACAAGGATTTGGAATTGACTTAATTATCCTTGGCGGTTATATGAGACTTATTCTTGAGCCGCTATTAAAAGCATTTCCTGACAAAATGGTAAATGTGCATCCGTCAACATTGGAATACGCAGCAAATACTCCTCCTTCAAATAGAAAACTTACCGGGGATGATGCAGTCTATGATGCTGTAAAAGCAGGAGAATTATTTACAAGAAGTTCTGTTATAATAGTTGATGAAAAACCTGATCACGGAGAAATATTGACTCAGGGAAGAGATGTTAATGTAAAACCACAATATTCTATAATAAAATCATATGGTCATTTATATGTTAAAAAATTCGTAAGTGAACATCAAGAAGAGCAAAAGAAAAAAAGTGACTGGCCAGCACTAACAACAGCATTAAAATTAATCTCAGAAG
>JAHFPP010000034.1 GCA_023266675.1 Candidatus Woesearchaeota archaeon
GTAATCCTCTTTTGTAGCGCCGTCAAGCTTTACTGCGAGGACGTTTTCTGATATGCTGCAAAGCTCTGAGAAAAGTGATTCCTTGTAGACTCCATCTTTGTACACAAGTCCAAAATATGCGTCATCAACAAGAACAATAATTTTCTTTCCTGCGTCGCTGGCTTCCTTAATTACTGATATTATTTTTGGCGCTTCATCTACCATTGGTGTGTAGCCTGTCGGATTGTTTGGAAAATTTAAAAGAAGAATCTTTTTTTCGCCACTTGATAAAAGTTTACTCCTCATTCCTTCAATGTTAAATTCTGATTTCTTGAATAATGGAAATGTCTGTATTTTTGCGCCATATGCGTTTTCAAATAACAAATCATAATTTTCCCAGTATGGGTCAGGAATTATTATCTTGTCATTTTTGTCGCAGAACATGTAGCCGCATATTGAAAGCCCGTGTGTAAGCGCTGCGCTAACAACCGGCATTGAGATATCTTTTCCCTGAAGAGTTGGATTTTTTTGAAACATCATCTCTTTCCAGACTTTTCGAAGCTCAGGATTTCCGTATGACGGCGCGTAGTCAAACACTTCTTTTTTTGAAAGCGATACATTTTTTGAGATTGTTGACAACACCAGCGGCGAACCGTCGTCTTCAAGCGCGACACCGACTGTTGCGTTTATCTCTTTACCTTTAGCTTCAGCGCCCTGCGATAATATCCCTTTTTTTGGAAAGTATATTGCTTTTCCTTTGTCTGACAGCATATTATAAACATTAACATTGATTTTCTTTATTGACTCGTTTAGTTTTTCTGATTCCTCATTCATAATCAGCACCCCACTTTAACACTGATGTTTAAAAAAATAAAACAGATATTAAAGCTTTTGGTATTGTTAAGAATATTTACAAAAGATATTTAAAATTAGACAAATAATGGTTTTATATGAAGCCAATAAAACGCGCTATTGCTTACGTGATTTACAATAATGATCATTCAAAAATCTTAATTGTACAGCGCCCTCATGATGATGAAAATTTGCCTGATGTGTGGGGACTTCCGGCAGGTTCTGTAAAAGATGATGAATCTCTTGAAGAATGTTTAATTCGCTCTGGAAGAGAAAAATTAGGTGTTGAATTAAAACTTGTTAATCTTATTGGAAAGAATAATATTGAGCGCAAAAACTATATTTTGCATATGGACGATTACGAAGCTAAAATTATAAGTGGTGAACCCAAAGTACCTCAACAAATTCAAGGCATAACTCAATATCAACAATGGAAGTGGGGGGTTAGTTCTGATTTAAGAGATGCTGCGAATAAAGGTTCTCTTTGTTCTCAAATTTATTTAAGCAGTGTAAATAAAAGATGATAAATCTTTTTTGATAAAGGAAGGTTTATAAATTCTTTTCAGCATTTCATTTTTTATGAAAATAAAAAAGATTTCAAGCGGTGCCCCTAAGCTTGATTTGTTCCTTGACGGCGGGTTTGAAAGCGATGTTATAACTACAATTTACGGCCCTGCAGGGAGTGGAAAAACGCTTTTTTGCATTCTTGCGTCAATTGAAGCCGTTAAAGAAGGCAAAAAGGTGATATATATAGACACCGAAGGTGGTTTTAGCTTTGAACGTTTTAAGCAGATTGACGATGACTATGACCTTATTTTAAAACACATAATTTTCTTAAAACCAACAAACTTTGAAGAGCAAAAAGATGTTTTTGAAAAACTTAGGGAACTCTCCACAAAAGATATCGGCCTTGTAATCGTTGACTCGATTTCCATGCTTTACAGAATTGAGATGGGGAAAGGGGAAGGCGTGTATAACACCAACAAGGAGCTTGGCCTTCAGATTTCATATCTTTCAGAGATTGCAAGAAAGAAAAGTATTCCGATATTGTTAACAAACCAAGTGTATGCTGATTTTGAAATAAAAAACAAGGTTAAGATGGTTGGCGGTGACCTGTTAAAATACGGAAGCAAATGCTTAATTGAACTGATAAAGGAGAATGGAAAAAGAAAGATACACTTAATCAAGCACCGCTCAATCAAAGAAGGAAAAGAAGTAGAGTTTGAAATAGTGCACAAAGGCGTTGATATAAAATGAAGCTTTTGTGCGAAATAAAAAATAAAAGTAAATTAAGTGACAACAAGAAAATTAGATATAAAATTAGAAGAGCTGCAAGAGCTATAATTTTCAATAAAAATAAAGTACCGATATTGTATGTTTCTAAATATGAATATTATAAATTACCTGGCGGAGGTTTAAACCATGGTGAGAGTATAAAAGATGGTTTATCAAGAGAGATAATGGAAGAGACTGGATGCACTGCTAAAATTAAGAAAGAAGTTGGAAGAATTATAGAGTATAGAAGTAAAATTAAACTAAAACAAACATCATATTGCTTTATAGGAAAAATTGATAAAATAAATAAAAAGCAAGATTTTACAGATAAAGAGAAATCAGATGGATTTAAATTGATATGGATTACTTTGAACAAAGCAATAAAATTAGTAGAAAAAAGCAGACCTAGTGATTATTCTGGAAGATTTATTGTTAAAAGAGATTTAATATTCTTAAAAAAAGCAAGAGAGATGTTAAAATGAACAAAACAATAAGTGATGTTAAGAAAATAATTCTTGAATTGTCTGAGAGCAGAGGGGTTAAGAAAGGCCATATAATCAATGTTGTTAAATATTCTTTATTCTTGGCAAAAAAACTGAAAGCTGACAGGGAGATATGCGAGATTGCCGCGTGGCTTCATGATATTGACAAGCTTAAGGGAGGAAAGGAAGGACATCACATTAGGGGCGCCAAAGATGCAGAAGAAATTTTAACAAAACTCAAGTATCCCAAAGACAAGATAAAAAAAGTCTGCTACTGCATACTCACACATTCATCAGACAAGAATTATCTTCCAAAGACTCTTGAAGCCAAAATTGTAGCATCTGCTGACGCGCTTGCGCATTTTGATGATTTCTTGGAAATAGTTTATTTCTATTACAATAGAGGATTAACAATAGATGAGACAAGAGACAGGATTTTAAAGAAAGCCGACAAAAGTTTTAACAAGATGATGCCTTACGCAAAAAAGCTGGCAAAGAAAAGGTACGATGCGATAAAGATATTGTTGAAATGATTACATCTTCTTAACTGCATTCAGGAAATATTTTCTTCCAAAGTCAAAATATTTCTTTGTTATAATCCCTTTTGAATAAATGTAATAATCAATGAATTCATGGCTTAGATATGCATATTTAATTGCGAGAATAATGTTTGCCTTTTCAAAACTGTTAAGAGTCCGATACTTTTCATAATATTTAATGAAGTTTTCTGCTTTTTTGAAGTTTAAGCCTTTTTTGTCAGTACAAAACCAGATTATTGATATTCCAATATCCAGGACATAAGGTCCTATCTGGCAATTGTCAAAATCAATTACTCCTGAAAGTTTATTTGAGTCAACTAGAAGATTTTCGCTTTTAACATCACAATGTATTGTGCCTTTTGGCAACTTCCCTGAAAGCTTATTTTTCAAGAGCTCATCATTTAAGTATAATATCTCATCCTTGTATCCCGACAAATTTCTCAGCAGATGGACTGTTATCTTTTTTATTTTTTTATCAGGTAAATCATACCAGGCAAACCTCTTTATAGAAATAAAAGATGGGAGTTTCTCTGACTGTGTATGAAATTTAGCAAGAAAATATGCAACTTCCCGTAATAATCCGCTTGATATTCTTTTGGGAGTCTTACCTTCTATATATTTGTAAACAACATAGTTATGTCCTTTAAACTTGTTGACATATTTATTATTGATCCCAAGAATATATTTTGGAATTGGTATATTTTTGATATTTCTAAGAAAGTTAATTTCAAATAAAATGTCGCTTTCTTTTTTTGTTTTCTTGCCAATTCTTAATATATATTTTCCTTTATCAGTGGAGATAATGTAAGTATAATTCTGGAATCCTTTCTTTATTTTCCAGTAACCGATTAATCTGCCTATGGGATAATTAGATACAAGCTTTTGAACTGCTGGTTTTTTTAATATCATAACACATACAATTAAGCCAAGGTATTATATACTTTTTTATTATTAGAAATATATAGTTAAATTAAATATAAGAATAAAAAAATAATATAAAACTTATTCGTCTGAGAAATCGTCAACTGTGTACTTGAATTCTTCCGCTGACGCGATTATTCCCCGTTTTAGCATGTATTCCCGTGCTACAATCCAAAACAATAATCCAAGACTCTTTTTTCCTTTGTTATTGCATGGAACTACTAAGTCTATGTAGTTTGACTGGTTGTTTGTATCACATAAAGCTACTACTGGAATTCCTTTTTTCTGAGCATCCATGACTACGTTTCTGTCTGGCCATGAATCTGTTACAAGGATGAATTTTGTTTCCATGAAATTCTTCAGGTTTGAGTTTGTTAGTATTCCTGGCGGGTATCTCCCTGCAACAATCTTTACGCCTGTTACTTTTCCAAAAACCTTTACTGGTTTCCATCCATTTTCTCGTCTAGAAACGATTAATACATCTTCTGGCGCGAACTGTGACATGAAGTTTGACAACAGCCTTATTCTTTCATCAATTTTCTGGACGTTTAGAACCGATAATCCATCGCTTCTTGTCTTGTAGATGAACTGTTCCATATATTTTGTCCTGAATTTTGTTCCTATATGGATTCCTGATTTCAGGTATGCGTCTGTTGGCACTAAAAAATTTGCTTCTTCTTCTCCCATGTTATTTTTCCTCCTATATTTACTGAGGTAAAAGTCGATTTAGAATCATCTTTTACCCGCATTATTCTTGCCGATACGGATTTGCCCAAAGTCCTCTGGTTTTCCAGAGCCATTCTGTCAAGAACAAAGTTCTTGAGCATGCTCAGAAATCATTGATTTCTGACATTTAAGCACGGCTGTAAGAGGAAGAAATAGGGTTTCATTTAAAAGGATTACGGAAATTTAAGAGTATTATGACTTATTAATAATCACCATTAAAAAGTTTTATAAATATTCAAGAATTATATAAAAGATGACAGTTGCAGAATATACTGATAAAGAATTTTTAGATAGGTATTTAGAAAAAACAAAAGAACATTGGCAGACTCTTTATTCTCCAATACTTGGAATTCTTGGAAACCCCCAGGGAAAAATCATTCTTGATATTGGATGTGGTCCTGGAGAGCTTACAAACAGGCTAGCTGAATTAGGGGCAAGGGCTATTGGGATTGACACATCAGAAGAATGGATAGATTATTGCAAGAAAAATTATTCAAATAATAAAAATGCAGAATTTTTAACAGGAAATACCAATAACCTTCATATGATTAATAGTGAAAGTATTGATACGGTTATAGCAAGCATGGTTTTTATTAATATTGATAGATTGGATGATGTCAAGAAAGCATTTGAAGAAGCAAGAAGAGTTCTTAAGCGCGGAGGAAGTTTTATTTTTTCAGATTTAGACGTTAAAGGGATAATGGATACAACTATGCCTACAAGAGAGATAATATTTCCTAAATATTTTAAATATGATGAAGGCGATAGTTTTAACGCAAAAATAACATTAGAAAGTGGAAAAGTTATGACATTTCAAGACAGGTATTGGCCAAATGAAACTTATAAGAGATTCCTTCATGAAAATAATTTTAGATTAATTGAGACTATCGGAACTGGATACAAAGACAGAGAATATAAAATATTTAATTGCAGAAAAGATTAGTAGAATTCTTTTATCTTTTCATACACTGCTCCGCTGTGAGTTAATGTGCTTTTGTAAAGAACAAATGAATTTACCTGAGAAGTTATTTTGTTTGCTTTTGTTTTCTCAAGTTTATCCATAAACACCTGTTTGTTATCAACTGATTTTATTCTTGCAAGCGTCAGATGAGGTGAGAAATCTTTATCATTTTTGAATTCATGCAAGACACATTTGATAGCGTTGTATAAATCGTCCAAAGCATCACTCTTCTCAATTCCTGCCCATAATACTTTTATCATCCCTTCATGTTCAAAAACTCCTAAATTTCCAAGCGTGAGACCAAACTCCTTGAATTTTATTTTTTCCAGTTCTTTGACGATTGTTGCAACTGATTTCTTATTGACTTCACCAAGAAATTTTAGCGTGAGATGAAAAGATTTTGAACGTGAGCAGTCCAGATTCGCATCTATAAGTTCATTTTGAAGCCGTTCTAATTCATTAAGTGTTTCATTTGATAAGTCAACTGCTATGAATAGTCTCATAATTGTTAGTAGAATTAGTTAATATAAAAACGTAAGTAAAAAAATAAGATGAGTTATGTTTTTATAACTCGCCGTGTTTTTGGTCAAGCTTTTTTTAAAAAGGTTGTTTTACTCAAATTTCTCTTCTTCTTTATCTCCTTCGCCAAAATCGTCTGAATCTTCACCAGAGAAGTCTTCTTCAGGTTCTTCTGCGGTTTCTTCTACCTGTTCTTCTGATTCTGAACCCGTGTTTGAGCTTGCTGACCCTTGACCTATTACTTCTGAGAAAGCCATTTTTTTAAGGACTCTTGTTACTCTTATTTTTACAGTTGTGCCTTCTTTTGCGCCAGGTACAAAAATTACAAATCCATTTTTCTTCGCAATTCCGTCTCCTTTTTCGCCGACTGCTTCTATTTTTACGTCAACTTCGTCTCCTACTTTTACCGGAGCTATATCGCTGCCGCCACTTCTTCCTCTGTTAAATCTATCGTTTTGTTGGTACATATATATTTCACCTACTACCTAATTTATTTTTGTCAAAAACATGCGTTCTTGAACATATATAGAAATCCACTACATACTTTACATATTAATGAACCCCTAATAATACCTTAAGAAAAAGTTATATTTAAACCTATTGTTTTATAAGCTTAAAGACGACAAGATAAACCAAAAATCATGAAAATAGAAATATTATTAATCTAAGGAAAAAATGGTAAATAATGAAGTTACTAGTTGTCAACAACCATTCAAGGCACATAAGGAAAATATTGAAGGAGTTCAAAAAAGTAAGAGTTGTGGATTTTAAAAGTTTAAACAAAGTTGATTATGATAATTATGATGCTGTAATACTTTCAGGTGGATACCCTCTTCCGGTAAAATACCACGAAAAAGAATATTCTGAGGAAATAAAGCTAATAAAAAAGTACAAGAAACCAATTCTTGGAATCTGTCTTGGGTTCGAACTCATAAATTTCGCATACGGTGAAAAGCTTAAACGGCAAAAGAAAAGAACAAAAGGCGAGATTTCAATAAAGCTGATTTCAGAAAGTAGGTTATTCACGTCTTTTCCAAAAAGATTCAAAGTTTATGAAGCACACAAATGGATTGTTTCAGAGAATAAATTCTTAGAAACTCTTGCATTGTCAAAAGATGGAGTTGAAGCAGTTAAGCACCCAAGAAAAGAGATATATGGTGTGCAGTTTCATCCTGAAATCTTTGTGAAAAACAGTCATACTAAACGGATTTTTAAGAATTTTATAGAGATAGTTAACTTGACAAATAATAAAACAAGAAAATAAAGTTTTCGATGCACATAAAATGCTTTTTTGCATTTTCTTGTGGTTTAACAAAACAATTCGGACTATTTCAGTTTTAGAAATAGTCCTTAGCCTCGCTTCCAATTGGCGAGAGAATTGTAAATGAGACGTATGGGAACAACCTTTCTAAGGTTGAACAAGGAGATTAGTAATGGACATTTGTCAAAAACACAAAGTCCATCTCCATAATAAAGAAGTGAGCCGTATGGGGTTCGAACCCACGACAACTCGGTTAAGAGCCGAGTGCTCTACCAGGCTGAGCTAACGGCCCAAAGATTTAACAAAAGAATTCTGAATGATTTAAGAATATTGTGTTTAAAGTCTGCATTAAATAATATAAATAAAAAAGTTAAGAAAAAATTCTTAACAATTATTCCATTGACGAGGAATATTTTCCCTGTGTTGCAAGCGAGTTAAGCTTTGCCCGATGGACAAATGCGCTTTGTGCTTTATGCATGTTTTCATCTTTTCCTTGCCATGCTTTAAGAGCTGGTTCTTGTAGCGCTCTTGCGTATGAGAAACTCACGTACCATGGAAGGTTCTTGTCAAGTTTATGCATAGCGTCAAGGTGAGCTGTTGCTTCCTGCGGCGTCTGTCCGCCAGATAAAAAGTTTATGCTTGGAATGTCTGACGGCACTGTTGCCTTAAGCACTTTTAATGTTCTTTTTGCAACCTCTTCAACACCTGCCCTGTCCTTTGCCTGCTTTCCTGATATAACCATGCTTGATTTTAGTATTGTGTACTTCAAATTTACTTTTTCTTTTTTTAGCGCAGAAAAAAGTTCCTTTAATACGTCATGCGTGACTCTTTCAGAATCATCTATGCTGTGCTCGCCGTCAATTAATACTTCAGGTTCAACCATTGGAACGATTCCTTCTTCCTGACAAGCTTTTGCGTATTTTGCAAGGTCTTCTGAATTTCGTTTTATTATTTCCTTTGTTGGTGTTGACGATGATATCTTGTAGACTGCTCTCCACTTGGCAAATTTGCACCCATGTTTTTTGTGCTCTTTAAGCCTTAAAGGAAGTGTTTCAAGCCCGTTTGTGCATTCCTCGTCAGTGTTGTTGAAATGCGCCAGTCCTTCATCGACTTTTATTCCTGGAACAATTCCTTTTAACTCCAGATGCTTTGGGAAAAAAACTCCATCATTTGTTTTCTGATTTAGCGTTTCTTCGTGTAAAATCACGCCTGAGATATATTTTTCCATATCTTTTGCAGCCAGAACCATTTGTCTGTATTGTCGTCTTGTTTCTGCTGTGGACTCAGTGTTTATGCTTGCAAGCCTTTTTCCTGCGGTTTTTGGACTTTCATCAGCTGCAAGTATTCCCTTGCCTGGCACAGCCAAGTGTTTAATCGTGGTTTCTAATTCTTTTTCGTGCATAGTAATCAATTTCCTCCGTTTTTAGTATTGTGGTTTTTCAAAAAAATGATGATGTGTTTCTAGGAACCTGATTGTTTTTGATTTTGACCTCATGACTATTGAGTGCGTTATCCCACCGTCAGGCTTGAATACCACTCCTTTCAGAAAATGCCCATCACTTATTCCTGTAGCTGCAAATAACAGGTTGTCTCCTTTTGCTAAATCATCCGTGTGGTAGACTTTGTCTTTTTTTAGTCCCATTTCTTCTGTTTCCTTTTCTGTTTTTTCATTGTGCGGCCTTATTATCGCCTGTACTTCGCCGCCGATGCATTTCATTGCGGCAGCAACTATCACTGTTTCTGGTGCGCCGCCGTAACCCATGAGTACGTCAATTCCTGAGTTTTCAATGCCTGCAGATATTGCGCCACTCACAGTTCCGTGTTCAATAAGTCTTATTCTTGCGCCGCTGTCCCTTATCTGTTTTATCATGTCTGAAAGTCTTGGCCTGTCAAGAATGCATACAGTGACTTCACTGATATCTTTTTTTAGCGCTTTTGCTATTCGTGAAAGATTATTTTTAACTGAGTCTTTTATGTCAATTGATCCTTTTGCATCTTTACCTACAACTATTTGGTCCATGTATGTTCCTGGCGCCTTCATTAAGCTTCCGCGAGGCCCAGCTGCAAGAACAGAAATTGAATTTGGCTTTCCGTTTGCAAGGTTTGACGTGCACTCAAGCGGGTCAACTGCAAGCTCAATGTCATGCTCATTGTCGTTCACGTGCCGTCCGACTTTTTCGCCACTGTAAAGCATTGGCGCCTCATCCTTCTCGCCTTCACCTATTATTATTACTCCATGAAAGGCTATGTCGTTAAGCGTTTTACGCATGGCTTCAACTGCTGCGCCGTCAGCTTTTATTTTATCTCCCTTACCCATCCAAAGCGCAGAGCTTAAAGCAGCCGCTTCAGTGACTCTAACAAATTCCAATGCAAGATTTCTGTCCATAAATTCACCCTTAATAAGTTTCCAGAGAAGTTTAGTATATTAAGTTTACGAAAAAAAGTATAAAAGAATTAAAAAAAGTTATTATAAAGTTAATCAACATATAATTTGAACAATGCCTGAACGCCGCTGTATTCTTCGCCTCTTTCAGAAAGCCGCTCATAAAGTGTTATCGTGTGCTTTAGCATTTCTAAGTCAAGCCCTAACTCTTTTGATTCGACAAGCGCTATTTTTAAGTCTTTTATCAGATGCTTAACATAAAACCCTGCTGCAAAATCTGATGTTAGCATGCGATGACCATGTACTTTTAATATATTGCTTCCTGCAGTGCCTGTTTCAAGAACTTTGATTACATTTTGTGGGTTTACTCCGGATTTTTTGGCATACGCGAGTGATTCGCAGACTCCTGCAAGTGTTACTGCCATAGCTATCTGGTTGCAGATTTTTGTGTGCTGACCAAAACCTGATTCTCCCTGATAGACTATGTTTTTTCCCATTAAGCCAAATATTGGAAGAATTTCGTCAAAGGTTTCTTTGTCTCCTCCAACCATTATTGTAAGCCTAGCTTCTTTTGCTCCAATGTCGCCGCCTGTTACTGGCGCGTCAAGAGCGCTAAGATTTTTTCCTTTTGCCTCTTCATATATTTTTACTGCAAGCTTTGGAGATGAAGTTGTCATGTCAACAAGGATAGACCCTTGTTTTGCATTCTCCATTAAACCATTTTCTCCTAAATAAACTTCCTCAACATCTTTTGGTGTGCCGATAATTGTTATTATAAGATTGCATCTCTTTGCCAAATCCAAAACACTGTCCACCCAAACAGCTCCTTTGTCTAAAAGTTCCAAAGATTTTTCTTTTGTCCTATTATAAACTACGAGTTTATATCCAGCATCAAGCAGATGTCCTGCCATGCTTTTACCCATAAGACCGGTGCCTATGAATCCGATGATAGTGTTTTCCTTTGTAATAACCATATATATTCACACTCCAATTAAATTATTAGATATAAAACAAGGTTAAAGAGAGTATATATTAAATTTGCGATGAAGAACTGATAAAAAATAACAATTAATTTATTGTAAATCCTTATGGTATAAATCAAGAAAGATTATCTTGTTTTCTTCTTTTAAATATAAATAAGATAATCGGTAAGGAGAAATATAAACCTCTCTTGTTCCTTTACGAAAATTTCTCATTGGCTTTCCTATTTCCGGATTATTTTCAATCTTAATAAATTGTTTAACTATTTTTTCTTTAAATGAGTTATCTTTTATCTTGGAGAATTATTTCTGAAAGTGTTCATCA
The DNA here is from genome assembly GCA_023266675.1 of Candidatus Woesearchaeota archaeon. Lineage (GTDB taxonomy): Archaea > Nanobdellota > Nanobdellia > Woesearchaeales > BM511 > JAHFPP01. Next base: position 11,204 of record JAHFPP010000034.1, read on the forward strand.
AAACTTGAAATTAACATTTTTTAATAATTTTTAAGAATTCATCAAAAGGCACCTCTTTGAACTTACCTTCATCATATCTTTTCAAAGCAGCTTCTGTTCTTTTAGCAAATTCTATATCCTCTTTAAATTGTTTACTAATCTTATTTGCTTTTTTAATAATTAATTTATCATCGCTTCTTATTACAATAAGTTTTTCTCCAACTTCAAAGTCTTCTCTCATATCAGTTGGTATTACTATCTGTCCTTTTGTGCTCATTTTAGTCATTCCAATATCCACATGTATCACCTGAGTAAGACTAATCTTACTAGATATATAAATGTGTCTGTAAAATATGAAAAAATTAAAGAAAAAAATTAAAAAACTTTTTTACAAGTCTTTTATTCCTGCAGTTTCAACTATGAATCCGCACTCGTTGTCAGGAAGGTTTGGAGAATCGATAAGTTTTGCAACTCTTGTGCCTTTCTTGCCTTTTCGAAGATAGATTCTAAAAGTGCTTGCGTGTGCAACGATGTGCCCTCCGACTGCCTTTGTTGGGTCTCCAAAGAACTGTGCTGGGTCTGCCTGTACTTGGTTTGTTACATACACGCATAGGTTGTGTACGTCTGCAAGGCGTGCAAGTGTGTGCATGTGCTTGTTTATCTTTTGCTGTCGTTCAGAGAGTGTTCCTCGTCCGATAAATTCTGCTCTAAAATGAGCGGTTAGTGAATCAATGATTACTACTCTTACTTTTAGTCCATCATTTTTAATGAGGTCTTCAATTTTTTCAACAAGCAACATCTGATGATCTGAGTTGTATGCTTTTGCAACTTTTATGTGCTTTAAAACTTTTTCAACGTCCATGCCTGCGCCTTCAGCTAGTTGCACAATTCTTTCTGGTCGAAATGTATTTTCTGTATCTATATATACCGCGTAAGCGTCTTCATCTTGTTTTTGTGCCATTACAGCCAGTGTGTGTCCTATCTGTGTTTTTCCTGAACCAAACTCTCCAAAACACTCAGTTATTGCGTTTGTTTCAAATCCTCCGCCGAGAAGATCGTTTAATGCTGTTGATGGTGTTTTAATTTTAACTACGTTTAGTCTTTTTGCAAGCAAATCTTGTCCGGATTCAAATCCCATTTCAAGCGCTTGTCTTGCTGCCTGAATAACTTTTCTTGCAGTTACCTCTGTTAATCCGCCGGATTCCACTAACTCTCCCGGACTTGCAACTGCTATTGCGAGCATACTATCAAATCCTGCTGATTGCAGTTTTTCAGCTGTTGCTGTGCCTACACCTGGCAGGTCTTCTATTGACATATCTTCTTTTTTTGGTTTCATTTTTAATACTAGTTCTTGCTTAGCCATTGTGATTACCTCATTTATTTATATCTTTATTGATTCTTCGCCGTATGCGGAATCCGTGAATTCCCGAAGAACGATTTCTTTGTATGCTTCCTGTAAAACTACTGCTGCTCTTGGTAGGTCATTTATTCTTAAAGAATTTGTAGTCTGCCAGTTTCCTTCCTTGTCTTTGTAGGAGCGCTCAAATGTGACTGTCTGATATTCAGATATCTGACCATCTTTTACTCCGTGGTTTTTCCATACAGTTGCGCATATTGCGCCTGCCCGGAACTTTTTTTCAGGCGTATTATTTACACCTGAACGTGCGAAGTTTTCTTTTTCGCTTGCACTATTTTTCTCTATTCTTGTTTTATACATTTTTTATGCCTCTTTTGCTTTTCGCATTTTATTTCAATTTATTGAAATTTTCGAAAATATTATTTTCGATGTGTTTCAACAAGCTTTCCTTCTATTTTGAACAAGAGGGACCAAAAGGGGTTTGGTCCGTTGTTCCAGAAAGCAGTGGCACCGGATTTCTCCGATTAAGATGTTTTAGCTGATTTGATTTATATAGCTCACTTGAAGAAGTCCAGTGTCCAGTGGGGGTATTTTAAAGACGACAAAGATAGTGTCCAGTGGAAACATTGAAAGAGGTTGTTTTAATGATTTTTTAGAAAGTTTATCTAAAGATAAAAAAACGATGTCCAGTGACTAATTATAAAAAATTAAAATTATATATTAGTTATTTATTATATTTATTTTATATTAGTTATTTTTCTTACAAAATTGAATAAAATAGAAATATTTATATATATAATTCCTACATATTAGTTATTATTAGCGTAAAAGAGTCGAAATCAGAGATTGAACTTATAAAAAAATTAATAGATAATGTTAGTTCTAACTATAATCTTTCAAAAACAGAAATTTTAGATATGCTTCAAGAACCGTCTGATGTTATTGACGCTGCTGTTTTTTCTAGTGAGATACTCGCTCCAACAGAAGTTTTAGTAAAATATCTGCGTGAAAAAAAGTTTAACAAATTCTCAGAAATTGCAAAATTTCTAAAACGAAACCAAAACACGATTCAAACAACTTACAAGAACGCTCAAACTAAATATCCAAAAAATATTACATTCAGAACTTCTAACATAAATATTCCACTATCATTATTTTCTACAAATAAATTAACAGTATTTGAATCCTTGATTAAATATCTACGTGAAAAAAATAACATGACAAACAATGAGATAGCAAAACTGCTCAACCGGTCAAATAAAACAATCTGGACAGTTTACGAGCGGACAAAAAACAAAAAATGAATAAAAACAAATTAAAACAGAATATTGGAAAGCTGATAATAGTTTTAACTTTCTTAATTTTGTCTGCAAATGTTTTTGGTTCTAGAGTTTCATATACGCCGCAGATTTGCTTAAACGGTGATTGCCAGACTTCATGGCCTACAATAAATGGAGCAACAATCGCTGCCGGGTGGACAAACACATCAACAACAACATCAACAAATCTTAATGTAAATTTAACACGTTCAAACTTAGCAATAACAAACGGAACATTGAATATTTTTAGTCAGGCAAATAATGTTACTGTATTAAATTCACATATTGGTTTAGTTAATATTACAAATACTGCTACGGGAGGAACGATAACTACAATTCTTGTTAACGGAGTAAACTATACAGTTCACACTTTTACAACTAACGGAACTTTTACGCCAAACTTCAATGGAACTGTAGAATATCTAATAGTTGCAGGTGGAGGAGGTGGAGGAGGAGTAAATAATGACTGGCCACAAGGTGGCGGTGGCGGAGCAGGAGGATTTAGAAATGGAACAAATTATTCTGTAAATTCAACAAATTCTATTAATGTAACTATCGGAAACGGAGGAGCTGGTTCTTCTAGTGGAGCTAAAGGAGGTTCATCAGGAGGTAATTCTACCTTTGGATCAATTACATCTCAAGGTGGTGGCGGTGGCGGTGGAGTTGATACAAAAGGATTAAACGGTGGATCTGGAGGAGGAGGAGGATTTTATGCAAACCCTGATTTATTTTTACCAGGTAATGGAACTAGTGGTCAAGGGAATAATGGAGGTAACGGAACTGGTGGTAGAAACACACCTGATGCAGGTGGAGGAGGGGGAGGAGCCGGAGGGATAGGATCAATTGGTGTTTCTGGAACTTCAGGAGGTAATGGAGGTAATGGATTAAACTCATCAATTAATGGATCAAATGTATCATATGCAGGTGGTGGCGGTGGTGGTATAACAGATGCAGCGTCTGGCGCAGCAGGATTAGGAGGATCAGGTGGTGGTGGAAATGGCGGAAAATCTGCTAGCGGAGCTAACGCAATAACAAACACTGGTGGAGGAGGAGGAGGAAATGGTGGGGG
>JAHFPP010000035.1 GCA_023266675.1 Candidatus Woesearchaeota archaeon
CCACATTAGTTATGTTGTGATTTAAAATGAAATTTGATTTAACCAAAATAAAGCTCAGCAATAATGATATAAAAAGAAGATTAACATTACCGGATGAGATGTCTTGTGAACTGGCAGAGTTTATCGGAATTTTAACTGGAGACGGATATATCAATTATTATCCTTCTAACGAGTTGTATGTGATTGAAATTTCAGGAAATAAAATTTCTGATAAAGATTATTTAGAAAATTATGTCTCAATTCTTATTAAAAAACTGTTTAACATTTCCCCAAAGATATATTATGCAAAAGAACAAAATACTATGTACTTGAGAATTCTGTCAAAAGGTCTTTTCAATTATCTAACATTACTCGGATTCAGTAATGGAAGAAAAGGGCAGATTGGAATTTCTCAAGTTATAAAAAATAATAAAAATTTTACAAGAGAATTTGTCAAAGGATTAGCTGACACAGATTTTTCTCTAAAGTTAATGAACAAACCATCTAAGAAATCAAAATATTATCCTATAATTGCACTAAGAGTAAAAAGCAAAAAATTAGTTTTTGAAGTAGGCAGTTTCTTAAAAGAAGAAGGATTTAATGTAAATATAATTGAGGATGAAATTTTGGTAGATAAAAGAGGATATAATAATACTATTTCTTCATCAATTATCCTGTCTGGAAGAAAAAACCTTGCAAAATGGATGTTCGAGATAAGTTTTAGAAACAAAAGTTATTTTGACAAATATAAAAAATATAATGAGAGTATAAAAAATGAGGGCGGAGGAATTTGAATCCTCGACATTCCGCACTAAAAAGCTTGTAACCTTTCTAGCTGCACGGTCTTCAGCCGTGTACTCTCCCAGGCTGAGTTACGCCCCCATTTATTCTTAAGAATTATGTCCTATTTAAAAACTTTATTATATAATATCATCGTCATCAGCGTCAAATACAACTTCATCTTCAACAGAGTAGAGGTCTTCATTGTCATCCTGTTTTGTTTCCTTCTTGTTTTGTGATATTGCTTCCTGCAAAGTCTCTTCACGCTCTACTACTTCTATTTTTCCGAATTTTCCTGCTGAGACCTGCATTTCTCCTTTGTACTCATCAGCCCAGCCGTTTGTTATTCTTATCCGTTCACCTGATTTTATTTTTTCTGTTTCCTCGTTCCAAAGCGTTAGTTTGCATTCGCCAGTTTCATCCTTAATTGTTGCTTTCCCGACTTTTCCTTTTTTCCCGTCTTTGTCAAACTCCCTTGGTGTGTCAACATTCACAACTGTTGCTATGATTTCAACGTTTCCGGTTTTTGGCTTAAGTTCGTTTATTTTCATGTTAATTCCTCAAATTTTACTTCTTGGTTAATTAGTTTTCTTATCGTGTCTTTTAGGTGAGTTATCTTTATTCTTACCTGTTTTGTTGAATCACGGTCTCTGATTGTGACGTCGTGTTTTTCCTTTGAATCATAATCAATTGTTACGCAGTACGGGGTTCCGATTTCATCCTGCCTTGCGTATCTTCTTCCTATGGCGCCTGACGTGTCAAAGAATGAAACAAACTCTTTTTGCAGGTCTTTGTGGATTTTATGCGCTAGTTCAAAGAGTCCGTCTTTTTTCATTAATGGAAGCACGGCTACTTTGTTTGGCGCAAGTTTTGGATGAAGTTTTAAAACAACCCAGTCCCTTTCTTTGTTTTCAGGTTCATGCGTGTAAGCGTCGTATAAGAATGTGAGCAGTGCGCGTCCTATGCCTTGTGAAGGTTCAATTACGTGTCCTAAAACTTTTTCTTTTGTTTCTTCATCAAACACTTTTAGGTCTTTTTTTGAAAATTCTTCGTGGCGTGTTAAATCAAATGTTCCTCTGTCTGCCATGCCATGTATTTCCTGCCAGCCAAACGGAAACTTATATTCAATATCAAAGCATGCTGTTGAGTAATGCGCAAGCTCTTCGCTTAGGTGCTCTCTTAATCGTATGTTGTTTGGATTAATTCCTAAATCAAGGAACCATTTATAGACCTGTGAAAGCCAGTACGCATGCCATCTGTTTTTGATTATTTTTTCGTCGTATAATCTTTGGAACGTGTATACTTTATGCTGGTTGTTGTTTTTCTGTGAGTGTGAAGTGTGAATGTTTACTTCCATCTCTTTTATTTCTTCAAAATAAGGGCAGTCATCAATTTTTTTTGGGTGAATGAAAAATTCTATCTCCGCCTGTTCAAACTCCCTTACCCTGAACAAAAAGTTTCTTGGGGATATCTCGTTTCTAAACGCTTTTCCTATCTGTGCTATTCCAAAAGGAAGCTTTACACGCCCAGTGTCGTATATCAGTTTGTAGTTTGTGAAAATAAGTTGCGCAGTTTCAGGCCTAAGATATGATATTGATGATTTGTCCTGGACTGGTCCAACGCTTGTTGAAAGCATGAGGTTGAATGTGTCTGCTTTGTCAAGCTCTCCTTCGCAAGTCTGGCATTTGATATTGTTCTCTTCAATTTTCTTGTTAATTTCTTCCTTGGAGAGTCCGTCAGCCTGAATTTTAAGAACTTCATTGATTAAGTGGTCTCCTCTTACTCTTGCATGGCACTTTTTGCACTCTACAAGTATGTCTCCAAAGTTGTCAACGTGGCCTGATGCTTTCCAGACCATTGGGTGCGATAATATTGCGCCGTCAATTCCAACAACGTCATCCCTTTCCTGAACAAAAGTTTTCCAGTACGAATTTTTTATGTTGTTGTTAAGTTCAACGCCAAGCGGTCCGTAATCGTAGAATCCTGCAAACGAGCCGTAAATCTCTGAGTTTTGAAACACAAAACCTTTTCTTTTGCAAAAGCCTGCCATCTCCTCAGTTGACTGCCTGATTAGCTTTTCCTTTACTTCTTTATCTTTATCCACTCTAAAACACCTTGTTTCTATCTATAGACTCAGACACGCGTGTTATATTTAAAGTTTGCGGGGATTTGAGAACTCACTTATTGATTAACTCTCTACGAAATGATTCAACGTCTGAGAGCTTAATTTCTGGGAAAGTAACATTATTATATTCACAATCGCGACAATTTTCCATAGAAAATCCTGATTTACTCACTTTGTTGTATACATCTATACTTCCGCATTTTGGACAAATCGAAACATATTCATCTTTCTTCATTTATTCAACTCTTATGATTAATTTCGTATTATTCTGGTATCTTTCTTACATCGTCTGAATTAAGGTTATAAAAGCTAATGCAGTCATTTTTTATCTTGCTTAATCCAAACCTGAATTTTCTGAAACGGAATATGGAATACAGGATTACTTCCCAATATCATAATTTCTTTACCTGTAAATTTGGCAGATAAAATTGGAAATGATTCTATGAAACCCCTAATTCCTACTCCAAATCCAACTAGCCATGCTAAAAAGAAGATAGGTAGTCCAAAAGTTGATTCCATATTATCTGTAACTCCTATAATCATTCCTATTGCCCATGCACAGATAAATAAAGTGGAACCCAATGGTCTATTATAAAAAACATTATAAGTATCATTACCTTTATTTTGTATTGCCTTATTAAAAAACAATCCTTTAGTAATTTGTCCTCTAATTTTTGGCAATGTGTTATTATGATCCGTGCTTATCCATAATTCGTAGGGTTGTGAAATACTTAACCATTTTCCTCTTTGTATTGTTTTTCCATTAATACTTGCAAGGATAATTTTTCTTGAATCCCAGAACAATAATAAATTTATAAAAAACCATAGACTTAATGAAATTACATACCCTGGAGAGTATGCTTTGAACATTCCTCCTTCAAGAGTTACATAACGAAAAAAGAAGATAGCAAAAACAATGAACAGTGCAAAATATATGATGAGTGTAATGAGGTTTCTGCGGTAAATAATATGCTTTTTTCTATCTCTTTGATTCTCCTGCACATTGTAAAAAAAATTCATAAATCATCATTCTCATGTTTGTTCATTTCTCTTTTAGTTCTCCACTTCTTTCGAAAAATTTTAGACCACCTATATCCAGGGTGTAGTCTTCTTAATAAGATAAATGCAATAATCCCAAATGGTAACATAACTAGAAAATCTAGAATTGAATGTGATAAAGCTGCTCTTAAAAAAGGATACAATATTGACATAATATAAACCCACGCAAATCCTTTTCGTGAGTAAATAGCAATCATTAAAACAAGTAAAGGAATCAACCATTTTTGAGGTAAAAGAATCAGCGGCCATATCTTAGGATTTGTCACAACAAAATAAACTATTAACGCTATAACCTCTAAAATAAATAATATAATGGCATATCCAAAAAAGATATTGTTTAATAAACGACTCTCAATAAAATTCTTATGTTCAGGATATTGCTCTAATTGTTTTTCCCACAACCCTTCTCTATATTTATCTTTAAGATATTTCTCAATTTTTGATTTAGATACACCTTTAGATAATTCTGTTTCAATATAATCCTTACATTCTTTCATAGTCATTTTTCAATCACTCTATTTTTAATCTAAATAAGAGGGAATAATAATAACCCACAACACTACTCCAATTAATATCGCTACTGTCTCTCCATCTGTCAAGTCAAAGAATCTTCTTTTTGGAAGTATCGCCTGAGTTTTGTCCCAGAAATCATTCAATGTATCCTGTATTATAATCATGGGGATTATACTTACAAAAGTTAATCCTATAAGAATTGCTAATCCTAAGAATCCATTAAACTCTTTTGACAAACGAGGCATTGTTGCTAATATTATAAACCAAAAAGTTATCCATCCGGGTGACCACTCAACTTTTATTAACTTCTCTTTAACATAAAACTTTATTCTTTCAAACTGGTGATAAAACATGAAAAAATTTACAATTGGAATAAAAAAACAGATATAATTCCATGCACTAATATCCTCACGAGTATTTTCCTCTAAATCTTTCCAATTTTTAAATAACCAAACAAGTTTATAAGTCCCTAAAGAAATAACTGTTAAAAACACCAATTTGTTATCAGTAAGATGATTTGAATACTCCTTTTCTCCTGAAAAATTTGATTTAACTAAAAGGTTGATAGAAAACATTAAAGGCACAAATGGGAATATGAATGCAATTAAATTTACTATGTCAGAGCTAACTCCAAAAAAAGGAATATATAACATAAACGGTATAATAAAACTGCATAATCCAAAAACGGATAAAATGATTGATGCATAACTACTTTTGTTTCTTATAGTTTTTATAATCATAAAAATTCCAACAATAAAAAAAGTGAGTAAACAGATAGCAACAATAACATCAGAAATCATAATAACTATCTGAGATGTATTTGCAATAAGTTTGTAGACTATATCGGATAAGATAATTAAAGAAAATATAATTAGAGAGAATATTATATACCATTTAGGAACTTCTTCTCGTCTAATTTTAATTTTTTTTGTCATTTTTTAAAAAATAAATAATTAATAAAAAATAAAATCTAAGTTTCTTTCAGCGTTATGCCGTCTCTGTCAGGTCCTTTTCCTGAGAAGAGGTCGCCTATCAATAGGTTTGGCGTGACTCCTTTGTTGGTTATGATTATTTTGGAGTTGTCTTTCATGGTTGTTTCCATCATCTCAAGCGCTTTAAGCTTTTGGGCGTTACCAACAAAGTATTTTTTTGCGGCTTCATTCACTTTCTTTATTGCCTCGGCTTTTGCGCTTGCTTCAATAGTTACTGCTTTCGCGTTTCCTTCTGCAATCTTGATTGCCCTTCTTCTTTCTCCGTCAGCCATTGTTTCGTTTGCTGTGGCAAAGTCTATAGCAGCCTGCTTCTCGTTTTCCGCTTTTACAACTTTGTTCATTGTTTCCTGAACATCCTGCGGAGGGTTAATCTCTTTAAGCTCGGTTCTTACAACTTCAATTCCCCATGACTTTGTTTCTTTTATGAGAGTTACCATAAGATTTCGATTTATCGAATCTCTTTTGCTGTTTGCGTCATTCAAGCTCATTGTCCCAATTATATTTCTTAAAGTTGTTCTTGCAAGCTGTACAATCTGCTCTTCATAGTCAAACACATTATACTGGGATGCTTTAACATTGTTTTCATCAGATTTTACTTTAAAATATACTTGTGCGTCAACTGTTGCGTTAAGCTTGTCCTTTGTGATTATCTCCTGGGGGTCAGCGTCAACCATCATCTCAGTTATGTTTACTTTGACCATGTTATAAAATGGGAATGCAAGCCAGTGAAAACCTGGCCCTGCAAATGAATTGTATTTTCCAAGAAGTTCTATAAGTCCTTTCTCTGTTGGCCTAACTATTCTTACTCCGATTGCAAAGTAAATCACTGCAGCACCGATTGCTATTATCATCCATATTTCCATATTCTCATTCCCCCTCAATTTTAAAGTTTGTTATCTGGTTTAGGTTTAGCATTATTTTTTCAAATGAATACACTTCTTTTCCAAAGTGTTTTTGCAAATCAAGTTCATACCAGATTTGTCCGGATGTCAAAGCTCTTTTAATATCATTGTACAAAGTCTCAGCCTGTAATTTACTTAACTCATTAAACTCTATCAAGTTTCCATCCTGCTGACTTATCTTTATAGAATACCCAATATTTTCAATAGGGCTCTCTTCTTCAGTTTCTGCGTCATCCTCTACTTTCTCTTTTTCTTCGCAAAGATGCTTGCTTTTCTCAAAATGCTTTGGGCATAAAAAATCTCCGCATATCTTGCAGGATTTTAAATTGCTGTTTTTTGATTCGTAACAAGAAATACACTCTTCATAATCACAATTAGCGTTTGAACATGGCTTAGTACTGCCAAAAAAACCAATATTGGATCTGCACTTTCCGCACTTACCCATAGTTTCCCCCTCTTGATAATTATAATAGCGACTTTATCAATTAAACAATTTTTTATAAAGAATGATTATTCTACTTATAAAGATTCTCACTTTTTAGTGTGTTAAGGTATAAACCGCTTAAATCTCTATCTAACCAACCTATTTATTTTATATATCAATTCTTATTTTTTGTTCTTATGAAGTCTTACAGCACAATAATTTTTGACCTTGATGGAGTTATCATAGACCAAAGCATCGGGATAACCGAGTCAGTCAAATACGCGCTTTTAAAGTTTGGAATAGAAGAAAAGAACAATGACACGCTTCTTAGTTTTATTGGACCAAATCTTAAAAGCTCGTTTATGAGGGTGTATGGGTTTGATGAAAAAAAGGCAATGGAAGCTGTTGGATATTACCGTGAGACTTACAAGTTAAAAGGAATCTATGAATTCAAAGTTTATGAAGGAATAGCATCCATGCTTTCTACTTTAAGCAAGGAAGGAAAAAAGCTTTTTGTTGCAACAACAAAACCAAAAGCATTTGCAGAAACAGTATTAAAGCATGCAAACATTGATTCATACTTCAATTTTATCCACGGTGACACAATGAGTTATGATGTGACAAAGGCAAAAATGATAAAAATGATATTAGATACGTTGGAAAATAACGACTTTTCAAATGTTGTAATGGTTGGAGACAGAGATTCAGATATATATGCAGCTAAAGAAAACAAAATTGACAGCATAGGCGTGACTTACGGATTTGGAACAGTTGATGAATTAAGACGCGCGAATGCAACAATGATTGTGAATTCAGTTTCTGAGTTAAAAGAAAGATTGAGATAATTATAAAAAAATATAAATCAAAAAATTAATGTTTATTTCTTTTTTACAAGAAAATAGTATACTGCTGCTGTTATGATGCTAAAAATCACTGCAGCAACAACCCATATTAATTTTGTTGTATTGTCCATTCGCTTCTGTTTTGTCATTATATCATATATTACCCAGACTGCACAGACTAGCGCAATTATTCCAAAAAATCCAAATCCAAACATAGTTTCCCCTCCAATTCTCCTTAATCTTTTTGGTAATTATTTCCCTTTCAGCCACTCTACCTCGTCGCTAGAGAATTCAAAATCTTTTATAATATTTTGCGACGCTTCCTTGTTTTTCTTGAATATGATTTGCATGTATGGGATTGTGTTTTTTATTGTATCCTTTACGCTTGAGTGCGTTTTTTTTGCAACTTTAATTGCAATGGCTTTTCTTTTTTCATTTTTCATGTTCATCTGCCATATCTTTAATATTCTTGTTGTTGGCTTATAAGTTGTAAACCCGGGATACTTTTCATCTTTTGAAAGCGCAACGCCAGCGCTAAGCAAATCGTTTATGTAAACAAGAAATCTCCAGTGCTGCCGTCTTTTTATCCTTGCGCGGTAAACATCTGCAAGAGAGATGCACTCAAATCCGCGTGCCAGGTCAAGTGGTTTCTTGTATTCCTGCGCAAGGTTTTCTTCAACCCATAAAAATACTTCATCATTGTCTTCATCAATATTCTCATAAGCAGACAAAGCCACTTCAGGTTTTGTTGTCTTAAAGACTTTCATCAGCGCAGTTATCATTGTCTCTGTTTTTTTCCTGTCAGAAAGGTTGTCCAAATCCTTCATCAAAAGCTTTTTTGAATCCTGAGTCAGTGTCTGAAGGTCTGTTATTGCGCTTCGCAGGTCGCCGCCTGCGCGCCTTGCAACAGCTGTTAGCGCCATATCATCACATTCTACATTTTCTTTTTTTGCGATTCTTTGAAGAACTGATAGTACTGACGGATACGCAAGTCCGTGAAACTCTATCATCAATGATTTTTTTCGCAGTTCAGAGAATTTTTTATCATAAGGATTATTAGCAGTCATTATAAGCGGATAACGTGTTGTGTCTATCAGTCTTGATAGTGCAATTATTCCACCTTTGTCTTCGCTTCCTGCAACGCCGTCAACTTCATCAACAAGAATAAGTTTTTCTTTGAAGAACAATGACTGCTGCTGCATTATTGCGCCAAGCCTTTGATTGATAGCCTCGCCGTTTCGTGTATCTGACGCATTTATTTCATGAATTTCTAAATCAGATTCCTTAGCTATCGCATGAACTGACGAAGTTTTTCCGCAGCCAGGTTCGCCGTATACAAGCGCAGCTTTGAATTTTTGTTTTTTATAATTCTTAACAAAATCTTTCAACTGTTCAAGCGACTTAACCTGCCCGTAAATCTCATCAGTAGTCTTTGGCTGATACTTCTTCACCCACGGAGTGTTGCTTGTTTTATCCTGCATAACCTGTTAGATACAAGAATTATTTATAAGTGTTTTCAATATTTTTTCGTTATCTATAAATATAAGCTTCGCTTTACTATTTTTATGAGAGCTGATTATATTCACTGTCAATGATTTTCTTCTAAATAGTCTTAACACCAATTTTTTCAAAAAAATATTATTAAACTTTCATGGGTAGCGCCATTCATAAAACTAATTTCTAAAATTGAATCATAAATAAATTTAAAAAATTATTTTTTACATTTTTAAAAATAAAAACAATGATAGCGAGAGCTATACTAAAAAAATTAGTGGAGGAAGGATTACTATGAGATTTAAACCAACAACTGACAATATAATAAATGATTATGGGATGAGTAATTTGGTGTTGATACCTAAAAATTCTGCGCTTCAGGGAGGAATATCATCAATACTAAATCTAAAGAATGATGCCATAAAAATTGAGTCTTTCAGGGGAGAGGACATACCCTCAATTCTTGAAGACTTGTACTTTAAGAAAAAAGTGAAAGCTGTAGGAATCACAGGTGATGATTTGTATGATGAATACAGAATCAAAAATCCAAATTCACTAGTTGAATTACTGGAAACAATAGATTGGAATGATGCGAGTGCAATGTTTAGGCGTCCGGCTCTTTGCGTTATTGGAAGAATCGGTGAAGAAATAACTCAGACGCCAAGCGTTGCAGTAAACAGAAAATATCTGGAGACATCAAAGACCGGTCTTGAAGAATTAGGAATTCTGCCAAAAATAAGTATATATAATGGCAACACTGAAGCGACTGTTGCAAGCGGAATAAATGACTTATGCGTTGACATAGTCTATTCAGGAAAAACATTAAATGAGTATGGGCTTGAAATAAAAGAAATAATCCGATTCAGTGATTTTTCCGTGATAGGTGTTAATGAAAAAAGTCCGCTTGGGTTAAAACGTGATTACGACATGATTTTTGACAGGGTTAAAAGTCCAGTTGAAGGCTCTTACACATCAAAACTTTCGCTTGACCCAAACAAAGCAATGAAGAAACTAGGTGAAGAGTTCTCTGAGTTTGCAAGAGCATGCACACTTTACGGACTAACTGGGGATGTTGCCAAAGAAAGAAAAGATGTGGCGCTAGAGTTTCAGCAGCTTTTTTACACAATGTCAATAAATGCAGCAAGATGTGATTTGGATTTTAGTGATATATCCCAATCCTTCTATTCTTCATTAAAGAGGGATTGAAATGAAAGAGCTTGAAAACACGCTTGAGTTTAGGCTAAGGTATGACAAAGACGGACTTGTTCCAGTAGTGACTCAAGATTCAAAAACAAAAGAAGTCTTGATTCTCTCATTTGCAAACAAAGAAGCTGTAATGAATACTTTGGAAACAGGGATTGCAACATATTTTAGCAGAAGCAGAAAGGAACTATGGGTTAAAGGCGCAACTTCAGGAGATTATCTGAAAATAGACAGCGTTAGAATCAACTGTGAACAAAACTCTCTGCTGTATTCTGTAACACCACAAGGCAAAGGAGCATGCCACACAAAAGATGAAGATGGAGTTACAAGAAGCAGCTGTTATTATCGGGAAATCGTAGGAGATGCAGTGAAAGGATATAAATTAAAAATTATTTAAAAACTATTTTTGTTTTTTTTATCTTTTTTATCTTCTTTCAACTTTCCCGCAAGATTTAAATATACACCTTTTGTCTTGTTATTCACGATGGAACTCCCTTTAAACTACTCCGAGCACGAAGCTGAAATAAAATGGCTGAAATACTGGGAAGAAAACAATGTTTACAAGTTCAATCCTGACACTAAAAAGGAGATTTACACAATAGATACACCACCTCCAACAGTGTCTGGAAAAATGCATATCGGGCACGCTTTTTCTTTCTCGCAGCAGGATTTTGTTGCCAGATACAAAAGAATGGCAGGATTTGAACTATTCTACCCATTTGGAACTGATGACAACGGGCTTGCAACTGAACGGCTTATCGAAAAATTAAAGAACGTAAAAAGCAAGAAGATGGACAGAGATGAATTTGTTAAACTCTGCCTAAAAACACTTGAAGAAATCAGGCCGGACTTCATATTTGACTGGAAAAAACTCGGCATGTCATGCGATTTTGATATATTTTATTCAACAATAGATGCCCATTCCCAAAGAATCTCGCAAGAATCTTTCTTAAAATTGTACAACAGCGGAAGAATCTACAGAAAAAAATCCCCGATAATATTCTGCCCTCACTGCAAAACAGCAATAGCGCAGGTTGAGATGGAGGATGTTGAAAAACAGTCAACACTAAATTACATTAAAGCAAAAGCAGAGTCCGGAGAATACCTGATATACTCAACTACTAGACCGGAACTTCATCCTGCATGCGTCGGAATATCAATCGATGAAAACGGTGATTATGTCACAGCTAAAAGAGAGAACAATGAATTATGGATAATAAGCAAGGATGCATATAATACTATGAAAGAAGAATTTCCAATGGAGATAATCAATGAATACAAAGGAAAAGAGCTTCTTGGAAAGAAAGTTGAAATCGCATACTCTTTAAGAAACTTTGTTGAAATAAATCATGATATCAGCGTAAAAACAGAATATGGAACAGGAATAGTATACTATTGCTCCTATGGTGGGCTTGATTGTGTTGAGTGGCTTTCACGGCATAAAACAATAGAACCACTTCATATAATGGACGAATCAGGAGTTTACACAAAAGGAAAATACAAAGACTTGCCGTCTGACAAGGCGCGCGAAGAAGTTCTCAAAGATTTAGAAGCTGATGGTTATCTTATAAAAAAGCAGAAAATGAAGCATTTTGTCAACGTCCATGAAAGATGTCAGACAGACATTGAATATGTTGCAACAGAACAATGGTTCATAAAATACCTTGAATTAAAGGAGCAATTTTTAGAGGCAGGAAATAAACTGAACTGGTACCCAAACCACATGAAAAACAGGTATGACAACTGGGTAAAAGGTCTTCAATGGGATTGGTGTATTTCGCGCCAAAGGCATTTTGGAGTTCCAATACCAGTATGGTATGATAAGCATGGAAATATTGTTGTGCCAAAAGCTGATGAACTTCCAATAGAGCCGTTAAAAAATGTGCCTAAAGGATATAGCATGAATGATTTAACTCCTGAAAAGGATGTTCTTGACACATGGGCGACATCATCACTCACTCCAACGCTCGCAGCAGACCTTTTCAAAAACCATCCAGTTTACAAAAAATTATACCCAATGAACCTGCGACCGCAGGCTCACGATATAATAACTTTCTGGCTTTTTAACACACTTGTAAAATCACAGCTTCATGACAAAATAAATCCTTGGAAAGATGTTATGATATCAGGTTGGGCGCTTGACCCACACGGAAAAAAGATGAGTAAATCTAAAGGAAATGTTATTGAACCTCAGGAAGTAATTAAAAAATACAGCGCAGATGCGCTTCGATTCTGGGCTGCAGGGTCAAAACTAGGCGAAGACCTTCCATACCAGGAGAAGGATTTAGCAACAGGGAAAAAAATGGTTACAAAGCTTTGGAACGCGTCAAAACTTGCAATCACGAATCTTGAAGATTATAAAGGCCAAAAACCAAAACATCTTTTGCCAATTGATGCATGGATACTCTCCAAACTAAACAATTTAATTAAATCATCCACTGAAAGCTTTGAAAAGTATGAGTATTCAAAGACAAAACAGGAAGTCGAGAAATTTTTCTTCTCAACACTCTGTGACAATTACCTTGAGATAATCAAGGAGAGGCTTTACAACCCTGATATCCACGGAGTTGACGCAAAAGTTTCTGCGCAGTACACGCTTCACACTTCTTTTTTTAGCGTATTAAAACTTATGGCTCCAATAATGCCTTTTATAACAGAGGAGATTTATCATCTCCATTTTATAAAAACTGAAGGATTAAAATCCATACATCATTCAGAGTGGCCAAAGTTCAATGCTGAACTTATAAATGAGGAAGCGGAAAAAATCGGTGACATGGCAGTTGACATAATCTCAATTGTCAGAAAATTCAAGTCAACAAATAAAATCTCACTTAAAGAAGAAATATCAACTCTAATACTTGCCGTAAATGAAGAAGATGAAAAACTCCTAAAGAAAGCAATTGCTGACATAAAAGGCGTAACACGCGCAAAAGAAATAATATTTGATGACAAAGATGATGACTCTTTCACAAGATGCGAAAACTTTGACGTAAAAGTCGGTATAATAAAATGAAGAAACTTCTTTTAAAAAACATAGAAAGCGAATCTGAGTATTTCGATATCCTTTTTATTGCAGGCATAATCATGATTGTTTCAGGAATATCATTGATGATTCTTTTCAACAACAAAACACATTCAATAACTTTCCTGATAGTTGGATTTATTCTTTCTTTAATAGCAAAATTAAAATCTAGAAGTTAGTAAACATTTAATTTTTATAAATATATATTCTAATCTGTTATTGGATTATCTAACCATAACATATGACAATATTATTTTTGTTGCTATGCCATCTTTGATGTATGGTCTTTCCTCTGTAACAATATTTATGTTTGCGCTAATTTTGTAATGACCATCTTTAATTCTTCTTAAATTATATTCTGGAGACGGAGGTATATTTCTTCCTTGCAATCTGTGCCTTATATTCTTTACTAAAGGGCTCTCATCAGTTAAATAAGTATCTTTACTATAAGGTACTTGTATTCTTTTTTTGTCTATTTCTAAATCTAGCTCTTGTCCAGGAATTAATCTTCCTGCAAAAGTTCCTAAAAAATATTCTAATGCTCTAAGATTCCTTAGTGATGGGTCAGTGTCATTATTTCTTGAGGTAGTTCCAAGCAAATATATGTATTTATCACCTTGTTTATTCTCAGGAATTTTTTTATCAATAAGCTTTAACAAATGATGCAAAGGTAAGAAATCTCTTCTTTCACCACTCATACGATTGTAATCTAAACGATGTAATGTTTCTTGTGATACTAACGATGAATACGTCTCAATTCCTGCTATCTCATTTGGACTAAACACTTCTGCGTCACAACAAGCGGCAAGATTTGTATATTGTAAGTATAATGGTTCACGCCTTTTTGGGTCAGATGTAGAAGAAATTCTCTTTTCTAAATCATTTAATCTTCTTGTTTGATCTTTAAGGCGTAATTCTTGTGGAGATTTTCTTACAACTCTCCCTTTTTCAATTTCTTTATTTAGCTTTGCAACAGAGGCGCCAGGTCTTTCTCCATCTTCAGGTTTTCTACCAAAATGTCCCATCTCCTTTAGAAAACAAATTTATTTATAAATGTTACTACTAATTAGTCTATAATTAAATCTTCTTCCACTTTGTGCCGTCTTTAGAATCTTCAAGAACT
>JAHFPP010000078.1 GCA_023266675.1 Candidatus Woesearchaeota archaeon
GCGGTAGCATAATCTGGTATTGCGGTGGTTTGAGACACCACTGCCTTAACTGGCTTCTGGGTTCAAATCACAAGTACTACTTTTGTGCCTGGGTGAAAGTCCCAGCCGCGGCGCATTATGTAAAAGAAACTAAAAGGTGAACTAAAATGATTGATGCAAAAAGGTATTTAACGCATATGTTTTTAGAGTTTGAGAGACTCGGGTATTCGCAGGACCAAATTACTGCAGCGCTTTATGATTATTATGAGCGAGAAGTTGCAATATAAAAAATATATTTAACTTTTATTTTGTTCTTTTTTTATGAAACTTAGAAAATCTTTGATTATTTTGTGTCCTAAAAACCTACTTCTGGGTTTTTATGATATCATGCTTCAAATGAAGTTCTTTCATCTGTTTTTCTTCAATCATTCCAGGGCTTTCATCCATTGGGCACTGAGCTGACTTGTTTTTAGGGAAAGCTATTACCTCCCTGATATCGTTTGTACCAAGCATTAAAGCAACTGTTCTGTCGATTCCAAGACCCATGCCACCGTGAACGGGTCCGCCGTATTTATACGCGTCAAGTAAAAAACCGAATTTTTCATGCGCAGATTTATGGTCGATTCCAACAAAGTTCATTATTCTTTCCTGCAGCTTTGGATCAGTGACTCTTATTGAGCCTGAACCAAGTTCAACGCCATTTAATACAAGGTCCCATAAGTCGCCAAGTACCTCGCCAGGCCTTTTTTCAAAGTCATTGACAAATTCTTTTTTTGGAATTGAAAACATATGATGCTCTGGCTCCCATGTTTGAGTGTCTTCGTTGAACGCGAATAGTGGGAAATCATTTATCCAGCAGAATTTGAACTCTCCTTCTTTTACTAGTTTCAAGTCTTCTGCAAGTTTTAATCTAAGCTGTCCAGCGAGTTGCGCTGATTTTTTTGGTTTATCTGCGATGAACATCACTATGCTTCCAGGTTTTGCATTCATTGCATGAATCAACTCTTTTTGTACGGATTCAGAAAAGAATTTTGCTATGTTTGACTCAAGCCCTTTCTCAGTAACTCTCATCCATGCCATTCCCTTTGAGCCTATTGATTGGCAAAACTCGATGTACCTGTCAATTTCGTTTCGAGCAAGGTCTTTATGAGGGTTAATGCATCGGACTTTGCCGCCACTTTCAGCAACTGTTTTGAAAACTCCAAAATCTGACTTTCTTACAATCTCTGTAACATCTTTTAATTCTAACGCAAACCTTATGTCTGGCTTGTCTGAGCCAAACCTTTCCATTGAGTCATTATATGAGAATGCAGGGAAATCATCAAGCGTTATGCTCAGTGTTTCTTTGAATATTTTTTTGTAAAGCCCTTCAACAAATGCGCGTATGTCTTCTTGAGTAACAAAGCTCATTTCAAGGTCAAACTGTGTATGTTCTGGCTGGCGGTCTGCTCTCAAATCTTCATCTCTAAGGCACCTTGCGACCTGGTAATATCTGTCAAAACCTGAAATCATAAGTATCTGTTTGTAAAGCTGAGGGCTTTGAGGAAGCGCGTAGAACTGTCCAGGATTAACTCTTGACGGCACAACATAATCCCGTGCACCCTCAGGTGTTGATTTTATTAAAAGTGGCGTTTCAATTTCTATAAAGTCATGTTCGTTAAAGTAATTTCGTGCAGTTGTTATAACTTTATGCCTGAACTGAAGTGCCTTTTGCATTGATGGCCGTCTTAAATCAAGATACCTATACTTTAATCGCATTTCTTCATTGGCAACTTTTCTGTCATCAATTTCAATTGGAGGCGTTTCGCTTTCAGACAAAATTGTTATTTCATCAACTAGAATCTCTATTTCGCCGGTAAAAAGCTTTGGATTAGTAAGTCCTTCGCCTCTCATTCTAACGTGCCCTGTTACCTGTATGACATATTCACGTCTTAACTTATTAGCAGTCTCATGAACCTCTTTATTATGCGTTGGCTCAAAAACTACCTGCGTAAGCCCGTACCTGTCCCGAAGGTCAACAAAGACAATGCCTCCGTGGTCTCGCCTTGAATCTACCCATCCGCATAGCGTTACTTTCTTTTTTACGCCGTCTTTTGTGAGTTCTCCGCAAGTGTGTGTTCTAAGCATAAATCAAAAGAACAAAGAGGCTATTTATAAATATTATGGGTTGGTCAATTAAATCAAAAGACAATTTACCCAAAATCTAATTAAAATAAAATAATAAAAATCCAGAAAAATATTAATAAACTATCTAAAGCTGCTTCCGCATCCGCAGCTTTTTGTTGCATTAGGATTCTCTATTTTAAAACCTGCGCCAGATAGGCTGTCTATATAATCAAGGTTTGATTTGTTGATTTTTTCTATGCTCTCTTTATCAATAAACACCCTTGCGCCTTTCTCATCTATGACTACATCGTTCTTCAAGGATTTGCTGCCAATTCCAAATACATATTTAAAACCTGAACATCCGCCTGGAATAACAGCAATTCTTAATCCTTTGTCTTCCCTATTTTTTATTAATTCTTTTATCTTGGCTGCTGCTTTCTTAGTGATTGTTATCTTTGCCTGACTGCTATTTTTATCTTCATTTTTGGATTTATTTTCCATATTCTTCACCACAATTTCATTTAATTTTGATACAAACTTATTCATGTCGCTTGTGTTTTTTCCATTTTGCTTAATGCTTTCTTCCAAGGTTATATCCTGAATTGTATTGCAGTCAGCATTATGCACACCAACTTCAATCAGATAATCCATTGTTTCAGGATATTTTTTTACAATATCCCCCATCATCATATCTTTTGTTATCATTGAATTTTTTTCTTTCATAATTTTCTGTTATGGAAGTGTATTTTTATATACTTTGTTTAACCGATATATCAGAAATTTTTAATAAAACGCATCATAAATCATATTTAATAAAAAGCTTTATTAATAAATGCAATTTTTTTAGAATCAATGGGCAAGATTAATAGTGGAGAAAAAGGAAATGTGCACAAAAATGCACACAATGAATCAGTCAAGCATGAACCATCTCCCTCTCACAGCAAATCTTTAGGACTTAAGGAAAAACTTCACAGCATATATGTTAAAGATTACAAAAAACTCATGATTATACCAAATCTTTTGCTCTTCTTGTCATTTGCAGTATTATTCTTCAATCTTTTCACAACAGGACAGTTTATAGAAAAAGGCGTATCAATCCAGGGAGGAGTTTCTATAACAGTTATATCAAAAACTCTTCAAAGCAGTGACGTAGAAACATTCCTAAAACAAAGTTTTCCTAAGGCAGATGTTGAAACAAAAACCTTGTCAGGTGCAGGCGAACAGATTGGACTTATTATAGAGGCGTCTGACGTGACAGCTGACGAGCTATTACAAAAATTAACATCGCAGTATGGAATATCAAAAAATGATTATACAGCTGAAGTCACAGGGTCAAAACTTGGAAATTCTTTTTATAACCAGTTAATAATTGCAGTAATAATAGCTTTCATACTTATGGCAATTGTAGTATATATCTATTACAGGATGTTTGTTCCTTCATTTGCAATAATACTTGCAGCATTCTCAGATATGATTACAACACTTGCCATTATAAGCCTTCTTGGTGTAAAGCTTACAACCGCAGGAATCGCAGCGCTGCTAATGCTTATAGGATACTCAGTTGATACAGACATCTTGCTTACAACCAGAGTTGTCAAGAGAAAAGAAGGAACAATTGACGAAAGAATATTCGGGGCTTTCAAGACAGGAATGACTATGAGCGCTGCAGCAATAGCAACAACAGTAGTTGCACTTACACTTTCACATTCAGATACATTAAAACAAATAATGATAATATTATTAATTGGACTGCTTGCAGACATAATATACACATGGATACAAAACGCAGGATTATTAAAATGGTACATGGAAAAACATCACGATAAAAAATGAGCCAAGCAAAAAAATTATTCACAAACGTAAGAGTAATAATCCTTCTGTACTTATACTGATATCAATAGTTGCTATAAATCCAAAACCGTCA
>JAHFPP010000036.1 GCA_023266675.1 Candidatus Woesearchaeota archaeon
ATCGCCTATCTTGTACCCATGTAATGGTTCAAATCTTGTTTCTTTACTTCCTTTTGAATTATATACTACCTCGATAGGAATATCTTTGACATCATTTATATTTAATCCGGCTCTTCTAAAAATAAGAAATTTCACTTCATCTGGTGTTAATCGGTCCGGCATATTATCGTTATCGCCTGTTGAAAGTCTTACAGTATCCATGGTGTCATTATACATAAATAATAGGTCATACAGAGTTCTTTCTTTAGTTATTAATGAGATTTTTTCAGAATTAATATGTGTTAATGATGGGATATCACCTAATTTTTCTATTCTTCCACAATTTTTTTTAAAATAGTTAATATCACTTTGATAATCTTCCAATCCTGTTTGAAATAAATATAATCCCCCATATTTAGAAAAATCATTTGGTGAGAGAGATGATTCTAATGTCACGCCTGCATCAGTATGTCCATACGGCACAGGTATATAACTACCATCTAGTTTTAAATTCAATAACATAATATTAAAATTTTTGATTTATATTTAAATTTATCTATCTAAACCTATCCTTAAGTGGTAACATATTCTAAGTCTTACGAATTTAAAATTTCTTGATTAAGATTACACAGAATTAAACAAAAAAAAATAATTAGAACTTAATAAAATCATTTGTTCTGGTTTTCTTTCTCATCATTCTTTTTCTTGTTAAATCGTTCCCTCATTAAGTCAAAGAATCTTCTGCCTGCTTTTGAAAGCTTCTTAGCGCTGTCCTGGGTGTTATCTATTGTTCGTCCAAGCACGTTGTAATGCCATACTGCCCAGTCAAGGTCTTTGATTCTTCCGCCGCCACCGTTTCCGCCAGCTCTTTGGTCTTCAAAGATTACAAGGTTTTCTATCCTTAATTTTAATGGCTCAGGAACTGTTTCATCAGGGTATCCTAGAGGAAGAACAACTTGTGGTCTGTATCTATGCCCCATATTCAAAGTTTTATTTATTGATTCTTCATTGAAAGCACTTATCCAGCAGCTTGAAAGTCCTTGAGCGTGCGCTGCAAGAAGCATGTTCTCAGCTACTGCTGCGCAATTTTGAATTGAGTATAACCTTTCTCCTCTGACTCCGTAGAATTGGGATGCCTTGTCTGGCTCTGATGCAATGACTATTATTACAGGTGCAGTCGCTATCCATCCCTGCTGCACGCACGCATCTGCAATTTTCTGTTTTAAGTCCATTTGTGTAACATAAAAGAATTTCCAGTTTTGAATGTTACCGCTGCTTGGCGCTTTTGCTCCTGCTTCAAAAATTATACCAAGCTTAGTCCTTTCTATCTCCACATCCATAAATTTACGAATGGAGCGGCGGGTCATTATACATTCAATTGCATCCATATGGATATATTTTTAAATATTCTACTATTTATATCTTTTTATAATCGACCTCATAAAAACTGAAAAACAGTTTTTAGGACGCAGAAAATGCTTTTTGCATTTTCAAGCGTTTTAGAAAAAGCTCGAGCAAAACATGGCCTATTCAAATATGTTTGAATAGTCCTCATAAAAAAAACATCTAAAATGGATTACTCAGAACTCGTAGAAGTATATGAAAAGATTGAAGGAACAAGTAAGCGTCTTCTTAAAACGTATTATATCTCTGAGCTATTAAAAAAGACAAGCGTTGAAGACCTGGAGATAATTATGCTTCTGCTTCAAGGAAAAATTTTTCCTGCGTGGGATGAAACAAAGATAGGCATGTCTGACAAGCTAATCCTTAAAGCAATAAACAAAGCAACTGGCGCTGATGCCAAAAAGATTGAATCTGAATGGAAAAAAATTGGAGACTTGGGAAAAGTCACTTATAACCTAACGCACACAAAAAGCCAGGCTACTTTGTTTTCTTCAAAATTAACAATAAAAAAAGTTTTTGATAATATCAGAAAACTTGCAACACTTACTGGCGAAGGCACAGTTGACAAAAAAGTCTCGCTAGTTTCTGAGCTTATGACAAGCGCAAGTCCATCTGAAGCCAAGTATATAGTAAGAACTGTTCTTGAGGAACTCAGGGTTGGCGTTGGCGAAAGCTCATTAAGGGATGCGATTGTCTGGGCTTACTTTGGAGAAGAGATAGGTGTAAAGTATGATTTTGAGAAGAATGATATCATGCTTGATGATGAAAAAAGAGAGAAGTACAAAGATATTGTTGACACAACCCAAAGGGCGTTTGACCTTACAAACGAGTTTTCAGAGGTTGCAAAGGCTGCCAAAACAGTAGGTATCACTGGTCTTCTTGATATGAAGCTTTTACCAGGTAAGCCAATTAAAGTCATGCTTTGCCAAAAGGTTGCATCAGTTGAAGAAGGTTTTGAAACAGTTGGAACGCCAGCCCAGATTGAATATAAGTATGATGGGTTTCGGATGCAGATTCATAAAATTGATAATAAAATTAATATATATACAAGGCGCCTTGAGAACGTTACAGCCCAGTTTCCTGAAGTTGCGGCCACAGTTTCAAAGCATGTTAAAGGTGAAGAATTCTTAATAGATGGCGAGGCAGTAGGTTTTGACCCATCAACATCCAAATATCTACCTTTTCAAAGCGTGTCTCAAAGGATAAGGCGAAAATATGATATTGAAGAGACTGCCAAAGACCTTCCGATTGAGCTTAATCTTTTTGATATATTATACCATGATGGAAAAGATTACTCCGAAGTCCCTTTAAATGAAAGAAGGGAGTTTTTGGAAAAGATAGTTGAGCAGGTCAAGCGAAAGATTGTGATTGCAAAAGTTGATTATACTGATAACGTTGAAGAAGCAAGAAGATTCTATGAAGAAGCCTTGAAAGCCGGAAATGAAGGAATCATTATGAAAAGGCATGACTCTGTTTACAAGCCAGGCTCAAGGGTTGGCGGATGGGTCAAGATTAAACCGGTTATGGAATCTTTGGATGTTGTTATTGTTGGCGCGGAGTGGGGCGAAGGCAAAAGATCTGGCTGGCTTACAAGCTTCACAATCGGAGTACTTGATGAATCTGGCTTACCAGTTGAGATTGGTAAAGTTGGAACAGGCATAAAAGAACTTGACCAAACTGAGCTTGAAGGTGAAGGGGTTACGTTTGAAGTGCTTACTAATTTATTGAAACCTTTGATTATAAGCGAGAAAGGCAAGGAAGTAAAGGTCAAACCTAAGATTGTGATTGAAGTTCATTATGAAGAAATTCAGAAAAGCCCAACCTATAGTTCAGGGTACGCGCTACGGTTTCCTAGGCTAACAAGGCTTCGGGCTGACAGAGGTGTTGATGACGCAAGCACGCTTGACCTCGTTGAAGAATTTTATTTTGCACAAAGAGGACGCGGGAATTAAATAAGTAATTTAAATCGTTTTTTGACTAAATAAAATGCTTGGTTGAATTTTTTTAACCACTGTTATTTCATTTATGGAATAGTATTTCAAAAATGGAAACATTTAAATAGTTGCTATGTTAAGATAATTTTTTAATGGAACAGCTAACGCTTTTGGAAAAACTTATTGAACCAAAAGTTTTGAAGATTTTACAGGTATTTTTTGAAGATGAAGATAAAGATTTTTACCTAATTGAGTTATCCAAGCGCTGCGGCACACCGCCTGCCTCAACGTTTAGGATAATCAAAAAACTTAGCTCACTTGGCATAATAACCCTTGTCATGGTTAGCAAGTTTAAGTTTTACCGATTCAACAAAACAAAGGAGACTGATGCGCTTCGAAACATCATAAAAAAGGATAAAAAGATACTTGACCTCTTTGTCGAGAAAGCAAGGGAGATTGAAGGACTTCGCCAGATAGTGCTCCATGGCGCTGAAACAAAGGACAAGGCAGACATATTGCTTGTTGGGGAAGCTATAGATACCACCTTTGTCAAATCAATAGTATTTGAGATTAAAGAGAAATATAACTTCACAATATCATGGCTGCCACTAGCTGAATCACAATATGAACAAATGATCTCAATGGGGCTTTACAATGAAGAAAAGAGAACTTTATTTTTGCGAAAAACATGAAAAATATTTTAAAAATGAAAAAAGCCGTTTTTATCCTCAGAAAACAGAATGCCAAACCAGTATACATTTTAGGTAAATAATAGCGAAAATAGAAACATTTAAATACTAGTAATATGTATATAAAAAAAGAAGTGTGAGTTTTTTTGGCGAAAAACCCTACTTTATTTGGCGCGTATCGACGATAAATTTTTTGACAATTTGTTTTCAAATAGTTAAAAAAATTGTCTGAATTAATACCGAAAGACCTTTTGGCGAAGGTAATTGGCTGTTTTCTGAAAAGAATAGAGTATTAGGTAGTATATAAATCTTTTGATTTATAGCTAAAGCTATGCTAAACCTGTTCAAAAGTAAAGTAAGTATTACACTCATAATATATCACAAGATATATTATCATGGCAAAAGAGAAAAAAAACACCTAAAAGGGGGCACGAAAAAATGGAATTCATGGCGGAAAATAAAAGAACTCCAGGAAAACTGGAAGATTATGGAATACAAGTAGGACATGCAAACATTAAAGTAATTGGATGCGGTGGCGCAGGTAACAATATGGTTAACTGGCTATATAAGAAAGGCATCAAAGGAGCAGAAATAATTGCTTGCAACACAGATTTACAACATCTTCAGATAACTGAAGCTGATAAAAAATTCCTTATAGGCAAGGAAGTCACAAGAGGACTAGGATGCGGAGGCTTCCCAGAAAGAGGAGCAGAAGCGGCACAGGAAAGCCTAACAGAAATCAAAGAATCACTTAGAGGCGCAGATATGTGCTTTGTATGCGCAGGTATGGGTGGCGGAACAGGAACAGGTTCAGCACCAGTAGTAGCAGGCGTAGCAAAAGACGTTGGCGCTATAGTAATTGGAACAGTAACAATGCCATTCAAGATTGAACGAGCAAGAGTAGACAAAGCAGAATTTGGACTGCAGCAGCTAAGACAAGTCTCAGACACAGTAATAGTAATTGACAACAACAGACTAGTCCAAATCGCTGGCGACCTACCTGTACAGCAGGCTTTCGCAGTAGCAAACGAGCTAGTTTCAACAATGATTAAAGGAATCGTTGAAACAATCGCAGTACCATCCCTAGTCAACCTTGACTTTGCAGACGTAAAGGCAATAATGACAAACGGTGGAGTAGCAGTAATTGGTGTTGGTGCATCAGACACAAACAACAAAGTTGAAGAAGCTGTAAAAGGAGCTTTATCAAACCCGCTGCTTGAAATAAGCTATGAAGGAGCAACAGGAGCATTAATCCATGTTGAAGGAGGCCCTGATTTAACACTCGAAGAAATCGCACGAGTCGGTGAACTAGTAACCGAAAGCTTAGACGAAGACGCAAACGTCATCTGGGGCGCAAGAGTCACAGAAGACATGAAAGGAAAGTTAACAGTAATGACAATAATTACTGGAGTCAAAAGCCCATGGATTCTAGGACGATCCGAAAACAAAAAAGTTCAACGCCAAAGAGCCGCCATGATGAGCGATGAACTAGGAATAGAAATCGTGAGGTAAAAATCAAGAACTTCTTGCCTTCACCATTTCTAAATCACCCCCGACGATAAAGAGCGGTGAAGGCGCATTTTTCTATCTCTCCGCAAGGAGAGATTCTTTTTTAATTATTCAGAAAAAAATAAGAATTATTTTAGTTTTTGTATTTCTCCTATACCAATAACACGAGTCATATCTAGTCTTAAAGGTATACCTTCCTCTTTATTTAGTAAAAATTCAAGTCCCTTATCGGTAGGACATATATCCATGATGTTTTGTGCATTAGTTAATACTAAAGCATGTTCATTTCCATAGCTTAAAATCCCAATATAATTTGGATTTACATGTGCATCTGTTAAGACTACAACATAACTTTGTTCTTTTGGAAACCCAATTTTATCATATTTCATATTATCACCTTTTTTATTATCTCTTTGTTATTATGATTTATGTCTTAGAATATGATGAATACTTTCAACTTTATAAACTTTTCTATAATTTAGTACTTTAAAGTGACAAATTTATAAATAAGAACATTTTTCTATATTTTATGTTAATAATTCCTTTTGATAATCAACCTTTAGAGGATAGATGCGTTGAACTAGATGGAGAAGGTATTGATAAGAATTGTTTTGCTGGTCAAGATTCAGTTGTATTTAAAGATGTAAGAAACAACAATGCAATTCATGTTTATGGCAATGGTGTTTCACTTGATAGAATTGTAGGGTATGCGAAATGTGTTAATCATGCTGAAGAATTTCTAAAAGTGCATCCTTTTGAAGAAACAGCAACATTTGATGAAACCAAGTATAATGTACAAGTTTATGTAAATCCCATAGCTGACGTTGGTGAAAAGGAGTTTAGCGCAAAAAACAGAAGAGATAAACGTGTTTATTCTGTTAGTCCTTTTATAGATGGATCATCTTTATGTTGGCCCGGCAGATCAGATGATAAAGAGCAACTTGAAGTTGCTAAATGTTTTAATATATTATTTTACGATAGACTCAATGAGTATATGCTTTCTAAAAGTGGATTAGGCGGGGTAGATATTCATCCTGTTAATGTCAAATACAGAGTTGATAAAGAACAAAAAAGAATAACATTGATAATTACTGACCTTGCTAAAGATATAAATATTGTTTATATGAAATGATTATATAGTTATAACTAATTTATGTTCTCTAGTTTAAAAAAATTCTAAGAATTTCAAATATGTTTATACAGTCTTGTAGTCGTTTCAAGCATTACCATAAATGGCAAATCAGTAGCTTTGCTTGTATCGACAACTCTGATAGGTTTTAAGTTTGAGGTTTCAAATGCTATAGCTACACCAATATCTTCTTCCGGAATTTGTGCAATAACTTCTGCAATAGTGCCTTGAAAATGATTAAAATTATAATGTTGGAATTCGTGCAAAGTTGTTATATCCTTATAGGGAGTTAATCCTTTTGCAAGAGTTGTAGGTCTTGAATATTGTGTAAATGGTTGATTTTTAAGTGCCTTTAAGTCAGTACTTAAAATAGCTATATAATATAGCTCCCCTGTAATATCTTCCCATGTAAATTTTGCGCCTTTATGAAAATCACCATGATGCGGAGGGAAATTTAATACTCGTCTAACTGGTTTTATTGAATTAAGTCTTTCTACGAGAGTCTTGTCAGATATTTCAGGTATTTTTTCACCATTCCAGGGAATCCATGGACCAAAATCATTTAATTGTGCCATTTAAAGTAAGAAATAAAAAGATTATTTATAAATATTTCTACGTTTAAGTGATGAAAATAAATCTCAATGTTTAAATAGAAAACTTTATTCTCGTTTATCATGACATTATATATGATTGGGCTTGGGCTTTATGATGAGAAAGACATAACAGTTAAAGGTCTTGAGACTGTAAAGAAGTGCGACTACGTATATCTAGAGCATTATACTAGTGTTCTTGGTGTGAAAGTTGGGAAGTTAGAACATTTTTATCGTAAAAAGATTATTATTGCTGACAGGGATTTGGTTGAAAAACAGGCTGATGAGATTGTCTTAAAAGCCAAAACAAAGAACGTTGCCTTTCTTGTTGTTGGAGACGTGTTTTCCGCAACAACCCACACTGATTTGGTAATCCGTGCAAAAGAGGAGGATGTCAAAGTTGAAGTCATAAACAACACGTCTGTAATGACAGCTGTGGGCATCACTGGTCTTGAGCTTTACAAATTTGGCAAAACAACATCGATAACGTTTCCTGAAAGTGGGTTTAATCCGACAACACCTTATGAAGTCATCTCAAAAAACAAGCTTCACGGACTTCACACTCTTTGCCTTCTTGATATAAAAATGGCTGAGTCATCAAAAGAGGATTTAATGAAAGGAGTAAAAAATCCTTTGCCGCCAAAGTTTATGACGGTGAGTGAAGGAATAAATTATCTGCTTGAGATTGAAAATGATAAAAAACAGAATGTTTTTACTGAGAACACAATAATTGTTGGATGTGCAAGGCTTGGAGCACCAGACCAGAAAATCGTTTCAGGCACTGTAAAAGAGCTTTTATCAATTGATTTTGGAAAACCTTTGCATTGTCTTATTGTTACTGGAAATCTTCATTTTATTGAGGAACAGGCGCTTGAATATTATAGGAAAAGATAAAAAAAATTCTAGGCTATTTAGTCAAATAAGATATCAGTATACAAATAGATATATTTATATAGAGGTTATATCATAAGTTAAAGGTTAATGAGTCAAAATCGATTAACAAGTCTTGAAGTTTTAAATAATAAATTTATAGATAAACAGATTATTTCCAGAAATCTTTCTTTTCATTTGTCGGGATATAAGGTATATAATGTAGGAGATGGTAAAAGTGGCAAGTCTTAATGGTTTAGATGCGAGAGTTGAAAGTGCTCCGATACAATGGGTAACTATTGATAGAAGAGTGGAACATAACGAGAGCGGTGCTATACAACCATGTTTATACCAGTTAGCGCCAAATGAAGGACTTGTAAGTGCCCATATAATGGGTAAAACACCTGATGGAAGACCTGTTGGTAATTGTTATGAATGTAAAAGTAATGTTTTAAATCGTAGATGCGGAGATTATAGAGTTATATCTCCTCTTTCTTCGGATATGAGACATGAACCTTATGTATACGATGAGTGATTTAGGTCTTAAAAAAATTTGTTTATTATTTTTATAGTACATATTCTTAAAACAACAATCTATTTAAATAAGTAGTTATTATATAGTGATAACATTTATAAAAATTAGATGGATGTGAAAAAGATGGCTCAAATTGTTGATAATATTAAAGGAAGAATTCAAAGTTTGGAATCTGTTTTTGGAGATTTTGAAAAAAACCCAACACCTGAAGGTTTTGCAACTTCAATTCGCGCATTATGCAATGATGACCCTGAGTTTAAAACAGTTTATGGACGTGTAGGTTCAAATACTGCATTGCAATTATATATTAGTGCTCTTAATAAAGCAGCGAACAATGAATGGAATATTATGAATGAGATCACATTAAAATTAAATCAAGTAAAATATGACGGTGCATCGCTTCTTTTAGGATATGAAGTAACACACCAAGTAGATATTCCGCAAGGATTTAACCCTGATTTACCTCCTGCTTTTTTTGATAGAGAAAGCAGTTTTTCAGTAGCGTATGACAGACCGGATGGAAATTTTGGAAATCATTAATTTAGTTTTTTACAATTTTTAGTTTAGATAGTTGCGGCTTCAACAATTTTTTCTATATCCTCTACTGTTTTTGCGTCATTTATTTCTGCACGAACAGATGCACCACCAACTATATGCATTGTCAGCCATGAAAGATTTCTTTTTACTGTTGCAATCTGCGTATCTTTTGATAGAGAAAGAAATTTAAGAATAACTTCTTTTTTTGACGGATACGGTTTTGATTTTAATTTCAGGAAAATTGTCGGGTCATTTAATGCTGCGCGACCGATTAATACACCTGAACACGTTGTAACTGAGATTGCTTTGTTAAATGAAGTTATATCAGTTACATCTCCGTTAACTACTATTTCAATTCCTTCTATTCCTTTTAAAGGGTCATAATTTGCTGCTTTAACGTACCCTTGTGTTAGTGTTCTTGCATGAATATATACTTTGGAGACTCCTGCTTCCTTGATTATATCAATATAACTTTGAAGGTCAGGAAAGTCGACTCCTGTTCTTATTTTTAGGCTTGATTTAAACCCGTATTTATTACATGCCTTAAAAAGCTCAGATGAGTACTCCCTCATTTTTATTTTGTCTTTTAAGATTCCACCGCCAATGCATTTCTGTGAAAGTGAGCTTTGCGGGCACCCCATGTTGAAATTTATTTCTGGAACGTTTGGAAACCTTTTTTTAATAATTTTCAAAAATGGCTCAATGTTTTTAGTGTCTTCAGTTATCATCTGAATAATTGTCATTTTTTCGTCATCAATTGCGAGCTTTTTTTCTTCATACTCATTTCCTTCAATTATTCTTTCCGCCCACACCATCTCAGTAAAGACATAATCTGCTTCATAGACAGTACAGAGCTTTCTAAACGCGTATGTTGAAAGCGAGTTTATTGGTGCAAGGTATAGATCCATAAGTTTCAAGAATTTAAAGTTGATTAAAAAAGTTTGCTTAAATTATTATTATCTGACATAAAAAGTGAGTATTCAATGTCATCCATATTTTTGATATAATCAAGAAATTTTTGTTTTTTCTCATTATTCCATTCAGTGTTAAAAAGAAATGATGTTTTACATTCGTATAATATGTCGCATGTGCGTAGTTCCTTCTTTGCCTGCTTTGGATGACCGGGACACCCGATTGTGCCGTCTTTTAACGTTATTAGGTTTCTGCAAAGGCCTGATTGTCGAAGTTTGCCGTCTTGCATGAACGATTTGAGTGATTTCTTGTGTTTATACTCTAAGTTGTTCTTTTTTATTGACTCGTTAAGCTCTTCTTTTGTGCCAAAATGATGTCCGCAGCATCCAAAGCAGCTTTTGCCGTTTATCCTGCATAAAGAAACTTGAGTATATTCCATAAGAACAGGATTATTTTGGTTAATATAATATTTTCTTTTAGAAAGGAGTATAACAAAGTTTTTATATGGTATTGTTTTAAGTTTATTGATGAAGGGAAGAAGCCATATTATAGTAACTTTTGCAATAATGGTTTTTGCCGTTTTTTATCTTTACAATTTTATTTTTGAAGATATTAATTTAATTATAGTAGGATTTGGAGTGTTATGCGTGATTATAGGCTCAATTCTTCCTGACGCAGACATTGAAGACGGGAAATCAAAAATATTTTACATGTTTTTTCCAATAGCAATCGTTGTAAGGCTTCTTGAGTATCCTTTGGCGTTCATGTTTAATAAACGCGCAAAACACAGAGGGGTTCTTCACTCGCATGTTGGAATAGTTTTCTCTTCATTGATTGCTGTAATGATTTTGTCAGTTGTTTTATATTTTATCAAAGAATTATCTTTGCTTGTTGTTGTGTATATGTACATACTGACTTTTTTATCACAAGAACTTCATTTGTTTGAGGACAAATTCTCAGATAACTGGATTTATATTATTATAATTATAGTACTAGTAATTGTTTCATATTTTTTTATGAAACCACTTTAAAGTATATCACAGTCATCTTTTTATACTCTGCAGAATAACTCTGTTTTATGGCAAACTTTTGGGACCTTGTAAATAAAGTAATTCGTAATGCGGATATACTTTTGCTTGTTCTTGATTCAAGAATGGCGGAGTCTACAAGAAACCTTGAGATAGAGGACAAGGTGGCTCAGTCTGGTAAGCCGTTGATTTACGTCCTAAACAAATGCGACCTTGTTGATAAAGAGTACATTGAAAAATACAAAAAAACTCTTCCAAATTCAATATTTGTTTCTGCAAAAGAGCATCTTGGAACTACAAAACTGCGGCAGAAGATTTTTATAAATGCAAGCAGGTTAAAAATTGATGAGATAAAAGTTGGTGTTCTTGGTTATCCTAATGTCGGCAAATCATCAATTATTAATGCGCTTAAAGGAAAAGGTTCAACTCCGACAAGTAGTGTGAGCGGTTATACGAAGGCTTTGCAAAATGTGAACGTTGGCGGAAAAATAACGTTAATTGACACGCCAGGAGTTATTCCTTACAAAGAGCATGATGGTGTGAAGCACAACATGATTGCAACAATTGACCATATCAAGGAAAAAGACCCTGATGTTGTTGCACAGAAGTTAATGCAGGAGTTTCCAGGAAGCATTGAGCAGTGTTATGGTATGGAAATTATTGACGACAAAGAAGAAACTTTGGAATTGATTGCAAAAAAATTCAACATGATGCTTAAAGGCAATGAGCCTGATGTGATGCGCGCTGCAAGAAAAATATTATATGACTGGCAAACTGGGAAGATAAAGCATAAGTCTTGATTTCTTAAACTAAAATGTTATAAATAGATTAAAGATAACTTCTTTTTATGATTCGAAAAGTTTTATTTGCAGAGAAAAGCGTTCCAACAATAGAAGGCGCTGGAGTTAGATTAAACCGCGTATTTGGTAACGGCAATGAAGAAGTTACTGACCCTTTTTTACTTCTTGATCATTTTAAAAGCATGAATTCTGATGATTATATCGCCGGGTTTCCATGGCATCCTCATCGTGGAATTGAAACAGTCACTTACATGATTTCAGGAAAAGTCAGTCATGAGGATAATTTGGGAAATAAAGGTGTTATAAATGCTGGCGACGTTCAGTGGATGACTGCGGGTAGCGGGATAATACACCAGGAAATGCCTATTAAAACTAAAGAGGAAAATCATGGTTTTCAGCTTTGGGTGAATCTTCCAAAGAAAAACAAGATGATGAAGCCAAGATACAGAGGGATAGAGGCAAAGGATATTCCTCTTGTTAAAATTAGTGAAGGCGTTGAAGCAAAAGTGATTAGTGGAGAAGTAAAAAGTATTAAAGGTCCTGTCAAAGATTTGATTGTTCCAATAGAATACTTTGATGTATCAGTTAAAAAAGGAAAAGATTTTTCCTGCAAAACAATAAAAGATAATTCTGTTTTTTTATACGTGCATCAGGGAAAAGTTATGGTTAACGGGTCAGAGCATGGCGAGAAAACGCTTCTTATTTTTGATGATGGTGAAGAAGTAAAAGTTGAGGGAGTCACTGATTCTAAATTCATATTTGTTTCCGGAAAAAAATTGAGAGAGCCAATTGCGTGGTATGGCCCTATTGTTATGAATACTGAGGAAGAGATTAAAACAGCTTTTGAAGAATACCGAAATGGAACGTTTATCAAAAAGGACTAGATTTACTGTATATGCAATCGAATCCTTCATATTCCACGGTTCCTATTGCTCCACTTACACCGTCGGGACTTACATACGTAATATCTTTAATCTGAAAACCATTTAATCCTAACTGAGCTAATCGTCTTTTTATTCCCTCAACAGCTTTACCATATTTATTGGTTTCACATGGTATCTCTCCAGTATATTTTAAAGACTGAGTCTTAGAATTATCCCTTATTAATACAGATTCATTTGTTCCTTTTATGAGTTTAAATTCTCCATCCGGAGAGTCTTCAAGTTCATGAATTGAACTTTCTAAATTATCTGATATTATATTTCCTGCACTTACAATTTGGTCAATGCCAAGTGTTGGGATACCATCAATATTGCCTGTAACTGGAAATTGATTGAAATTCATTATATCACCTGCAATGAGGATAATGAAAAATATATATAAATCTATCACTTTTTTACTACTATAAAATTTATATTAGGTAAATTATAATTTATCAGAAAGAGAATTACTAAAAATCGTTTAGTCCCATCTGGCTTTTTTTATAAGTCTCAAGTCTTTTTGGCGGATTCACAGAGACAAATTTAAAACCCCAGTCGTCAAGCATTTTTAGCGCATTTGGAGAGATTTTTGGAGCTGCAATTATTCCATGAACTGTTTTTAGTCCGCGAAGGGATTTTATCTTTTCAACATACCGTCGTAATTGTGTTACGGCGTCAGGTCCTGCTGTATATCTCTTGCACTCTATGACTACAAGTTCGCCTTTTTTGTTGTAACCAAAGACATCGATAAATCCGTATTTTGTGTGCTCTTCTCTTGCTAAAGGTTTAAAATCTTTTGAAATTAATGAAGGGTTGTCATATATCATGTCGCTCATATCTTTTTCGCTTCCTTCAAGATGTATTTTTTGACCATCTTCAAGCCGCTGTGATATAAAATTATGAATAAGATAGATTTCAATCTGAAGTGAATCCTTGTGTTTCTGGTTGTAGGATTTTATGAACGCATGATTATCTTTGTTGTCTATCTCAATTGATGAGCCTTCCTTCATGTAGTTTACAGGCACCGAACCATTTGGCTGATGAACAAGAATTGTGTTGTCTGATTTTATGATTATTATTCTGTCCCCAGTTGGCAAATGCGCTTCTGCGCGTCCTGAGTATTTTATTTCGCAGCTGCAAAAGAATGCCATGCACTCATTTGAGGACAATGATTTTTTTGCTTTTTGTATAAAATCGTCAGACTGCATAATATTCAAAGAATAGGAAGTTATTAAAAATGTTTTTGTTTGGAAGATGGTGAAGGAAGATTAGACAAGTTTTGTAATATGTAATCTAATTATTGGTTATATCTGTGCAGGTTACATACTCAGTATGAATAGATAGTATGTCATTAATATATAGCACTACCTTGTCTGAATTATGAATTATAATTTTCAAGGTGATCCCTCCAAACAGATCGCTTGTGTGTAGGTAGATGTGCCGCGATACCCTGCTACTGCCATCGCGTCATAAAGGGTGCAGACACTGTTATATGTCGAGCCGGCAGAAGAATTAACTACTAGCAGTGTTCCCGCAGTAACTGTAGTACCGTCGATTGCGATACGAA
>JAHFPP010000079.1 GCA_023266675.1 Candidatus Woesearchaeota archaeon
ATTCCATCAAGCTGCAAGCACCATTAATTCAAAAAGAACATATTATAAAACAGGCAGGGCAAACACTTTCAAAAAAAATAGATGAACAGTATCCAATTGAAAAACTAAATGAAAAAAAAGTTGTATTGGAAGAGCAAGTCAAACTTCGTAGTTCAGATAAAAAATCTAATAAGAAAGCCAATAGTGATGTTGTAAATATAATATCAAAATTTGAAAACAAGGAAGCTATAAATACCTTATCCGGCGTGAAAAAAAATGATGCATCAAAAAACATTGTTTCAGATTTAGGCGAAGAAATAATAGAGAAAATTGAAAATATGCCTTTACAAAAACAAACATCTCAAAAATATAAAATTGGAGCCCCAAAAGACGCAGAGGTAACTGAACTCTCCGGCAATTCTGAGCTTTTATCAAAAATAGATTCATTTGAAAAAAATCAAGGCAGAGAAAAAAATACATCTAATATAAATAACATTGAATTTGATGATTCAAAAGTTCAGAACATAAACTATGAATTTGGCGTCACTCCAAAACCTCTTCCAAGGCAGCACCACGTCATTCCAAAACCAAAGAAAAAAGGCATAAAATCAATTGCAAGGGAAGCATTTATTGGAGAGTCAAAAAAAGAAGATTTGTTATCAGACAAGGATAATGAAGGTGTCGGATTTAAGTCAATACTTAATTTTGGATTCTTAAAAGACTTTGTAGACAGAATAAGGGATAAAGAAGAGTTAATTTCTAAAAGCACATCAAAAGAGCACTCAATGCTTGATTTTAATTCAATGGCGGAAATAGATTTTGAATCAGAGGCAAAATCAAACCCAAGCCTTCTTGTAAAGCAG
Organism: Candidatus Woesearchaeota archaeon; assembly: GCA_023266675.1. Classification (GTDB taxonomy): domain Archaea; phylum Nanobdellota; class Nanobdellia; order Woesearchaeales; family BM511; genus JAHFPP01. The sequence continues at coordinate 843 of JAHFPP010000079.1, forward strand.
GCATCGCAGTTAAAGGAGATTTTAAAGAAAAGAAAAATAGAGATTTACAATCCAAGTATGATAGGAACTGTTGCAAACATAATGGTGAGGCGTTTTTCAATATTTGTGATAGACAATTTTCCTGAATTCTTCAAAAGCTTTTACCTGACACTAAGATATGCAAACATAAAGATACTCTCAAACACATACGTTAACATCATGGTATTTCTTTCAATAATAAGCGCAATGATATTTGGAAGCATCACCGTAGTTGTATCACTCGCGCTGGGAAACACGATATTTCTTGTGATTTCAAAGACATTCCTGATGGCAACAATTGGCGTGATAATATGCGCAGGAATTATGATATATTATCCTAACATCAAGATAGAAAAAAGAATAAAGTCAATAAACACAAATCTTCCTTTTGCAATTGACCACATGTCTTCAATCTGCGCAAGCGGAGTTCCTCCGTCAACAATGTTCTCGCTTTTAGCAGAATCAAAGGAATATGGCGAAGTCTCACTTGAGATAGAGAAGGCGTCAAACTTCATAGATATATTCGGGTACGACCTTTTGACTGCAATAAAATCCGTATCATCAACCACTCCATCTCCTCAACTCAGAGAATTTTTTGAGGGCCTTGTGTCAACAATTGAGACTGGCGGAAACCTCAAGAATTACCTCGCACAAAAGTCACAGGAATCAATGCTTGCATATAAGCTTGAAAGACAAAAGTATACAGAAACAATAGCGACATACTCAGATATATACACAGGAGTGCTTATTGCAGCGCCACTGTTTTTTGTTTCCGCACTATCCCTTGTAAGCATACTTGGAGGCACAATCGGAGGATTCGCAGTTGAAACAGTGATATCATTTGGCACATATATATTAATCCCAGGACTAAACATACTATTCATAATATTTTTGGAGTTCAACCAGCCTGACGTTTAGGGTATCAACATTTTAATAAAGGTTGAATAAAACACAGCGAGTATTAAAAATAAAAAATATTTTTAAAAACAAAAAATGCGATTCAAAAAGAAATATTGGTACGGAATAACGTTTGGAATAATCCTGTTCATACTAGACTTGATACTATTTATTGGAGACAGGCTTTTTGTTCCGTTAATAATTCTCTCAGTCACGATAGGATGGTCGCAGGCATGGATAGACTTTTTTATTGAAGGCCAGAGAAGAAAGGAATACGAAGCGAGATTCCTTGATTTTGTAAGAAATCTTGTAGGCGCAGTAAGGTCAGGCATGCCTGTCCCAAAAGCGATAATACATACAGCCAACAAATCTGATTACGGCGCACTGACACCGCACTTAAAAAAGCTTGCAAATCAGATAGAGTGGGCAATACCAACGCACAAGGCGTTAAAGAATTTTGCAAAAGGCACTGAAAACGAAATAATAATTAGGTCTGTATCAACAGTCATAGAGGCGGAACTCTCCGGTGGAAACATTGAAGACGTGCTTGAATCAATAACAACTTCACTTCTTGAGATTAAAAGGATAAAAGATGAAAGGCGCGCATCAATACAATCGCAGGTGATGCAGTCCTACATAATCTTTTTTGTGTTCCTTGGAATAATGCTTATAATCCAGAATCTGCTAATCCCATACTTAGGAAAGATGAGCGGCGCAAACATAGCAAAAGGAACTCTTGGCTCAGGACAGATGATAAACCTTGCAACAAAGATATCAATAGACTTCACAAGCATCGCAGGATTTTATACAACAGTCAAAGCATGGCTTATGAGCCTTCACGGAGTATTTCTCATGCTTTCTTTAATACAGGGCCTTTTTGCAGGACTTATAATCGGCAAGCTATCAGAAGGCGACATGATATCAGGATTCAAACACTCATTAATCCTAATGACCATAGCGTTTCTAGTAATGAGCTTTGCTCAGGGATAAATTTATTAATAATATCAACTAATATCTCTAAATGAAATATCTAACCTCAAAAGAGATTAATCTTCTTCCTCCCAAAAAGGGAGGGCATAAGGGAGACAACGGACGAGTTCTTATCATTGGCGGAAGCATGGATTACGTCGGTGCGCCTTATCTTTCAGGAATCGCAGCGCTTAGAATCTGCGCAGATTATGTTGTAGTCGCATGCCCAAAAAAAGTTGGGTGGGCAATAAACAGACTCTCACCGGACTTAATAACAAAAAAATTTGAATGCGAATACTTTACCAAAAATCAAGCAAAAGAAGTTTTAAAATTCTCAGAAAAATTTGATGCAGTTTTAATTGGAAACGGGCTTTCAGACAGAAAAGAAACGCTTGAGTTTGCAAAAATAGTTATTACCAATTTGAATAAAATACAAAAGCCATTAGTGATCGATGCAGACGCATTAAAAATCGTTGACATTTCTAAGTTAGAAAATGCAATCTTAACCCCTCATAAGAAAGAGTATGAAACACTATTGAAAAATTCAAAATTCAAAGACATAAAAAAGTTAATAGGCACAAACATAATAATAAAAAAAGGACCAGTTGATGAGATAATTACAAAAGAAAAAACTTATTATAACAAAACAGGATGTGACCGCATGGCAGTAGCCGGAACAGGCGATATTCTGGCAGGGCTGGCAGTCGGACTTCTCGCAAAAGGATTAAAACCGAAAGTCGCTGCAAAAGCCGCTGTTTTCATCAGTGGAAGACTTGGAGAACAGGCAAAAAAACATCATGGAAATAATTTTATTGCAAGCGATTTATTGAATTTAATAAAAAAGATGTGAAATGAAACGAAAAATAATATTCATATGCGGACACCCTGGCTCAGGAAAGACAACGTTTTCAAAGAACCTTTCCAATCAATTGATGGGAGTTGAGACATTCATAAGCCACGATTTATATCTAAAGCATTCTTCAAAAGAAAGAAAAAAATATTTTGAGTACAAAGTAAATAAAATTACCCCACCATCATCCAATGTAGAGGAAGACCCTAAAAAATGGTATGACAACGCTGCTTTTCTAAAAGACCTAAACACGTTGAAATTAAAAGGAGCATTAAACATAAAAAATGCATGGAACCAAAAATCTGGAGAGAAAGGTTTGAAGATAAATATCAATT
>JAHFPP010000080.1 GCA_023266675.1 Candidatus Woesearchaeota archaeon
ACAAAAATTTGCCGAACGTGTCAGACCACACCTTAAAAGGTGTGGCTTTACCTGACACGTTCCTTAAAGGCAAATTTTTGGAACAAGAAATTGCGCACTAAAGTGCGGGGCTTTATACCCCGCGCAATTTCTTTGTAACTATACTTACAATGTAAGTACAATTTTATAGCTATAAACATTACAATGTAGGTATATATAAAAAGATATATAGAACAATATTTAGAACAATATTTAAAACACGATGGTGTTTAAAGCGAACAATACATGTGAAAAAATGTATTCATCAAGAAAAATGATACTGCAAGAAAGATAATATAATAAAAATCAATTTTAATAAATTTTCAATACATCCGCCTTTGTTATTATCCCTTTTACCTTGCCTTTTTCTATCACAAGAACAATTGAATAAAATTTCAGCAGATTTATAACAACGCTGATGGATGTTTTTTCTGAAACAGAAGGAGGCACGTCTTCCATGATTTTGTCTACATATTCTGATTTTTTTGTCAAAGCATCTATCAGCCCCGACTCTGTTACTATCCCTATAACTCTATCGTGAACTGTGACGGGTATTTGAGATATTGAATGTGTGCGCATCGTTTTGATTGCAGTATGCACTGCTGTAGTTAGAGGTATCGTGATTATTTTTTTCTCCATTATATCTCCTGCTTTTTTCTCGTGGCCCGACTTCAATGTTTCAAGAGTTTTAAATATCAACTGCGCTTTAGAAAAAGCAGGGTCGATATCGCCTGATTCGATTTTTGCTATCATCGATTGGGATACGTTCGATTTTTGCGCAAGCTCCACCTGTGTCAATCCAAGTTGCTTGCGAAGATATTTAACGTCCTTTATTTCTAGCTCCATAAAGAGAATAATACGTCACTCTTTTTATTCTTTTCGGAATATTTCTTTCAACAATATTTTTAAATGAAGTATGAATTGTTTTACAGTATAACAACTTGAATGATATTAAATAATGCGACTAAAACAAATATGGGTGGTAAAATGGCAAAAGATTACGAATTTACATCAGAATCAGTTACAGAGGGACATCCTGACAAAATATGCGATCAAATAAGTGATGCTATACTTGATGAGTTAATAAGACAAGATCCAAACTCGCGTGTAGCTGTAGAAACTCTTACAACGACAGGCTCAGTGCATGTTGCTGGTGAAGTTACTACAAAAGGTTTCGCCGATGTTCAAAGAATAGTAAGAGAGACGCTTAAAGATATAGGTTATACTGATCCGCGATTTGGCATCGACTGTGAAGATGCGGGAGTATGGGTTGCAATACATGCACAAAGTCCCGACATAAGCCAAGGAGTTACAGAGGGACAAGGAGCATTTAAAGAACAAGGAGCGGGAGATCAAGGAATGATGTTTGGTTTTGCTTGTAATGAGACAAAAGAATTGATGCCACTGCCAATAATGCTCGCTCACGGACTCACAGCAAAACTTTCTGAATGCAGGAAAAAAGGCACGATAAAAGGAATAGGTCCTGATGGAAAATCGCAGGTTACAGTTCAGTATGTTAATGGAAAGCCCAAAAGAATATCCGCAATAGTAATCGCACAGCAACATATTGACGACAAACCAGAGGCCGAATTAAAAAAAGAAATAACAGAAAAAGTCGTTAAACCAGTATGCTCAGGATATTTGGATAAAGATACAAAAATTTTCATCAATGCAACAGGAAGATTTGTCATAGGCGGTCCTGAAGGAGATACTGGAGTTACAGGAAGAAAGATAATTGTTGACACATACGGTGGCATGGGACGTCATGGTGGCGGAGCATTTTCTGGAAAAGATCCTTCAAAGGTCGATAGGTCGGCAGCATATGCTTGCAGATACATTGCAAAAAATATTGTTGCGGCAGGGCTTGCTGAAAAATGCGAAGTTCAATTGTCATATGCTATTGGCGTCGCTGATCCGATGGGAATATATGTTGATACGTTCGGCACAGGAAAAATTGCGGAAGATAAAATAGCTACGCTAATAAGAAAACACTTTCCATTGAAGCCTTCCGACATCATAAACACATTAAAGCTTCGTCGACCAATATATCGAAAAACAGCAGCTTACGGTCATTTTGGAAGAGAAGATCCTGCGTTCACATGGGAACAGACGGATAAAGTGGCAATATTGAAAAAAGAATCTGGAGTGAAATAAGCTACAAAACGGGAAAATAGAATTTAATTTTCTGTGTTAATTTCTTATTTCTTTTGACAGTACGTTTGGAATATCAGAAAATGTTTTCAAGAATCCCATAGGATCTGTACGTTTTTGTGTCATGAATAATTTTTCAACATTATCCATAATTCCTACAGTAGAATAAGTGTCCTTGCGATACAAGCGTATAGAGTCTTCTGCCTCAATATCAAAATCCTTTTCTTGTTTATTCAATGTATCGATTAATTGAGCCCTTACAAGCGATAGAGAATAATATCTGCTCGATAAGTTTTGGAAACGCGCATGTAAACCGTAATCTTCTGTTATTGTTGCGCCGTCTTTTAACAAAAGATATGCGATATTTTTTACTTCCAGAGACTGTTTATCAAATATTGGTAGAGTTGATTTTATAATTGGAAATCCTATTTTTGAAGTTAAATCAATATCTCCAAGTTCTGTGATTGTTTCCATTTTTATATTTTGTTTAACATTATCTGATCCTTCAAAATACTTCTCGGCTTTACCATTAAGAACTGCAATTCGCAATCGATCAACTGCGCTGTATGTTTTTCCAGTAGTATCTTTTTTCTGTGACCGTAAATCATAATGGAACATTAATAATTTATTTATTAAGCGTAGCATATCAGGTCTCTTTTTCCCTCGGTATTCTGTTACCAAATCGCCAAGGTTTTCAAATCCTTCACGCGCTATTTCTTCAGGAGTGTTTTCCACAATAAACTTGCTTGTTTTTCTTACGTCTTCCTTGTCTAAGCATAATAACAAATTAAGAAGATAATTTTTACTAGAGCCGCTTTTTTTTAATTGTTCTCTAAATTCATAATCCAATTTTACAAGTCCTTCAATATCCATGATCCATAAAAACAGAAGTCTATTTATAAATGTTACGGAAGAGTGGTGACAGAACTGTGTGGTGTGTATATTGTATTCTTGCCAAGACACTAAAGCCTTATACTACGGTTTCAACCACTTTATTTCATAATACGTTACATCGCCTTCATCGTCGACGATGCCCATCATGAGTCTTTTTTTTGTAGAATGTGCAACCCTATTTTTTGCAGCAAACTCATACCATGTCAACGTGCTGCCTTCGTGTACGGGATAAATAATCCATCGTGCATGATCCTCACCAGGTTTTATTCCTCGATCATACACTCTAAAATCTGCGCCGAATTTTAAGGCAGTCTTTATTATATATCCTCGATTTCTCATATCTTTAAATACACAATATCTTATCCAAAAATTTGGCTCTATTTTTGTAGCTTTTTTGAGAAATGTTTCAAAATTCAAAATTGTATTTTTAGAGATTCTTATTTCGATTTTATTCTTTTCAACTAAATACAGAGCTTCTAGTAAAGATAATTGAAGTTTTCCATCATCAAGCATAGTTCCGTATCGTGATTGATTGTACAATTCTCGAACTTCATCAGAATTTTCTGCCAAAACTCTTTCATTCGCGAAAGCAGATTTTATCTTCTCTTTACGTGGCTTGCTATCTATTATTATATCTCGAACTTTTAATTTCGTGAGATCTGCAGGCTCTGTTTTTACTTCATCATTTGGCATCGTATAAGGTAAGCGATATTGTTTTTAAATGTTTGGAAAGCAAAGATTCTGTAGAAAATGTTTGTCGCTCAAGATGAGTTCTTTAGTA
>JAHFPP010000037.1 GCA_023266675.1 Candidatus Woesearchaeota archaeon
TACGGGGTCCCAATATTTTCAGATAATAATAAAAAGAAGATAAAACAAAAGATTTCACAGATAAAGACTCATCCTCAAAAAGACATTGCAGAGTTTATATAAACTAAAGTTTTATACCTGTCCATAGATAGATTTATAAAAAAAAGAGTTTCAAATTAATAATATCATGATAATAACTCACGGAAATTTTGGATATGACAGCAAGAAAATAGAGCAGAAAATAAAAAAAATATCAAAATTGGAAGAGCCGGAATTTGCACGCTATCTGCCTGACACTCCTTTTTTTAAAAAAGCATTGAATAAATATACGGGAATAAGAAATGTAATCGTTCTTGGTCACGGCGGGTCTATAACAACAACACAAGGGTTCTATGGTGCATTAAAAAAAGAAGGCAAAAAATTATACATAATAGACACTCCTGAACCAGATTTTATAAATGATGTTAAGCATGCATGTAAAAAAAATAATAGTATTGTAATCGTTGTTTCCAAATCAGGGTCAACCGTGGATATCCTTGAAGTCATGATGGACTTTTTGGATTATAGGCTAATAGTAATAACCAATCCTGAAGAAGGAGCGCTTTTGCAGGTAGCAAAAATATTAAAAGCGCAAATGATAGAGCATCCTCCTCTTGGTGGACGGTTCTCCGGATTCACTTCAAGCGCGCTTGTTCCGTGTGCGCTTCTTGGTATGGACATTGAAAAAATTTGTCAAGGCGCAAAAGATATGTATAAACGATGTTCCTTTGATAAGGGGGTAAGAGACAATCCCGCGCTTGGCATAGCAGTAAATCTATTTTTAGCTGATAATAATGGAAAAAATGAGATATTTGCGCCAATATACTCTAAAAAAATGCTTGAATTCTCAAATTTATTGATTCAGCTTCTCCATGAAAGCAGCTGCAAGGAAGGCAAAGGACAGACGATTTACGTTTCTTCAGCGCCTGAATCACAGCATCATACTAACCAAAGGTTTTTTGGTGGAAGAAAGAATGTCTGCGGTGTTTTTATAACGACAGAGCCAAAAATACAAAAAAATGACAAACTCATAAAGATACCTCAAAAATTAAGGAATATTCCATTAAGAGATGGGGAGTTAAAATCTTTGGGCGCCAATAAATATTCTGATGTTTTGCTGTTTGAATACCTTGGGGTTTTATCACATGCCAAAAAGGCAAAGATACCAAATATTGAGATAAAAATGGAGAAGTGTGATGAGTATGAGCTTGGAGCATTTGTGGCTCTTTGGCATTATATTGCTGTCTATGCATCACTTCTTCGCGATGTTAATCCATTTGATCAGCCTGAAGTTGAATATTCAAAGAATATAAGCTTTGAAATGAGAAAGAAAAAGAAGAAATAATTAACAATAATAATTTCTTAAATATAAATTATTTTAAAAGTTTATCCTATATAATTAACTCGAGACGGATTATCTTTGTCTTTCTTTGATGAACCGGACGAATTTATTTCTTCGTCTTTCTTCATTTCTTTGTCAAGCGCAGCTATTTCCTTGTCAAGCTTTTTTATGTTTATTTTAAGGCCTAATTTTTTGTCAAGAACATAGAGTGTTTCTTTTGCGCCTTTAACTCCTAGATACATTGGGTGTCCAAGCGTTTCTGCAAGTAGCGATATTGCTTTAATCTTCTTTTTTTCTGATATACCAACTAAAAGCCCTGATACACCAACTATTGGACCGACAAATCCATAAACCTGTGTGTTTATATTTGTTCCTTCTTTATATTTTTTTATTAATTCGTGGGAGTTTCCTGTGCAAAACACTCTGGCTTTTTTTGGCACTTCGCCAAGGCCAATGCCGCCAAGCGTGATTATCTCCGAAACTTTATATCCCACCGATAACTCTGCTAGCTCTTCACAGAATTCATAGCATGATTCCTCATCAATTGGTTGAACATCACCTGTCAATAAAATTAGGTCTTTATTGTTTTTTAAGTGTTTATAATACATCTCGATCTTTGGAAGTTCAACGAGATTTTCCTCATTTACAAAGACAGAGTTCGGCATAGAGTGGCCGGATATTTCGTATAGTTTTACGGCTTTCAATTCTTCAATCATGAAGTCAACAACAATTTTTCCAACATTGCCTATGCCGGGTAGACCAACAATTAGAATAGGATTTTTTAAAAAAGGCTTTTTTGAAGATAACTCAAAATTCCAGTTATTATTTTTCATTTAAACCAATCCTTCTTTTTTTAACTCTTCTTTTTTTGCTATTCTCCTATATTTTCCATATGCATCTTCAGGAGAATATTTCTGGGGTTTTGGATTAACGGCTTTTCCGCCGCATAAACATTTTTGAGTTATAAGGTATTTTTTGCAATTTTCACATTTTAAGATGTGTCTCATCTTATTCTATCCTCAAAAATTCACCAAGACCATCGGATTTTTCAATATAAGATATTGCGGTCGTGTACGCTTTTTTTAGTATGTCTTCTGCTTCTTTGTACTCGTTGGCTTTTACTATCATTCTATACTTTCCGCCGCCTTCATATATTATTTCAAGCTTGTCGCTTGTTTTTTCTGCGGATTCAAGAGCATGTTTGATTAATTCAACGCCATTTTGTGAATATGATTCAAGTTTTAAGTCTCCCTTTATCTCAACTTCCTGAGGCTTTATTCTCTGTCTTATTATCTCTTCAAGCTTCTTGTTTATCTTTTCGTCAAGTCCAAGTGTTTCAATTGAAATTTCTCCTTCAACAAATCCTTTGAATGCAGGGTAGATAGAGTCATATTGGTCTTTTATCTTTGAAAGTATTGTGCCTATTATGGTGTTCTTGTCTGTTTTAGTCTCTTTTGCCACAAATTCAATGATTTTCTCTGCCAATTGTTCTTGCTTTAGCCAGTTGACTTTTGCACGCCTTTGGGCTTCAGAAACCCGTCTTAATGATAAATCTATATGTCCTCTCTGTGTATCAACTCTAAGGACTTTGCATACAATCATTTTGCCTTCTTCGACAAAATCTCTTAGGTTTCTGATCCTTCCTGGGCTTATCTCAGAAATATGTATCATTCCTTGCTTGTCATATTCGTTAAGCTGGACTAGAACTGAGTTAAACTGTATCTTTGTTACATTACAGAGCACTATATCTGACTCTTGCGGCAAACCTGACTTTTGTATAAGCATTTATTCGAGTACCTCTAGCACTCTTCCTTTTACTCTTGATTTTCCACCTGTTGGTGTAGCAAGTGATTTTCCGCATACAAGGCAGTTTATCTCTGTAGCTGTTTTGCCGAATATTATCTGTTCATTTTTACATTTTGAGCATCTTGTTTTTATAAACTTTGATGTCGGTTCTTTTATTATGTCTCCCATTTTTTTATTCCTCCTGTTTTACTCGGAAAAAAATTGAGGCTTGAAAATTGTTTTCTAAATTTTCATTGTGTTGCTTTTTAGCAACTTTTGAAAATCTTAAATTTTCATTGTCTCCCATTTTTTTATTCCTCCATATTAACTTGATTCTTTTGACAAAATGATAGGTTTAGGAATCATGCCTGATTTAAAAATGTTTAGTTTTGAATCCACTATTTTTATGACGATTAAGATATAAAAAATGAATATATTAATAAAAAATTGTAAAGAAATTTAGACTATCTCTACTTTTCTTGCCCGCTTGCCGCCTTTTGATGATCCTTGGGTTTTTTTGCAAACAGTACATTGATATCTAAAATCAGTTTTCTTGGATGTTTTTGCGCCGGTTCTCTTGAATTTTGAGACTGCTGGTTTTGAACCGTATTTTCCTAGGTTTCCAAATCCTTTTCCAAATCCAGACCTTATTTTCTGTGATTTAGCTAGAGGATGCGCGGATCCTGGTGTTCTTCTTTTAGCCTGTGAAACTTTCTGGTCAGTGTGTGTTTTGCATTTAGGGCAGTATCGTTTGATTTGTTTTGGAATCTTCATAGCTTCTAGAAAAAGGTGGCTATTTATAAATTTAACGGTGGAGCAAGGTAATGAAATAAAAAATAAATTTCGCTTATACTTTATATATTACTTCAAAGTTACTCTTGTATGGTAGACATAAGTGATTATCTTCCGGACGGGCAATTAAATTTATTTGAAAATGATAAATTGTTATCTTATGAGTCACCTTATGATCATTTTAAAGACAGATATACTCTTTCAGATTTATTTTTCTTATGGGCAAATGATATGGAAATAAGTGTTGTATCACGATTATCACATATAACATTTGGGGAAGACCTCTATGAAAATGGTCGTATAGAGATAGGGAAAAAAGGATATCTATCAGATGTTGTTTATTATAATAGGCTTAATGGAAGGTTTAGGCGTTATGTCATCTGTGTAGACTGGGAGGTTGGGGGGCGAGTGTTTGCAGATTATGTACAGGGTTTGGAGCCAAGGCATGATTCTTCTGATGAAGAGGATGATGTAGACATAATCGGGTTAGAAGAATTATTTTCTATACACAAAATAGTTCCTTTAAAACTAAATAATAATAAAGAGCGTATGATTCATGATTATTCTTATGATTTATTTCCTGAAGAATTAGAAGCCACATTTAAAAAAGAATTAAATGACTTACCATTTTGAGATAATATCTTTATCTATTCAGATTTAAGTTCTTCAGCTATTTCATTTTTCATTATTTAAAGAATAAATGCGCATTAATCTTTGCCTTTTCCATTAAAGTTTCATAGGATGGTATGATTACTGAAGGAGAAGTACCTTTAAGAGATACGTATTCATCATAAAATGAGCGTGTTATAATATCTAATTGTTGTATTCTTTTATCCCTATATCCTTCTGACTGTTTTTCTTCTTCCTGCGTTTGTATCTTCGGGTTAACATAATCAACGTTTGCACCAATTACTCTTCTGCCATCAGCAATTGCGCGTAGTACAGGAATATTTATCGCATCCCAACTATCACCGTATTTTCCGTCATAATCTAAAAAATAATCGGTCACGCCTCTATCCCATGATCTGGAACCCATAAAAACATCTAATTTGTATCCTGTTAGTTCATTAAAAAATGAATTTCCTATTGGTTCTGTCTCTTGCTGAAGTGTAGGGTATGACGTTAAATCTTTTCTTTTAGGAATTACTATCTCTCCTTCGCCATTAAGGATTGGTTTTGCAGTTTTTGCAATGTCATCTAAATAAGTGGTTTTTTCAGGTTCAGTCCATGCAATAATTTGTTTTCCTAAATCTTTTGCTAATTGAAAAGCATGTCTTCTTTGGGCACCCATTTTAAATGTGGGAACATAATCTGTAATCGCGCCATAACCTTGAATTTCTCTTATGAACTTGTCATTTGGTCCGTTGTCAACAACAACTGTTGTATAACCCATTTCTATCGCCGATTTTATCATCTCTCTTGCAAGAAGTGTTCTAAAATTATTTGGGTCAGGATGATGCGTTCCGGTAACTAAAACTGTGTGTTCTATAGTTTCTCTTTTATCATCTTTTATTGCCATACTGCCTTGTAATAATCAGTGGTTTATAAATGTTTCTATAAATTTACTACTATTAAGTTAATAAATTATCTTTTTTTAAATTGATATTAACTACTACTCGTTTATTGTTTAACTTAATAGAAAACAAAATCTAGACTTAACCTTTATTCGGATTTAAGTTCTTCTGCTCTTCCTTTTTTTATAAGAATGTCTGCTATTTCATTTGGAAGGCTTGCCATATCATCAGGGTTAAAAGGGCCGTAGACTTCAAGCTCTTTTCCCATGAATTTAGGTATCTGTGAGAGTATTCTTAGTGTTTTTGTGTTTTTATTTGCGCCTGTATTTATCTGAAGAAAATGGCTTTCTTTTTCACGGTCGTCTTCACGTTTTTGGTCTTCAAGTGCCTCTTTTTTGTCTTTTATTTCCTTGCTTTGAAAGTTTTGAAATGAAGCGGTGTTTGCCTGTGAAAATGATCTATCACTAATCATTTTGCTAAGGATATAGTTTCTGTATTCTGAGAACGTGTCGGTTAATTTGTGGAAGAATTCTTTTTCATCATGAAGCATTGCGCTTGTGTCTGTTATTGCTGACGCGGTCCTTACTTTGTTTAGTGCAAGTATTATTATTTTTTTCTCTCTTCGTTCAAATAACTCCGTTATCATTTTTTTTGTATTTGAAACCTGTTTCATGGTTTTTTCGCTGTCAAGGTCAGAAAATGAGCTTGAAGAGTGAGTTAATAACGAATTGTTTTTCTCTTGAAGGTATAGCTGAATATCTTGATAGAATGTTTCGTTTAGTTTTTGGAGTTCGTCGCGGTTTTTCTCACGTCTTAACAGCTCAAATATTGTCTCATACGTGATATTGATTGTGTTTCCACTTTCACCGTTATTATTGTCCCCCATAAAATTGATGTAAAACAGATTATTTATAAATCTTTTTGGTTGAGGTTATCGGATATGTTAAGTTAACTCCTGTTAAGGCAATTATTTATAAACATTATTGAAACCCTAAAAGGTATGGTACTGCTTGAATTCAAGGATTTGGAGTTTATTGATGAGAAAGAAAGGGTTAAGATTCTCTTTTTAAGACACTTTTATTTTTACATAGATAAAGTCACACTCTTAAAGATTGGTCCGTTAAAAGTGCATAAGCATGCGCTTGAGTTTGATTCCAGCGAGAAACGGGCGTTAAAATTTTATGAATTGCTTGATTATGGGCTTAATAATCTTAAAAACAAGATTACAGGAAAGCCAACTGTTTATCTGCATAAGGGGTGCGGCATCCCTTTAATTGGAAACGGTTCTTTTGGCATAGTTGACCGTGGCTCAAACCTTATTGAAATTAAGCCTGTCTGTGGATGCAATATCTCCTGCATCTACTGTTCTGTTGACCAGGATAAGCGTGGTGTTGATTTTGTGATTGAGAAAGATTACCTTGTGCAGGAGCTTAGGAAAGTTGTTGCCATAAAGAAAAACGAAGTTGAAATTCACATAGGGTGCCATGGAGAACCATTATTATATGCACCGCTTAGTGAGCTTATAGCTTCGGTTAGGGAGATACCGAACGTTGTAAGGGTTTCTATGGATACAAATGCAACACTTATAACTAAAGACGTTGCAGACTCACTCATCAATTCTGGTATGACAAGGTTTAACATCTCAATAAACGCGTCTAGTGACGAGAATGCTGTAAAAATCGCAGGCGGTCCTTATTCTTTAAAGCATGTTATGAATATTGCTGAATATATTTCTAAAAAAAATGTTTCTTTGACTATTGCGCCTGTATGGCTTAAAGGAATCAATGACTCTGATATTGAAGAACTTGTTAAGTTTGGCAAACGAATAGGCGCTGATATAGGCATTCAGAATTTCCTTGGCTACCAATTCGGGAAAAACCCGGTAAAAGAAGTGCCTATGGAAGATTTTATTGAAAACCTTAAAGCGCTTGAAAAAAAATATGACGTTAAGCTTGTTTTGAAAGCTTCGGATTTTAGCATAAAAGATGATGTTTTATACCCAAAAGTTTTTGACAAAGGTGAAGTTGTTGAAGCGACATTGGTTTGTGTTGGACGTTTTCCCGGTGAAAAAATTGGCGTTGCAAAAGACAGAACGATATCTGTTTTTGAATGCAACAAAGCTATTGGTTCAAGGGTTAAAATTAAGCTTACACGTTCAAAGCACAATATCTATTCTGGAAGCTTGGTAAGATAGATTGGAGTTAAGGTTTACTTTGTTGAACTATCTTTTTCTTTTTTAATTAATTCTATTACTACCCTTTTTAATCTTGGAAGTTTGTTTGATATTATCTCAAGAATTATGTCTTTATCAATTCCAAAATATGCATGGGTGATAATATCTCTGATTCCTATAATCCTCTTCCATTCAATATCTTTATATTCCTCTTTTAACTCTGGAGAAATACTCTTTACTGCTTCACCTATTGTCTCAAGATTTCTTAATATAGCATCAAATGCCATATCATCTTTCTTTAAATCATGCAGAGAATATCTTTCTATTTTTTTGATAGAAGAGAGTATGTCTTCAAGAAATAATTCATACTTTCGCATAAATGGCCTCGTTTTTTACATATCTTAATGCAGGTTTTAGGTCTTCCTCCATTACAAGGTCAACCTTTCTTCTAAATTTACCCTCTAATAGAAACTTTAAATCCATATAATTATCAAAAGTCTTATTCTTGAAAACAACTAAGAAATCCAAATCACTTCCTCTTTTCTGTTCTCCTTTGGAGTATGAACCAAATAAACCTATTTTCTTAACACTTAATGCTGTTAACTTATCCTTATTCTTCTCAAGATTCAGTATAATTACTTTAGATGTCAGTTTAGCCATAATAATATTAAGATGTGCTTCTTTAAATAATTAATTGTTTTAGAAGAATAGAAAAAGAAAAAAATAAAAAATGTTTAAGTTGTTTACTTAAACTTAGGCATCTTTGAATTTACTGTTGTCAAAGCTGCGCTTGATTTGGTTGGTAGAACTTCGTTTATTAAAGCTCTTGTTGCGCCTTGTGTATCAGCTGCTGAGTATCCAGCGACTAATAGTGCAACTTTTCCACTGTCGTCAAACATTGATAATTTAGCTTCGCCTTCAACAAATCCTTCAACGCAGTTTGCTGGGTTTCCTGCTAGTCTAGCTGCGACTGTGTTTACACATGGTCCACCTACAACTATTAGGTTAGCTGATCCTGCTGCTGGTGCATTGCTGTCTAGGACACCAAAGTCTACTCCGATTGGGTTTACTTTGTCTGTTGTTACAGATCCTGATGCGCTGCTCTGTGCTGATCCGCCGTTGCCCATTACAACAACATTAGCTTTGTAGTCTGATGTTTTGACTGGTACACTGAAGTGGTACTCGTCTGCTGAATCAGAGTCTTTGTATGAAGCTAATACAACACCTTCTGCTGTTCTTGTTGCTTTTTCCCATCCTGAGATGTCTCGTGCACCAACTAATACATCGTTTGCAACAGTTGTGTCTGAGTCAGATTCTCCAACATAGTCAAAGTTGTTTGATGTTGTTTCTGTGTTGTAGGTTACGTTTGATGCTAATCTTAACGTCCAGTCAGCACTTGCTCCAAATGCACCTAGTGTTGCATCAACATTTATTGTTGTATCTTTGTATTCAATACTAAACAAATTGTTTGTTGTTGTTGCGTTTGCAGCTGATTTTGTTGTTCTTTTGATTTTGCTGTCAGATTTGTCTTTCCAGTACATATCAACTTTTCCAACTGAGGAGTTATAATATCCATACACTTTGTCTGTTTTGTGGCTGTCTATTAAAAATCCGTCGTCATTGCCGCCTTTTGATTCAAAGACTAACACGTGTGCTGAATCTGTTATTGAATTGTCGCCTGTTGAATCCTTTAAGTCTACAACATCTGTCATTATTGTGTAATCCTGCATTGTTGATGCCTGATTCATACTGTCAAGATAGACTGATGCATATCCATTTGGCAAATCAAGTTTGTCGCCAGCGTATAAGACTTCGTCGTAGTTGTCAAGCAAATGGTTGTTGTCTACTCCAAGTACTGGTGTTGTTCCTGTTAGGCCTGATAGTACCCATACCCAAGCTGGATCGTCTTTGTTTTCGCCGATGTATTCATCGTCGTTTTGGTATGTCTTTGAGACGTCTTCGCCTATGATTAAGGTTGCTGAGTCGTACTGTGTTCCGTCATCGTTGAATACTGTGTCAACTTTTACTCGTAGTCCACCTGATGTTTTTGTGTTTCCTGTACTAATTGTTAATACTGTACCGTCAACATCTACTACTGCGCTGTCTGCACCGCATTTTACTAGTTTAACAGTGTGTGTTCCTACTTTTACTGAGTCTCCAGCGTTTAGTACTTCTGTCTGACCTATTTCAACAGTTATTGATGTTGCTGTTGCGCCTGTTATCTTTAGGTTTTTTCCTAGGAAGTCTATTTCTACTGGGTCGTCACTTGTTGCGTTTGAGATAAAGTGTCCGTTGTTTAATGCGTCAGTAAATGTGTATCTGTATCTTACTGAGTCTTTTGGAACTTCTAAAAATACTTTGTCTTCAAACTTTTCGTCTGGGCTTGTTGATGTTAATCCTGTTTCAACTGAAACTGTTGATACGTTTATTGTTTCTTTTGCATCAAAATCTTCAGCGTCTGCGTTGATGTCGATTGATACTGTTCCGTCAAATAATGCTTTGATGTCAGAGTTGTCAAGTACGCCAAATTCAGAGCTTAAGTCTGAATCAACATTTGATTCTTCTGTTTTTCCACCAGATACTGATACTGCATTTCCGCCGGTTGAGATTGTTGTTTTGCTTACAGCTTTTGACTGTAGGTCTGCTGCAATGTCTATTGCGCCTACTACGTCTGAAACCATAGCTTTTTCTCCTACTACTATTTTAGCATTTACTTTTCCGTCTTTGATAAAAGCGGATGGGTAATCGCTAACGTTGCTTGTTGCTGAAGCTCCTAGTATTGTTGCGCCTAACATTAATGCGCCTGTTCCTAGTGCCACTGCTTTTTTTATTGTTTGCCTTATTTTCATTCCTTAACACCTCCGTGTTAAATCTCTTTAAAGACATACCCTGATTTTTTTGGGTCATGTCAAAACATGCTGGCGATTTTGCCAAGCATGCTATAGGCTTTACCTCTTTAGGCAATATGCTTTCTTTGCAGTTTTCGTCGTCACTTCGGTTTTTTCAAACCGCTTGAATAGCTGTAAACTGCCAAGATTACATAAGATTTGAGTTTTGCTTTATAAACCTTTCGTAAATATTTATTTGTAATTTTTATAAACATGCTTATCAAAGGCTAAAACCTTTGATAACTGCACTCTTGGATGTTTGTAACTTTGCAATAATAACGAAGCCTTTTTTGGGTTTTTACATGATTATTTATAAACCAGGATTAATGCTTTTTAAATAAAACAGATTAATCCTACTTGTTTAGTTAATATTTACTTATACGGCTTAATACAAGTCTGGCATAATGCCTATATATAATCATACCTAATTATAAGAATATCTAATTTAGTTAAGATTTAAATAGTTGTGTTAAACACTTTTTTATATGATAAAGGCTGTAATTTTTGATTTGGATAATACGCTCATTGATTTTATGAAGATGAAGCGTATTGCATGCGAGCAGGCAATTGATGCCATGATAGACTCCGGACTTACGCTTAACAAGAAAGAAGCGCTTGAAAAATTGTATAAGATATATTTTAAGGAGGGGCTTGAAGACCCAAACATATTTCAGAAATTCTTGAAAAAGACAACTGGTGACGTTGATTACAGAAAGCTTTCTCACGGGATAGTCGCGTATAGGGATGCACGGACGGGTTTTCTAAAGCCGTATCCTGGCACAAAGAAGATACTTACATCATTAAAAGATAGGGGTTTAAAGCTTGCGATTGTTTCAGACGCTCCAAAAATCAAGGCATGGATTAGGCTTGTTAATATGGGTATTGATGACTTATTTGATATTGTTGTTGCATATGAAGACACTGGCAGGCGAAAACCTTCATCACTGCCTTTCAAGTTTGCATTAAAAAAGTTAAAGCTTAAGCCTGAAGAATGCCTGATGGTTGGCGACATGCCTCATCGTGATATGAAAGGAGCAAAGAGGATTGGGATAAAAACTTGTTTTGCAAAGTATGGTTATGAAGGCAAAACTAAAGTTGAGACTGACTACTCAATTGATAATATTGATGAGCTTCTTGATATCTTAAAGAAATAACTTTTTTAATTATTCGCCTTTCTTAGTGTTATCTCAACTATTTCTGGTGTTGTTAAAAACCTCATTGGTGGTCCCCATGTGCCTGCGCCGCTTGATGTATATATATAGGTGTTATTTACTTTGTAAAGTCCGTATATATATTTGAAGCTTGTTTTTACTAGAAGATTGAATGGGAAAATTTGTCCGTTATGGGTGTGTCCTGAAAGTTGCAAATCCACTCCTTCCAAAAGTACTGGCCAATGGTATAACAGTATTTTTGGTTTTTTCTTGTCTATTCCTGACCAATTGATTTTTACGCTGCTTTGATTTAGTTCATTTTCGGGAAAGCTTAGTCCGATAAGCTGTATTCCTTTTACTTCTTTGAATTCATTTTGAAGAACCGTCACATTCATCTGTTCTATGTATTTTATCGCTTTCTCTTTTCCTAAATAGTTTTCATGGTTTCCTGTTACAAAATACGCCTTTGTCTTAAGGCCTTTTAGTGAGGAAATCATGTCCGGAGATAATCCGTCTGTGCCATCAAATAAGTCTCCTGTTATTACAACAATATCCGGTTTTAACTCATTTGTCTTGTCAACTAGTTTCTTAAGAAAGTTATTGTCATTTATGCTTCCTATGTGTATGTCTGTCAGCTGAACTATCTTCATGCTCTCTTTTGGAAGATTATTTATTGGAACTTCAATTTTGGTTATCCTTATATTTTGGGAGTTGAATATTGAGTAAACGCATATTACTAAAACAATAATAATAACTGCGACGCCTCCGGTTGTTTGGTTTATTTTTCCGCTAAGGGAAATTAAGTCTAATACTAAAAATCCGAAAAGAAGGAAGAATGCAACTCCAAGCCACGTTGCGCTTATAGCGTAAAATGCTCTTGTAAATATATTATTTGAGAGCCGTTCAATTATCATTGATGCTGGAAATGAGACTGCTAAAGTAATAAAGATTATCCAGAAGTGTTTTAAAAGAAATATCTTTGAAACTTTGATGTATATATAGTAATGCATAAGGGAGTATACTGAAAAAAAGATAATAAAGAAAAGTGTGAATTGAATTATTTTTGACATTCTTTTGGGAAATAAGAATTATTTATAATGGTTTACCTGTATTGTATAGTGGCAGTTTTGGAAATGATTTTAAGGGAATATTCCCAAATCATCCTATTATTCTTATTAGTTTATGTTATTTTTATGATTTTATCTTCTTTGCATAGAACGGCGCGATTACTGAGAGTATAATTCCTATGCTTCCAATTGACATCAAACTTGTTATGCTGAGGTTATTTGAGAATATTGAAAGAAATATGTGCGCAATCAGGCTTAGGATTCCAACTCCTGAACCTATTTTGATGAATACTGTTCCAATAAAAACTTTGTTTCTTCCTATTAATATGCCGCCAAGGATTACTGATATCCCTCCAAGTGATGCTATCATTAAGAGTATTGTAAAAATTAGCATGATAACATAGTTGTAGAAGAGCAAGTTTGCAACAAACGATTCTGTCTCTTTTACAAATCCAACCCCTGTTATTCCGGATATTAATAGTAATATTCCTGATATAATCGCTAGTCTTTTTGCTGTTTTGTTGTTTTTTCTTTGTGTATTATAGTATGATGCGTATGTTTTTATTGATTGCGTAAAATTGAATGTATTCTATATTAATATATTAAAGATTAATATATTAAAGAAATATATTAAAGAAATGATTAAATAGTTGAGACATATACATATCATAATGGCTAAACGATTAAAGGTTGGACTCGCACTTGGATCAGG
Source organism: Candidatus Woesearchaeota archaeon (assembly GCA_023266675.1). Classification (GTDB taxonomy): domain Archaea; phylum Nanobdellota; class Nanobdellia; order Woesearchaeales; family BM511; genus JAHFPP01. Next base: position 13,443 of record JAHFPP010000037.1, read on the forward strand.
TGCTGCAAGGGGACTTGCACATATCGGAGTAATAAACATTCTAAAAAAGAACAATATCAAAATAGATTATATTGCAGGCACAAGTGTTGGCGCAATGGTTGGGGCGTATTATGCGTTAAATTGTGAGCTAATTAAGTTTGAGGAAAAAGTTGTGGGGCTTACCAAATCAGGAGTGTTTAGACTTATTGATTTGACAACACCAAACCAATCAATCATAAAGGGTGTTAAAGTTAAAAGATTCCTTGAAGAATGTTATGGTAATAAAACGTTTAATAATTTAAAGATTCCCTTGACTGTAATTACAACTGACTTATATTCTGGAGAGGAGTTTATAATAACGGATGGAAACTTAGTTGATGCTGTTATGGCAAGTATTAGTGTTCCGGGAGTTTTTCCTCCGCAAAAACTTAAAAGAAGATACCTCGTTGATG
>JAHFPP010000038.1 GCA_023266675.1 Candidatus Woesearchaeota archaeon
AGTTGTAAACCAGTTGCTTACAGAAATTGACGGCCTTGTTGAAATGCATGACGTCGTTATAATTGGGGCAACAAACAGACCTGACATACTTGATACAGCACTGCTTCGACCAGGACGTTTTGACAGGATAATACTTGCAGGTGTACCTGACGAAAAGAACAGATTAAAGATATTTAATATTCATACAAAGAATATGCCGCTTGATAAAGATGTTAATTTAAATGAGCTTGCAAAGAAAACTGAAGGTTATGTTGGCGCAGACATACAGGCAATATGCAGGGAAGCAGCAATATTCACATTGCGAAAAGAGGAGCTAGTAAAAGAGAAAGAAGTAAGGGATGACATAAAGATAAGCATGTCAAGCTTTGAAGAAGCATTAAAGAAAGTTAGACCATCAGTATCACGAGACGTTGAAGAGATGTACAAAACAATGAAAGACCAGTTCTCAGCTGCGAAATCAAAAGAAATGCTTGCAGACAAACCTAATTATTACGGATAGCTTGTATTATAATTTAAATTCTTAGAAATTATTTAAAAATATTAAAATAAAAAAAATATTAAAAGTAAAATTATTCAGTGACTTTTAAAGTTCCCCACTGACCGCCTGCTCTGTGCCCTGGAACTGAACAGTAGTAGATGAAGTCTCCAACTTTGTCAGCTGTGAATTCAATAACTGTTTCCTGATTTAAAGGTGTCATTTCCTTAATTCCGTATTCATCAATTGTAAAATCGTGACTTCCTTTTGTGTTTGTGATTTTTACTCGAACTTTGTCTCCTTTCTTAACGTCAATTTCTTTAAGTGAGAACCATTTTCCTTTGTCATCATAATAAGACGTCATGGAAAATTCTTTGACAGCTGCGGCGTTTTGTGCAGTATTTGCTGCTGTGTTGGTTGCTTGTCCTTGCTGCTGGCTGCATCCTGCTAGGGCAACTAATCCAAGCACTAAAAACATTATTAAAACATATTTTCTCATTTTTCCACCTCAAAAGTGCATATTTGCACAATTATACTCTAAACAACTTTGAAGGGTGATTTCGTATTTTATTTAAATATGATGTTTAACAAGAATTAATATAGATGAGATTGTAAGAGGATAAATGAATAATTTTAATATAAAAAAGTAGAAAGTACTCAAAAAGTTTAAATGGTTCTGTAAGATACCATATTGTTTCCAAAAAGTTTATAACAAACAATTATTTAATCTAGTTTATGGCAGAAAGAGATGATATTGTAAAGTTCCTTAACAAAGAGTTAAATGTAAAAAAAATTAGAGATTCATCCAAAAATGGACTTCAGGTTAAAGGAAACCATGAAATTAAAAAAATTGGTTTTGCTGTTGACGCGTGCCTTGAGACTTTTGAAAAAGCAAAAAAAGAAGGATGTGATATGGTGATTGTCCACCACGGAATCTACTGGAAAAAAAGTTATTCATCAGATAAGATAACAAACAAGAGAGCTGATTACTTAAGAAAAAATAATATATCGCTTTACGCATCGCATCTTCCTTTGGATTTGCACAATAAATATGGAAACAACATTGAACTTTGTAGGATACTTGGATTGAAAAATGTAAAGAAGTTCGGAAAATATCATGGTGTCCCAATAGGATACCAAGGGAGATTTGATAAGCCTGTTAATATTATTAGTATATCAAAAAGTCTAGATAAAAAACTTAATACTAAATCTGTAATTTCTGCCAAAAAAGTTATGATAAGAAGCGTTGGTGTAATTAGCGGCGGCGGAATCTCATGCCTTGAAGAAGCAGAATATAAAAAGCTAGACTGTTTCATTACAGGCGAAGAATACCATTCGTCATTTCATGACATAAAGGAATCAAAAATCAGTGTTATTCTTTCAGGCCACTACGCAACCGAAACACTTGGTGTCAAGGCACTGATACCGCTTCTTAAAGAAAAGTTTAATGTAAATACAGTGTTTATTGACGCACCGACAAAATTATAGAGTTAGTATTATGGATAAATATTTCTTCATTAATAGTATTAGTGCCCCTATACTTTGTCGTTATAAGAAATATGTCATGATAATTAAGTTATGAGATATAGAAATCTTTAAATAAAGTCTTAATTCTTTTTGTCTTTATGACATATAAGCCGGGCGACAGCGTAAAAGTTTTTACAAAAGAAGAGACTATTGAAGGAGTAGTGCTGCCAAGACCTGAAATGCTTGAAGGAGATTTTCTGATAATAAAGCTTGAAAATGGTTATAATATAGGAGTAGACAAGAAAAAAATTGAAAAAATTGAATTAATAAAGAAAGCAATACCTCCACTTATTCAAAAAAAAGAAATTATAACCAATCCTAATCTTCCAAATATTTCAATCCTCTCTTATGGAGGAACAATATCGTCAAAAATAGATTACAAGACAGGAGGGGTTTACGCAGACCTCACAGCAGAGGATTTTGTAGCTATGTGCCCTGAACTCGAAAAAATAGCTAATCTTAAGGCAAAAAAAGAGATGAACATGATGTCTGAAGATTTTGATTGGAACGTTTGGGAGCGCATCGCAAAGGATGTTGAAAGAGAGCTAAACAGCGGACAGGATGGGGTTGTCATTACACAAGGTACTGACACTCTCCATTACACAACTGCAGCGCTATCATTTTTTCTAAGAAATATTTCAAAACCAATAATAGTAACAGCATCACAGCGTAGCATTGACCGCGGTTCAAGCGACGCTTTCATAAACCTTATCTGCTCAGTAAAAGCAGCTGCAAATTTTGACGGCGCTGGAGTGTATTCATGTCTTCATGGAACTAACAATGATGATTACTGCCTCCTGATAAGAGGAACAAAAGTTCGAAAGATGCATACATCAAGAAGAGATGCGTTTAGACCAATAAACGAACTCCCAATAGCAAAAGTGTATCCTTCTGAAAAAGAAATTGAGATAATCAATAAGAATTATGTTAATAAAAACAATGGGAAAGTAATTCATAATACTAATCATGAAAAAAAGATTGCAATGATATATGTGCATCCAGGTATAAATCCAAAAATAATAGATTTCTATCTTGAGAATAATTATAAAGGGATAGTTATAATGGCAACTGCCCTAGGACACGTTCCTACAATAATAGAAGAAAACTCATTTTTACCGTTTCTAAAAAAATGCAAAGAGAAAGCAATACCTGTTGTTATTGCAACCCAAACAGTATATGGTCGAGTTCACCCGCTTGTATATACAAACCTAAGAAAACTGTCAATTGAATATGACTGCATTTATGTCGAAGACATGCTTCCTGAAGTAGCTTACATAAAGCTTGGATGGGCGCTTGGACAAACACAAAACAAAAAGGAAGTTAAAGAATTAATGCAAAAAAATATTTCATATGAAATGAATGAAAGAATTGATGAAGAAAACTTTTTGTACTAAACAAAGAATAAAAAAATGACTGAAAAAATTGATTATGAAAAGATTGGATTAATGTGCGGCATTGAAGTTCACCAGCAGATTGATACGAATAAGTTATTTTGCAGCTGCCCAAGCATTGTAAGAGATGACAAGCATGAGTATGAGGTAAAAAGAAACCTCCGGGCAGTAGTTGGCGAAACTGGAGAAATAGACGTGGCAGCTGCGCATGAACAAAGCAAAGAAAAACATTTTCTGTATTACGGATACAAGGATTCTACATGCCTTGTAGAGCTTGATGAAGAACCACCGCATGTCATGAATAAGGAAGCGCTTGATATCGTTCTTCAAACATCATTAATGCTTAATGCAAAGATAGTTGACGAAATACAGGTTATGCGTAAAACAGTAATTGACGGCTCAAACACCACAGGTTTTCAAAGAACTGCGCTTGTTGCAAGAGGAGGAATTATAGAAACCAAAAGCGGAAAAGTCGGCATACCAACTATTTCTATTGAAGAAGAATCATGCAAAATAGTTAAGCGTGAGAAAGAATTTGATATATACAATCTTTCAAGGCTTGGAATACCACTTATTGAAATAGGGACATCCCCAGATATAAAAACACCTGTTCATGCGCGTGAAGTTGCAGAAAAATTAGGGATGATACTTCGAAGCACTGGAAAAGTAAAGAGAGGAATTGGAACAATAAGGCAGGATGTTAATATATCAATAAAAAATGGAGTACGTGTGGAAATAAAAGGCGCTCAGGATTTAAAGTCATTGGCAAAGCTTGTTGAAAATGAAGTTGTCAGACAACAAAGCCTTCACACACTTTCAAAGAATATTCATGTCTCAAAAGTACATGACCTTACAAAAATGCTTGAAAAAACTTCATCAAAGGTGCTAAGAAAAACACTTGACAACAGTGGAGCTGTGCTTGGCATAAAGATAGAAGGATTCTCCGGAAAATTCAAGTGGGAGATATGTGAAGGGAAAAGATTTGGAACAGAGCTGTCTGATTACGCAAAGGCAATTGCAAACGTTGGCGGACTGTTTCATACTGACGAGCTTCCAAATTATGGAATAAGTGAGGATGAAGTTGAATCGATAAAAAAAGAACTTCATGTAAAAGAGAATGATGCATTTATAATAATTGCTGACAACAAAAAAGTTGCAGAAAAGGCGCTTGAAGCAGTTACGTTCAGAATTCATAATCCGCTGATTAAGGAAGTAAGAAAGGCCAATGAAGATGCAACAACAACATTTTTACGTCCTATGCCTGGTGCTGCAAGAATGTACCCGGAAACTGACACCGTACCAATAGTTCCTGATGTGAAACATATTAAGCTCCCTGAACTTATTGAGGATAAGATAAAAAGATTTGAAAAAGAGTATGGACTATCAAGTGACATCGCAACACCAATAGTGAAAGAAGGAATGGAATTTGAGGCTATTGTCAGGAAGTACAAAAAAATAACTCCGTTATTTATTGGTAATCTTTTAATAAATACCCCAAGGGAGATAAAACGAAGATATCTGAAAGATGTTGACGTTATGATCCACATTGATGAAATACTGCCAAAACTTGAGAATGGAGAGATAACAAATGAGGCTGTCTTTGAGATATTTGTTGATATAGCAAACGGAAACAGAATTGACTATTCAAAATACTCACAATTAAACGAGAAAGAAATTGATAAAGAAATAGAAAACATAATTTCTGATAACAAAGATAAAAGTAGCGGTGCAATTATGGGGATTGTGATGAATAAGTTCCGTGGAAAAATTGACGGCAAAAAGGTTTCTGAAATTGTTAATAGGCATTTGAAGTAAGCATTGATTGTCCTAATTAGAACTGTTTTAATTATTAATTTAAAGATTATTTTCTTGTTTATTTAAAATCCCAAAGCCCTTTAAATGTTATTATTGAAAGACCTATAAGTGTTATAACTGAATCTTTTGCCCTTATAATTATTGACGCCGCGATACCAAGCGAAGAGCTTAAATTCAAGATTGAAAATGCGGAAAGCTGCCCTGCTTCAAGAACCCCTACTGCAGCAGGTATCGGTATCATGTAAGCAAATCCGACAAAACTTATTACAACAAAAAGTTGTATGATGTTTGCGTTAAACCCTAGTATAAGGAAAAGAAGTTTGTACTCTAAAAACATAAATATCCACATTGAGAAACTTAGGAGCAATGATATAAAAAATGTCAATTTATGATTTCTAAAAAACATATTTATGTTATCATCTGTTTTCTTTATATCTTCGTCTATATTCTTAAAAGATTTTATTCTGTCAAGTCTTAAAAATTTGTAAATTGAATGAAGAGTGTTTCCTTTTTTTACAAATGCAATAAACGCCCAGACAAGGAGAATAATGCATATTGATGAAAGTATTATAAGATTAATTTTTTCCTGCCTTTGAAGTGTAAAGCTTAATATCGTAATCATTATGCCTATAAAAACAAAAAACCCGTTGGATATAATTTCAAGTGATTTGTCAATAAAAATCGACGACACTCCTTCGGAATACGGGACATTATTCTCTTTTAGCATTGCAGCCTTTAAAGGCTCCCCGCCAATGTGTGCCGTTGGAGTAATATAATTAATGCTGTACCCCATTATCTGAAAAATAAAAAGTTTTCTAAAAGGAATATTATGATTTGTTGTTTTTAGTATAATCTTCCATTTAAGTGTGTGTACGGCAAGAATCAGGAAAACCAAGAAAATGTAGGACAATAAGATATAAAGTGGCGCTTCCCTAAATGGAAGAAGAATTTTTCCAATTGAAGAGTATATGATAACCGTGAGTATAACTCCGAGTAATAGTGATATTGTGAAGATAAATCTTTTGTTCATATTAATTAAATGATTTGAAGAGTTTAAATAGTTTGCTGGATTAGTAAAGCGCACGTGAGAGGATTTGAACCCCCGACCCTCACATTAGGAGTGTGATGCTCTATCCAGTCTGAGCTACACGTGCATTTATTATAAGAAAATACAATTATTTTTTAAAACTATAGGTAAAAAAGCAGTTTATTGTAGAAAAAGAGCTGTTTTTTAAATATATTAAAAATAATAAAGTAAAATGTACAAAATCAAACAGATTCCGGAAGATTTTATTGTGATGGAGATTAATAAACTGGATTTTGACGAAAACGGCGAGTACTCATATTATCTTTTAAAAAAGAAAAACTACAATACGATTGACGCGATAAGTAAAGTTTGCAATATTTTTAGGGTTGATGATAAATTTGCAAATTTTGCAGGTACAAAGGATAGAGTTGCAGTTACAGAGCAATATATTTCAATTAACAGAGGACCAGAAAAAGATTTGAATTTGAATGATATTGAATTAAAATTTCTTGGGCATGGTAAAGAGCGACTTAATCTTGGAATGCTTGATGGTAATGTGTTTGAGATAACTGTAAGAAATATAATAAAGATACCAAAGAAAAATGAAAAACTTCTGATAATAAATTATTTTGACGACCAGAGATTTGGAAAGAACAATGATAACCATATCATTGGAAAACTGATAATAAAAGGAAAATTTGAAGAAGCCTGTAAAATGCTTCCTGAATGCGAAGCTATACTAAGTGGCAGCCCAAATAATTTTGTTGGAGCTTTAAGAAGCATCCCAAAAAAAATATTGAAGCTGTACATACACGCTTATCAGTCACATCTTTGGAATAAAACTGCTGAAGAAATATCCAAAAAACAGAAAACCAACATAAAAATCCCGATAATTGGTTTTGGAACTGAATTCAATGAGAAAAAGATAGAAAAAATATGCGAAAAAATACTAAAAGAAGAAAATGTGAATTTAAGGGAATTCATTATCAGGAAAATTCCTGACCTGTCAGATGAGGGAACAAAAAGAGATTTATATGTAATACCAAAAAATCTTGATATTGGAAAGCTTGAAGATGATGAACTTAATTCCGGAATGCAAAAAGTGAAGATAAAGTTTTTTCTGCCGCCAGGCGCATATGCGACAAATGTTATTAAGAGTTTATTTGAATAATTAAAAAGAATTAAGTTTATCTCTCAAGTTTCTTCACAATGTCTTTGAAGACTTTCTCTATTGGCTGCTCGCCGTTGATATCAATTATTTTTCCTAGATTAGTGTAATGCTCGATTAATGGTTTTGTTTTCTCGTGGTAAACTTTTAGCCTTTTTCTTATTGTTTCAGGCTTGTCGTCATCTCTCTGAAAAAGCGGTTTTTGGCATACGTCACAGACGCCCATTTTCTTTGGCGGATTAAGTGTTACGTGATAAACGTGCCCATTGATACACGTTCGTCTCCCTGCAATCCGATTTATTGCTTCTTTGTCTTTTGTGCTTATGTTTATTGCAAACTCGGTCTCAAGGAATCCTTCAAGCATGTCTGCCTGCTCAATGTTTCTTGGAAAGCCATCAAGTATGTAACCGTTTTTGCAGTCATCTTCCAAGAGTCTTTTTTTAATTATTCCAAATGTTATGTCATCAGGAACAAGCTTTCCTTGGTTTATTATATCCTCAGCAAGTTTACCAAGTTCTGTTTTTTGCTTGATGTTCTCCCTGAATATGTCACCTGTAGAAATATGAGGAATACCATATTTTAATGAAAGTCTTTTTGCCTGCGTTCCTTTTCCGCATCCCTGAGGACCTATTATTAGTAGATTCATAAAATCAACCCAAATAATTTAAGATATCTTCGTTAGTATTTGTTTCAGAGTCCCATATATCCCGGAATAAGACAAGCTGTTTTTTTATTCCTTCTTTTAGATGCTGCCATTCTTTGTAGAATTCCTTTATGTACTCGGCTTCCGCGCGTTCATCATATGTCAAAGAAAGTATATTTGCGTCCCTACCGTACCTCATAAGTCGTTTGTATATCTTGAAAAGTTCTGTTTTGCTCTCTTCATCAAAAACTTTTGATTCGTAAATATTTGAAAGTGTTGCGTCTCCTTCAAATATATTGCCAAGAACACTAATGTAGAAATCTATCTTATCACTCATTTTTCTTCTTATCTTTGAAAGAACGTATTTGTCTGTCTCTTCATCCATCATCCCAAAATCATTTTCCAGGCTGTCAAAAGACGGCAAGTTAAACTTTTTCTGCAAGGGTTGGTATTCTTTTTTCAGTTCATTTTCATCTGTTTTTTCAGCCATAATATCACATTTATCAGTTGATTAAACACCAAATAACCGCTTATTTATAAAAACTGCGTTTTTGTAAGTCGATAACCAAATGAATGTGATTAATAGTAGTGAAAGCATTGATTATCTATATTTGTCATGTTTTAAATTAAGAAATGATAAAGATATTATGCCTAAAAACCCTGTAAAGGCCATAATTGGAATATTAATGAATCCGAATATTGTAAGGTACCCTACAAAACAAGAAGGTCCTGAAGCTGAACATAAGGTTACAGTTGATTGATAAGTGAATATCCCTATATTGTGATAAATTGATATCAAAATACCGATTATGCTTAATGGAAGTGTGTAATATTGAAAATCCTTTCTTTTGAAATACAGTGCGGACGCAAGGATTGCTGCCTGCGAATACATGAATATTCTTTGAAACCAACAAAGCTTGCACGGTTCTATACCTGCGACTTCTGAGAAGAATAGGCTTCCGCATGTTGAAATTAAAGCAATTATAAAAACAAGAAGCAGTGCATTGTTTTTTAAGAACTTTATTTGCTTATCAAGAAATTTGGATGAATGTTTTGTTATTTTTTTAATTAAAAGGTATAATGAGAAGAAGATGATAATTAAGAGCAAACATATTACTAAAACTGATAATGATTTTGATACAATGTCTACAAGCAGCGTCATTTTTTACGTTAAATCATGAATATTCAAGATTTTTTAAGATTTTTATTTAATATAAAAAAAGCCCCTGGAGGAAATTGCATCCTCGACCTGCAGATTGCTTATCTACAAAAACATTGTAGCTACAAGTTTCGACAAAGAATTTCTTCTTTCTGCCGCAATAGCTACTATGCTACAGGGGCATAGTTATAGACTAAAGAAAAATGTTCTATTTAAAAATATTACTCTTTAATACCTAAAATTCCAAGTTTATCTTGATGTTTCGGGTTTGGAAAACCTATTTCTTTATCCCACTTTTTAAGCATTTCATATCCATTAATGGTAAGTCTAAGCCCTTCATTCCAATTTGGCTTATTCTTATTTATTGTCCATATTGAAGTTTTATATCCTAAATTTCTAAGAATACTGTTTATTTGTAACATCAATTCCTTTGAAACATTGCACATTTCTATTCTTGGATAAATCTTTGTTTTATTAGCAAGAAATGTGTTTATACTTCCATCTGTACTTACAAATCCTCTTAAAAATGCTTTTTGGAGAGAAACATTTTCACATATCTTTTTAGGAATAATAACCTTATCTTTCTTGCCTAAAGGCAAACCTAATATTTTATGCTTAAAATTTACAATTTCTTTATTATGAATTCTAAATCCAATTGTTCCTTTTGACCATGGCTTTAAGTTTGGTTTTATACCATAAACTTCATTATACAAAGGAATAATGTGATTAGTCATATACTTTTTATCATCGATATGATGACAAGCTAAAGTATAAGTATAAACTCTGTTGTAAATGTTCATGCTTCCGTCACCAACATGAACTCCAGTTTCTTCTGCTAATTTCTCGTTAAGTTTAAATTTCATTTTAAAAACCTCCAAATTTTAGTTTAATTGATACTTTGGAGTTTAATCAAAAAGAGAGCGTTTAGCATAACTGCATAATTGATTTTTGCAATAATATTCAAAAATTATTATTTAGCGGTTTTGTGTAGTCTCTTTTTAGAAAAATAAAAAGAATTAGTTTATATATTTCTCGTGCATAGCTGTCCAGTGAGTCCAGTGTATTATTATCGTCGCTATAGTCCTCTTTCGAGGTGGAAGTTCTTCTGGTCTTCCTGAAATGTCGCGACATTAAAGAAGTCTTTCATTGCATCCTGAAGGTTTCTTGCACGAACTCTTATATCATTTCTATATCCTTCAAATATTGGTTTATACCATCGTTTTCGAAAGAAATGGAATAATATTGGACCCATTAGTGGGTGTTTTTTAACATCCTGGTCAAATATTTTAATATATACCTTAACCCTTACTTTAAGCTCCCCCTCCTGTGCTGTCATTTTTCTTCCGCCAACGACCGTTTCTGTATTTCTCATAAAGAGGTTTGTAAAATTTAGATCCATATAGTATCTGTATCTGCTGGTGCCTCTTGAGTGGAACTCTGGATTATATACTAGTCTCCACCATATCCTTCTCTGCATGTTGCCGTTTGGCTCACGCCACTCTTCAAAGAAAGTTTCAACTCGTTCATCCTCTTCACCTTCGTCTTCAGCAGCTCTCCATCCTTCCTCAGTAAGGTACCAGTAAACGAATTTATAAAAATTTTTCATATGAAATACTTTGACAACCCTGAATTCAAACTCATACAGTGATTTGCCTTCAACACCTAAAGAATCGCTTCCCTTGTCTTTGGTGCTTTTGAATCTTGGAAAATTAGGATATGCCATAAGTATATACTGCATCTAATAGTTTATATAATTAACGATTATGCCGCCAAGAAGTAGATTATATGATTAAATTCAACTTTTTTTAAGTATATAGTTCTCTTTTCCATCTGTGGCCCAGTTCCATGGTCTTTCATTTACTTTATGGTCACATTTTACGTAAGTGTCACACCATATCTTCATTTTTAATTTTTCCCGCACATCCATACAAAATATTACGTCGTCAAACCCGCCCATTGTGTTTTCCCTAAACTCTATTTTTTCGAGTACCTCGCGGTGAATAAACAGGCATCCTGAACCGCACATTTTTATCTCGATTAATTTATCTTCTTCAACTTCTTCAGCGCTTAAGTGTCTTCGTATGTTATTAAAATTAAAATTATTTTTCTTTAATGTATTGTAAAAAGATGGTTGCTTTTTTTCTATGTTTTTAAGATTAGACATGATTTCCTTTTGTTGAATTTCACTAAACCATCCGTAAAGCAAAGGTAGTTTTCGCTCTTTGCCGTTGATAGTGAAATAATTGTAATAAATGCCTGTTAAAACCATTTTTTTATCAGATAAGAATCTTTTTAGCGTATCTTTTGGTGGAATAACATCCTGGTCAACATTGAAAAAATATTCATAACCCTCTAAAAGAGCCTTGGTTCTAAGCATGTTTCTGCAATAAACCATTCTTTTTTTTATTCCAGTAAGATTATATCCGTCTCTAACCATTGGAATTTTGTCTTTGAATTTATTGTAAAATTCATCATTGTCTGAGTTGTCTATCAAAAGAATGTCATAATTTGGATAATCCAGTGATAAAAGCCCCTGTATAAATTTTTCTGTGCAGTACTCATGATGGCTTGAAACAGGTGCTCCGACAAGTATTTTTGGATAATTCATATTATTGATATTAATATTACAAATAAAAACTTTGCTAAAAACACTGGAGTTGTAGAAATCATAACTTTTACCGCGAAGTTTATGAGCGTTATATCAATAAAACATTAAAATGCTGTTGGGGGAAGTCCCACAACGTTTTAAAAAACCTTGACTAAAACAGTTCGGACTATTTATTATAACTAAATAGTCCTTAATATCGAGCGTTAACTGACGAAACGGTTATTCCTCATGGGGTGACAGCAGCAAGATAAAACATGTAAAAAGCGAATTTCGCGTAAAGTTAAAAGAAGATTTCTACAAAGTCAAACACAGCAAAACTTTTTATATCAAGCGTAAATTCGTTGTTTTATGCTAGTTGGAATTGTAGGAAAGCCGAGTTGCGGCAAAAGCACGTTTTTTAAAGCGTCAACGCTTGCTGATGTAGAGATAGCTAATTATCCTTTTACAACCATTAAGCCAAATCACGCCGTTGGTTTTGTGAGGGTAGACTGTGTTGACAAGGAATTTGGAAAGCAATGCAAGCCAAGGATAGGCTACTGCGTTGAGCACCAAAGATTCGTGCCTATCGACATGATTGACGTTGCAGGTCTTGTGCCCGGGGCACATGAAGGACTTGGTATGGGAAACCAGTTTTTAGACGACCTTAGACAGGCGGATGTTTTAGTTCACGTAATTGACGTTAGCGGAAGCGTTAATGAAAAAGGAGAATCAGTTGTGCCTCTAAGCTATGACCCTGCAAAAGACATAAAATTTCTGGAAGAAGAACTTGACTTTTGGTATCTTAACGTTTTTAAGAAAGTTTGGGAGAAATTTGCAAGAACAACACAAGCTGCTCATGAAGATGTTAATAAAGCGATTTCAAAACAATTTTCTGGACTGCGAGTTACAGAGAATATGGTAAAAGACACATTAAAAATGCTTACGCTTCATGAAAAACCAGTAATTAATTGGACTGATGAAGAATTATTCTCTGTTGTAAGAGAATTTAGGAAAAAAACCAAGCCAATGATTATTTCCGCTAATAAGATTGACGTGCCTGGCGCAGACAAGAATTTTGAAAGGTTAAAAAAAGAGTTCCCTGACTACATGATTGTGCCAAGCAGCGCAGAAAGCGAACTTGCACTTCGCGAAGCCGCAAAACATGGGTTGATTGATTACGTTCCTGGCGCATCAGATTTCAAGATAAAAGATGAAACAAAACTTAATGATAAACAAAAAAAAGCTTTGGAATTTATCAGAGCAAACATTCTTCAAAAATTTGGAAAAACTGGCGTACAGGAAGTTTTGGACAAAGCAGTTTTTGAATTTCTTGGTTATATCGCAGTCTACCCTGGCGGCGTAAATAAATTAGAGGACAGCGAAGGAAGAACTTTGCCTGACTGTTTTTTAATGCCTAAAGGCACAACAGCGCTTGACTTCGCCTTTAAGCTCCATACAGATTTTGGGAAAAACTTTGTTAAAGCAATAAATGTGAAAACAAAAATGCCAATAGGAAAAGACGTGCCTCTTGAAAACAGAAGTGTTATAGAGATTATGAGCAGTAAATAATTATCCTATTGCTGTTGTTACCCATGTTTGTGTTTGCGTGTATGTGCCTGCCGGCATGTATGCAGGGACTTGTGGTATGCAATAGTTTATGCTTTGATTGTTTAACGTTTCAGTTACATACGTTGTTTTTTGCATCTGAGCACCAGGAATATTAACGTCGGTGTTGTTGATTAATTGTTTTGCGCTTGAATTGCTTTCAAAATAAGTAGTCACATTATAATAAACCTTAATTGTAACGTAATCGATGTACGCTGTCGCGTAAGACGCGTTGACTGAAATTGATACGCCGAAGTTTCCGCTGTTGATGTCTGACGCAGTCCAGTTTTCCCCCCACAAATCAGTTGATGAACCATAAGTGAAGTTTTCATCACTTACACTCCAACTTGTTGAATTAACTTTATTTGTAGAACCGATTGTGCCATTGCTTTTTACAATACTAATGCGAGAATCTTT